>JBGUPW010000134.1:0-12520 GCA_045130495.1 Ruminococcus sp. | reverse complement strand
CATCTCACTGTAATTTTTTGAGTCTTACTAAACTCAAAGTCATTACGGGTTTCTTTCTTTTCGTTGTTTAATTTTCAAGGTCCTTTGCACATTTCCGCTGAGTTTTTGTGGTTTTTTACTACCGCATCTCTCAGCAGCGCAAGACTTATTATATTACAACACCTTCCATTTGTCAACCCCTTTTTTGAAATTTTTTTAATTTTTTTAATTTTTCTTTTCGCCTTCTTGTTTGTCTTCTTATTATATACATTTGTATATATAATATTCCCCATCGTTCCGAGTAACAAAAAGCGGCCTCCGAAGAAGCCGCCGTTTTGTTATCTCAGATTTCCAAGATTTGGAAAGCCTTAGTTGAGGTATGTTCCGTTTGTTCCGATTTGACCGGAAATGCCCTGGAAGCCCGGAGCGCAGCAAACGTATACGCGCATATTCGCCTTTGCTGTGGAAGGAACTGTCAGGGTTCCGTTTGAAACGGTCTTGGCGTCGCCGGTAACAGCGTCAATGTAGGTTCCGTTGGGAAGACCGGTAAATGTAGCTCCGCCGGAAATAGCTACGCAAGCGAGGCTGTCAACGCCGTCTGCGGTGTAACGTCTGGTAAAGGCTATGTTGCCGCCTGAAACGTTAGATGTTGTATACTGACCCTTTTGCAGAGCGGGAATTGCTCTTCTGATTTTGTTGAGCTGCTGCAGGTGAACTGCAAGAGGCGCGTTGAGAGTTGTTTGTGCGTTGCCGCTTGCTGTGTATGTGCCGAAATCTGTAGCAGTGACGTCGCCGGTGATGTTCTCGCCGAAATATGCTCGTCCTGTTTCTTCAAGAGGAGCATTAGGTCCGACATCTATAACCTTACCTTTTTTGAACTCGATTTCAGAGCCGTAATAAATGCAGGGGATACCGCGGAATGTCCACATCAGATCCATGTTCTCTGCCCAAGCCTGCTCGCCGCCGATATAGCGAACCGTCTGGCAGAAGTCAGGTGCATAGTCATGGGAATCAACGTATGTAACATTCCATGTTGAGTCGTTGAAAGCGTAGTCTTCACCCTTGGCAGTGTCAAACGCCTTGTTAGCGTTCTCAAAGTTCCAGTGCATGGTGAAGTCGATAACACCGGTGCCGTTCCACTTGGAGTAGTCAGGAGTATGATAGCTTACGCCGTTGAGGAAAGCATTGTCACTTGTTTCGGGTACGTTTCTCTCCTGATACTGACCGTAATGCTGCATTGACAGTTTGATGTTGGTGCCGTTGTGAGAGGAATCCGCGCACGGTGTTGTGCTGAAATTGCCGATCCAATTGCTGTCGGTCTCCTTCCATGTATAGAAGAAGCAGGAGTCGGATGCGCCGCCCTCGTTTATGAACTCGCTCCAGCGGGCGCAAACCTCGCCGAAGATGTAGAAGTTTTCATACTGACCGCCTGTGAAGTACGGGAAATAGGCGCTGTTGAGCGTCCAGCGGTTGATGTGCTTTTCAGTGTCGAGACGGAAAGCGTCAACGCCCATGTTTACATACTGGAGATATGCCTCTTTGATATAATCAGCTACGGGCTGATTTTCGGTGTTCAAGTCGCGGCAGTCGCCCTCAATCGAGCCTGTCTGCTCAGTTGCCTGACCCCAACCTGCATTTTCGGGATCATGGTAGTAACCCTTAGAGTTATACTGGGGATTTCTTGTAGCCTGCATAACATCAAGACGAGCCTGGAATTGTTCACCGGCAGGCAGATTTGCATAGTTGGGATAGCCTGTCGCCATCTCGCTGCCCGGAATTATCTCCATGCAGTCGGCGGTCGCCAGATCCTTGCTGTAGTTCTTTGTGAACATCGGGCACAGAGTTGTCTCGCCCCAGTTGCCTGTGTGGTTCCAAACAACGTCCTGGACGATTTTCATGTCTTTGGCGTGCGCCGCGTCAATCAAATCCTGATATGTCGCTCCTTCGCTTTCATATCTCGGATCAACCTTTGAGAAATCAAGTGCGTGATAGCCGTGATAGTCGTAGCCCGAAGCATTTTCAACAACAGGAGTGATCCAGATCGCCGAGAAGCCGAGCGCCTTGATGTAGTCGAGCTTTTCGATCAAGCCCTTGAAGTCACCGCGCCACGCGGGGTCGGTGTTGGGATTGTTCGCAGTGGCGTCGTCCCAGCAGTGAACGTTGTTGCCGGTGTCGCCGTCGTAGAAGCGAGTGGTGATTATGAAGTAGATCGAATCCTCACGAAGGTCCGTTCTGTCCCATTCCGTGATCTGATCCGGGTCGTGATCGTACCATCTTGAGTTTTTGTACCACCATTCGCCGGTGTTGCGTGTCAGCTCAGCCGACTGCTCGCCGTTTACGATAAACAGCATATTGATTTTTGTAACATTGTTGAAAGCATACCTGAACCAACTGTTACCCTCCGAGGTCATTGTGGGACCGGGATATGTGGTTTCGATGTTGGAAGGCAAGCTGTTCCAGTAATAGATACTGGGCGTGCCGCTCTCGCAACGATAGTGTACGGTTATTCCGCCTGCGCCAACGGGCTCGGCAGCCTCTTCGCCTTCGCCTGTGACGGCAGCGCTTGCAGCTACAACGCCGACAGTGCAAAGCACGCAAACTGCAAGAATAATCGCGAGAACTTTTTTGAATTGTGCCATAGATACTCCTCCTTATCATAAAGATAACTATACAATATATATTATAGATGAATCTTCAAGAAGTATTTTTCGATTTTAGAATTATACCAAATTGCAGCCTGCCAAAAATATCACATCAATTTTATTCAAAATACACAAAGACTTTTCAATCGTTTCATAACTCCTGATAAATATTAAAGCCTGCGGAGGAAAATAACCCTCCGCTGACCGGAACAAACAAGGGAAACGGTTAAAAAAACTATCAATTATTTCATAGAATTTCACTCAGGTGATTGACACGGAGAAATTATTCTGCTATAATAGTGAAGTTGAATTAAAAACGCGCCATTAGCTCAGTTGGTCAGAGCCACCGGCTCATAACCGGTTGGTCCGGGGTTCGAGTCCCTGATGGCGCACCAGAAATCAATAAAGGGTATCCCTTGTGGGGTGCCCTTTATTGATTATTCCTATGATTACGCGTCATCAGGGACTCGAAGGCAAGCGTTAAGAAAACAGTCCGGTGGACTGTTTTTAGACTTTACCCAACAAATATATTGTAACAGCGAGGGCGTTGATGAACCCGTAGCTCTGCACACACCGCAACAAGCGAGGCAGGTGCTTTCTAAAAATGGAACATACTGATGGCGCACCGGAAAATCCTCATTGACGTAACGCTCAATGAATAGTGAATAATTTATACTCCGACAAGACTAAATGCGTTTCCGGTGTATCATTCGTTATTCATTTTTCATTATCATAAAGTTCAATGAGAATATGGGAAAAAGGGCGGCGCGTAATTTCAATAATAAGATTGACTACAGCGCGATTCAATTCGACAAGGTAAGGGCGATCGGCGACTACGCAAAATCAAAGGGAATGACGATCCGCGAGCTGCTCAACAAGAACGGATTTGACACCTCAAACCTTCCCCAAAACACAAACATCGTCACCAACTGGGCGTTTGACGACAGCATAAGCAAGGCTTCGATACTCGCGTGGTATCACTACCAGAAGACTTGCTACTACGGCATCAATATCGACGCCAAGGGCGCAACCGAGCAGAAGATCCAGATCGTAGACTGCGGCATCAACGGCTGGAAGAATGAATGGTGGAATTATATGTTAGGCGGCAACGCCTGCGCATTTAGGTAAGGACGCATAAATTTCAGCGCCGGAGCACTGCTTCGGCGCTTTCATTATATAGCGATGTATACTAATATATATATATACCGATTACTAATATATACCGATTATATATACTGATGTTTACTGACCGGCTGTCGGCCTGTCAGGGATTGATCTCTCCTATGTCGTCACCTTCCACATCGAGAATATCTCCTCCCGACTCTATGCTTCCTGTCAGCAGCATTTCGTTTGTTATGAGTATTTTTACCATTTCCCAATCGGGCGGCTTATAACTTTTCTTCATGCTTTTGCCTCCCATTTTCACTTACGGGATCTCCTCCTGTGTAACCATTAGGTCTCTTACGGCTATGTCGTGCAGGCAAACGTAAACCGGGTTGCTCAGCGTAACCTGATCGTCCTTGACGAGGAAGGCGTACACTTTAAAGACATAGTTGCCGTTTGTGGGCAAGCCTGTGTTTGCGCTTATTACATTTCTGAATGCCTTGCCGTACTGGGCGCGGCTTCTTGTTGACAAGTCCGAGGTGGAGATCTGATTTATCTGTATTGTGCGCGATTTTCCCGCGTCGGGGTCGTAAATGTAGCTCGTGTTGCCGCTTGACTTTGTCCTGACGGCTTCTTTGAGGTTATCCTCGTCGGTGGCGTAGTTCCATTGTTCGGGGTCGGGCGCGTTTTCGTACTTTGCGCATACCTCGAACACCATTCCCGCACGGTATGTGGGGTCGTTGTAGATGTCGGGACCGTCGAAGGCTACCTCGAAATCGGTGTACAGGTAGTCGGAGCGCGCGCTTTCACGCATAACGCCCTCGCTGTCTGTCCAGCGGTTGCGCGAGTCGTCAAGCTTTATCAGCTCTATCGTCGTTGTTGACGGCAGAACGGGAGCGGTGTCGGCGTCGCTGTTGAACACGGGCGTGACGGTGTAGTTCTCCCAAATGCGGAACGTGAACCACGGCTCATAGCACCTTGCAACAAGCTCGTCACGGTCGTTTTTGATTTCCCAATAGGTGAAATACTTTCCGCCGAAGGTCTTGCCGCGCACGTCGAGAGCTTCAATCTGCGGGTCGTCCTCACGGTTGGAGCCGATCGGAGTTTGGAAAGCGGAATACGCTCCGCCCGGTTCAAGGCAGTAGGTCACGGTTGCCTTTTCTGCCTGCTGATCGGCTGTCACGGTCGCGCAGAGCGTGCCGTTGTCACTGCTTTTTACAATGCTGCGGTCGCTCCATGAGAGCGTCCGGGCGTGGTTGCTCTCGTAAGGAGCCTCGCTCAGAATAAATTCATTCGTCAGTTCAAGTCCTTCGGAGCTGCGTTCAATGCATTCTGCGAACTTGTCGGAGGTGATCATCTTCTTAACAACATACTCGTTGTAACCGTCGTCCATCGTGTCGGCGTTCGGTATGCGCGGTATGAAGCGGAACACAAGCTTGCAGGGTATTTGGTTCACCTTTTTGAACATGGCGATGTAGTGGTAAGAAGCCGTCATGGGAAGCTCGATTTCAGATGTGGGAGCTTCTGCCGGAACGATCTGCGAGCTTTCGTTTTCGTAGTACCAGCCTGCGAACTCATAGAAGCAAACGCCGTCGTCCTTCGGCGAAGCCTTTACCTTGAAGTTCTGCTGCTTGTTCATCGGCGTTTCGGCGCCTGAGGTGTAGCCTTCGGGATTCTCAAAGGAGATCACGTGTCCGGTTACGCTTCCGTCGGCGTCCGTCTGAGCGGTGCTGTCGTATACGCCCGTATCGTTGTACATGATCTCGGCGTTCATCACAACCTGCTCCTGACGGAATACGGCGTAGTAGGTCATGTCTGCACCGGGCAGAACGGGAGTAAACGCGTAATCTGTCGTGAGCGGCTGATAGCTTTCACCGGGGTTAGGCACGTCGTACCAGCCGATGAACGTGTAAACGTGGTCGTCGAGCGTGTGAAGGATAGCCGTGACGGGTCTGATATCCTCCTGCTCATCGACGATTTGGAGAGAGTCGGAAACGTCGCCGAAGCGGTCGGTCGTTTCACGGTCGCAAATCGCCACAAAGCGGAGCTCTATTTGGCGGTTCTTTTTGTAGTAAACCTTGATGACGTTCACGGCGGGGTTTGCGTTGTTGTCGGGGTGAATGAGCATGGTGAGCGTGCGGTCACTTATGCGAGTGTAGAGTACGGGGTCGCCTCCTCCCGGCGGATTGTAGGTAAAGTGGTTGTCGGGATTAATCGTTATCGTCTTGCCCACGGGCTCAAGCTGTTCGGGGCTGTTGTAGATATTTGTTTGAAGCACCGTGTCGTCATCATAATCGACATACTGCACGGTGTAGGCGTACTTCTTTCTCTCGTAGAAGAAGCTGATGATAAGCCCGTCCTCGTCAAGCGTGTAGGTCTGCGAGAGCGCAACAGCTCCGTTCACCTCCGTCTTGTTCTGCTCAAACTCATAGCCGCTCGCAATAAGCGACTGAGCCGTTTCACTGTTGTTGAATACGTCGGTGAGATTTACGGTCGAGTGAAGCTCGGCGGTCGTGGTGTCCTGTCTGTAAAGCTCATAGCCCGTGCCGTCGGTGTTCATAATGTAGTGGTCGGTGCGGTAGAGCGTGTCGTGGTCGTTCTTGGTGTAGTAGAAGATTATGGTGTTTGCCGCCAGCTCTTCAAGCTTCGCCGTTTCGGGGTCTTCGCTTGCGGAAGCCGCGAGAGAGGCGTATTTTGAAACACTGTCAGCGATGTAGCCCTGAATGTAAACCGAGGGCTCCGTTACAACCGCGAGCGGAGTGCTTGCCTCCTTCGGCGAGTGAAGCTCGGCATTCGTCTGCGCGTCAAGGTAGCACACACGGTACCACACCTCGGGCTTTTGAATGTACTCAAACGCGTAGGAGTTATCTCCGTTCTCTTCAATGTAGATCGAATGCGAGGGCGTTGTCGGGCGCCACATATTTTCGCCCGTCGTTTGGTGCGCCTCGTTTAGCTGATCGCCCACCTTTGCGTTGAAGGATTTTGTCTGATGGACAAAGGCGGTTCCCGTTGTGGGCGGAGCGACCTCGATATTCGTTCCCTTTTCAACGTATGTCACCGTATACTGTGCGGGTTCCTCCGACGACCATGCCGCGTAGAGCTTCAGCTCATGCGTGACGGGCATTGATTCGGGGTCGAAGCGCACAGCCTGACCTGTCTGATTCAGGTAATACCAACCCGCAAATTCGGAGTTGGGCGGAGTTTCAAGATAAGGAGCGGTCGGGGTCTGCTCGGTCGTCGGAACGTCGGCGGTGAGTATCAAATCGTTGAAATAGACCTCACAGCTATGCACGGGCTCCGCTCCCGAGGTCATGGCTCCGTAGTCGTGATAGAAGCTGACGTTCTCCTTGACGAGCACCCACTTGGCATAAACGGTAATGTCGTCGGAAGGCATTTTGAAATCGGAGTTGAAGTGCCTTCTGCCTCCGTATGTCGGGTCGTTGTCTATCGTTTCTATCTTTTCGGTGTGGTCTTCATCAAAGTACCAGCCGTCGAAGATGTAGTAATCCCTCATATCCTCATCGGGGTATTCGGGCTCGAAGTAGACCCAGTTTCCTCGGATACCCACACTGTTGATATCCATTTGATAGTAGATATTTCTTGTCTTTTCCGGCGGCTCCTTGACGTTGTTGTTCATAAACACGAGCGAGTAGTAACGTCTTCGGTAGAAGTATTTGACGTCGGCGTGGTGGTCGGCGTTAAAGCCGTTTTTCGCGTACCAGCTGCACATCGGGTTCTGCGTAAG
Organism: Ruminococcus sp.; assembly: GCA_045130495.1. Lineage (GTDB taxonomy): Bacteria > Bacillota > Clostridia > Oscillospirales > Acutalibacteraceae > Ruminococcoides. The sequence continues at coordinate 5,050 of JBGUPW010000134.1, read as the reverse complement.
GCTTGAAGCCGTTATTTCCTCTTCGGTCAGCAGGGCAAAGCCCGTCAGTGCGGAAGCCGTCTGGTTCTCTTTTATCTTCTTGTCGCGTGTGGCGGGGTTCTGGTACTGGTCGCCTCCGTCGTAGGTTTCAATTATGTTTTCGGGGAGCAGACCGTAATACTTGTTTGTCGCCTCGTCGTGGTATATATCCAAATAGTCGCCCATGTCGTTCCGCAGGGTGTAGGCGGTGACTTCCTTGGGAAGAAGCTCAACGTAGTTTTTGTATGTGAAGTTATAGAACGTGTTCTTCATGTTCCACGGCTGGTTCTTCGCGTTCGCCCAGAACGAGAGATAGTTCAGCACGAGCGGGTCGTCAACATAGCCCTTTGTGAGATAGTCCTCGGTGTACAGAAGCTGTTCGTCGAGTATCTCATAAATTCCCTTAACGGTTTTGTTCGATTTTTTGGCGTAGGGCGTTCCCCACTCAACCGACCAAGCTCCGAACAGGGCGCAGTCGTTTTCGCCTTCGGACAGGTTGTTCTTGGTGATGAGCAGCGGGTCAAAAGCGTCCTCAAGCCAGTTGTCGCGCATATTTGAATAATATTCGGTTTTCAGCTCAAAGTAGTAATAGGTGGCGTGGTTGGGCGCGGAGTAATACTCCTTCACCTCAAGCTCGTCGGCGTGCTGAGCCGAGATCTGCGGGCGGTCGTCGCTCAGCTCCATCCAGTCGGTTCGTCCGCCGCTGCACGAGCCCGAAAGGTGCTGGTCAAAGGTTCCGTCACCTGTCGAGAACGCCTTTGTATAGCCGGGGATCTGATATTTTCCCGAATCCAGCTTTCTTGCGAAGAAGAATCTTTGCGTTATCTCCCTGCGCTTGTAGTAGACGTTTATGCGCGTGGTTCCGTCGCCGCTGACCTCAACGCTCATGTCGGACTTATCCATGTCGATTTCAAAATAGCGTTGCTTTCCGTTCAGTTCCTCGCGCTCTCCGGGGCTCATTTCGGGGAAGTCGATAACGTTTCCGTCCTCGTCAATGGGCTCGCCTGCGGCGTTTGTGAGATAGATCGGTCTGAGGTTTTCGTCGAGAACGACCTTTCCGTTTTGCTTCAAGACCTTTTGCGGTTTAAGGTTGAAGCTGAAAAAGTCGGGGACTTCGTTTAGGTCGCCGATGTTTACCGTCTGACCCGTGATGATGTCGGTGCCGTCAACGTAGGTGTACATATCCTCGGAAGCTACGTCGGTATACTCCGTGTCGTCGGCGTTCTCGATCCAGTAAATGATAGAATATAAGCTTTTTCCCGCGCTCCAATACGCTTTGTAGTGCTCGTTATGGGCGGGAACCGTTCCGCTTGTGAATTTGCGTGCGGCGGCGCGCGCCTGTTCGTCGGTGAGCAGATTGCCGTTGTCGTCAATAAAATCTCCGTTTTCGTTGGCGCGCACCCAGCCCTCAAAGACATAGCCTTTCTTTGTGGGCTCGGGAATGTTGTAAACGGACTGATACTTTCCGTAAACAGGCTCAACTCCGTGACCGCCGTCAAGCTCGAAGTTGATCAGATAGTAGTTGCGGTCGTAGTAGATTTTGAACTCGGTGGAGCCGTCGGCGGCTATGAAGTCGGGCTCATGGTAAAGCACGGTAAAGCCCTCAAATTCAACTTCAAGGTCTGTCGGCTTCTCGCCCGTGTAGCCCTCCTTTTCGTAGTAGCTCACGTCAAGGCTCAAATCTTCGGTGTACAGGTCATCGCGAATGTTCTGCTTGAAGTAGTGAACCCGGTAGTTCACCAAAGCGGGAACATAGTAGATGACGACCGTGTCGTTTTCGTGCAGGTCTTCATAGTGAAGCGTTGTCGTGTACTGCACGGGGTCGCTCTGCGAGGGAGTCTTGCTCAGATACGGCGTATAACCCGACAGAGCGGGGTTCGTGACCGTCACATCAAAGTCTGTTCCCTCAGCCAACACCGCAACATACGGGTCGTGGGCGGTGCTGTCGTCCGTGAAGCGGTACTCAACGCGAACGGTGTAGTACGTTTCGGCGCTGACGAGCATGGCGAACGATACAGCCGCGGATATCATCAGGATAATGCAGACCGATATTATCGAGCCCTTTAACAGTCGTTTCATATTCTCATCTCCTTTATGATTTTTTGCGTTCTACAGCAGCACTTTAGGCTATACTGCCATTATGCGTAATATCATTATATCATACCATGTTGCTGTTTTCAATCATAATCAAGAGCTAAGATTCATCTTTGTGATATTCTACAAATATGTTGCGGTTTGTTATTTTATTTTTATGCGAGTGATATTAAATTGATGATGTCCAAGCCGATACCGAAATTTTAATGCAAAAATTTACCAAAATCGCAATAAATATCCCAAACAAAATTTTTAACCAAAATAAAATCATGCACAAATTGATATATTGTTGTTTTTTGTCCCGAGGACAATATTTTGCCAATATTTTACCATGATAGGAGCTTTAGGCAGAAGCCCAAAAGAGCAGTGATGAAAAAATGCGGTTTCAAACGAAACAATTGTTCAGTTGACGATTAATAATTTTCAGCGGACAGTTATCAACGGACAACAGACAGCGATTTTGATAGGAAATAAAACGTTTGATTCAACGCCCCCGGGCTCCACTCTCCACTCCCCACTCTCCACTCTCCACTCTCCACTCTCCACTCTCCACTCTCCACTCTCCACTCTCCACTCTCAAAAAAACTCCACACTAAAAAGTTCCAAAGAATTTTTACAGAATGTTGCATAGTTGCATACAACTTTTGCCGATTTTCCCCCGTATAGTGAGAGGGGTTCCTCTCTAAATCTCAAACACGGAGGAAAATCAATGAAAACAAGTGATTTACTGTCACATCTTATAGGCGTCAAACAGGTCGGGCGTGAGCACTGGCTCGCGCTTTGTCCCTGTCACGACGACCACCGACCGAGCCTTGACGTCGCCGTTAAGAACGGCAAGACGCTTATTTACTGTCCCGTGTGCGGAGCTGACGGCGTTCGCGTTGCGGGAGCTCTCGGGCTGAACGCGCGAAATCTTTTTGAAAATCAACGCCCCGTTCAGAGCAGTCCTCAGCGCCCTCAAAACAATCCTCAGCGCCCTCAAAACAGTCCTCAGCGCCCTCAAAACAGTCCTCAGCGCCCTCAGAACAGTCCTCAGCGCCCTCGGAACGTCGATTACTTCTACTCGCCCGTTCTGAAAAAGACCCGCTTTTACACCTTCGACAGTCAGAAGCAGGCTTTCAAAAAGTCGTTCTGTTGGTATCACAAAACCGAAAAGGGTTGGGAAAAGGGCTTGCCGAAGGGAGCCGACGGCAGGAGCATTGCGCCTCCGCTCTATCACAGGGAGCTTTTGACCGTCGCGCGTGAGCGTGGCAAAAGGGTGTACATTTGCGAGGGCGAAAAGGACGTTGAAACGCTCATAAGCTTGGGCTTTCTCGCGGTGTGCTCGCCTCACGGGGCAGGCAGAGGGAAGCTTGAAAGCAAGTGGACGGCTGACTACAGCGCGGCTTTTGAGGGGCTTGAGGCGGTGATTCTGCCCGACAACGACGAGGCGGGACAGAACCTCGCCCGTTACATAGCGAATCAAATTCTGCCTGTTGCAAAGTCCGTGAGGGTTCCCGACCTCACCAAAGAGTGGGACACTCTCCCCGAAAAGGGCGACATCACCGACGTGCTCGAAACGGACACTCCGATAAAGGGCAAGACGGTCGCCGAGACCGTAGCCTTTCGCCTGGAGGCTCTCACCGACTGCACGCCCGAGTATAAGGCTCCGCGCGAAAGCTCGCCGTTCATCTGCCTTTCCGACGTGGAAACCGCCAAGACCGACTGGCTGTGGTATCCGTACATACCGCTCGGAAAAATCACACTTATGACAGCCGACCCGGGCACGGGCAAGACGTTCATGGCGCTTTATCTGGCGGCTCAGACGAGCAAGGGAGCGCCCTTTTACGGCACGAACGACGCGTGGAGAGAGCCTGCGAACGTCGTATATCAGACGGCTGAGGACGGCATAGCGGACACGATAAAGCCGCGCTTGGAGCCAATGAAGCCGCGCTTTGAGAACATTTTTGTGTTTGACGAGAGCAAAAAGAGCCTGAGCCTGTCGGACGAAAACATCGAGAGGATAATGCAGGAGCTTCACCCGAGGCTGATGGTTTTCGACCCGTTGCAGGCGTATCTGGGAGCCGACGTGGATATGCACCGCGCGAACGAGGTGCGCCCCGTGCTCGGGCATATAGGGCACCTTGCGGAGAAATACAACTGCGCCGTAATTTTCATCATGCACCACAGCAAGGCGACTCAGAACGCCGCTCTGCACCGCGCGCTCGGCTCAATGGATATCCCCGCCGTGGCGAGAAGTATGCTGATTTTGGCGAAAAATCCCGAGGGCGGAAAGCTGATGTGCCACGAGAAATCGAGCCTTGCAAAGCACGGTCAGAGCATTTGCTTCGATATAGCCCCGCACTCGGGCGGCATTATATTCAGCGGCTTTTCGGAGCTGAAAGCCGACGACGTGCTCAACCTCCGCCCCGAGCCGAAAAAAAAGCCCGCCCCAAAAAGAGACGAGCTGTGCGAGAAAATTTTAGAGATGTTCGGCGAAGAAAAAGAAATCGAAGTGCCGACAAGACAAGAGCTGTGCGAGAAGTTGGGGTGTTCGGGGGCGACGCTAAAGCGGGCAAAGGCAGAGCTGGGAATCAAAACGATAAGAAAGGGATATAGCGATAAAGCGGTACACTACTGGCGACTTGACGCTGACGATGACGATGATTAACCATGCGGCTCATGTGGCCCCTAAGAACATACGGTAATATGAGCCACATGATAAAAATGGCTTATCTATGCGGTTTTTTCATGCGGCTCACCTTGATTGTAATATGAGCCGCATGGAGAGGAACGCGGCAAAACACACTCGTTTCAGCGTCATAAGGTTCATATCTGCACCATGCGGCTCATATCGTTTTTTATGTGAGCCGCATGAAAAAGTCCAGTGTTTAAGCCATTTTTTCCATGCGGCTCATATTGTCACGTCCCTTATGGGACATATGAGCCGCATGGTGAA
>JBGUPW010000133.1:0-6010 GCA_045130495.1 Ruminococcus sp. | reverse complement strand
AAGCCCGAGCCGGTTCGTAAAAACAGGCTCGGGCTGTGTTTCAATAGGTGTTGTTTAGTTGGGGATAAACGGCAGCTCGTATTCGTCGAGAGTGAAGTCCGTTGAGGGCTGAGGAATATCCTGCTCGGAGCCGATGTTATAAATGTTTTCAAACTCGGCAAGGTATCTTTGAATTTCAGTCGCGTCGTCTACGGTGAGTCCGTTGCCGGTTACGTCGCCGCGCATCGTTATCGAGCCGTCTGTATCGACAATGTACTCGGAGATGACGCGCTGAATGAGCGTAACGTCCTTGATGTCAACTATGCCGTTTCCGTCGGCGTCGCCTTTGATGTACTTGGCGCTGTCCGCTGCAACGCTTGCGGGAAGTGCGAACAATGCCGCCGTAATCACACATGAAACTGCAATAATAATTTTTTTCATACTATCATTCCTCCTGAAAAATTATATGAAAATTATATGAAAAATGCGTTTGCAACTCTGCTGTATAAATAAGCTGCCGCCGCAAGATTCCTGTCATCCTGTGACCAATTGCTTTCGAGAATAAGCTTTGAGTAACCGAGAACCGTAAAACCGTAGGAGCTTCCGTCGGATTTTGTAACGCTGACCGCTTTTTTGCTTGAGGCTTTGAATTTTACAATTGAAGCATTGATTGATTTGCGTGCCCGAACGTCAGGCATGAAACGATCGGCGTTTCCTTAAGGCAACACTGCACAATTCGAGACGCACGCCTTGCTTGAAGCTTGTTCAGTCAGATTGTCCAAAAAATCTTACTTCGCAATCCGCACACCGTAGCTATGCGGTATTGCCCTTAAAAACCGACCTGTGATGATCGTTCTGTCAAAACGAAAAGCTGTGAAGTCCGGGATTTTTCTTATCCTTTTCCGAAAGCTTTATTTCCTCGATCCCGTCGAGCGGCCACTCTATGCCGATTTCGGGGTCGTTCCACATCATGCCGCCCTCGTCCGAGGGATAGTAAAAATCGTCGCACTTGTAAACAAATTCGGCAACATCGGAAAGAACCAGAAAACCGTGGGCAAAGCCCTTGGGAATAAAAAACTGCTTTTTATTTTCATCGGAGAGCACAGCTCCCACATATTCGCCGTAGGTGGGGCTGTCCTTTCTTAAATCGACCGCAACGTCGTAAACCGAGCCCTTTATAACGCGGACAAGCTTTGCCTGCGGGTGAGTCTTCTGAAAATGCAGACCCCTGAGCACGCCCTTTGTTGACAAGGACTGGTTGTCCTGAACAAACTCGGCGGTTATTCCGCCCTCGGCAAACTTGCGCTTTTCATATGTTTCCATGAAATAACCGCGGCTGTCGCCGAATACCTTTTGCTCGACGATGATAACGCCGTCTATTTTTGTTTTGGTAAACTTAAAATTGCTCATTTTCTAACTCCTTTAAATAACGCTTTAAAGCGTCCTTCCAGTCCGGAAGCGGCGCGAATCCGGCTTTTTCCAATTTGCTCTTGTCCAAACGGCTGTTGAACGGTCTTTTAGCCTTGCTCAAGCCGTATTCGGCGGTTGTTACGGGTACCACCTTGGTTGCCAAGCCGTATTGATCGTATATTTCAACGCAAAAGTCGTACCAGCTTATGAAGCCGCCCTCGTTCGTGGCGTGATAATAGCCGTATTTATCTGATTCAGCCATGTCAACCAGCAACCGCGCCAAATCGTAGGTATAGGTCGGCGTGCCTATCTGGTCGTTCACCACTCTTACGGCGCCGTACTTTTTTCCGACGTTTATCATGGTTTTGATAAAGTTCTTTCCGTTTATGCCGAAAACCCACGCTATTCTCACGATAAAGAACTTTTTCAGGGCACCGGCAACGGCAAGCTCGCCGTCAAGCTTGCTTTGTCCGTAAACGTTTAGCGGAGCGAAGTCGCGGCAGTCAGCCTCCCAAGGCTCTGTGCCGTCTCCGCCGAACACGTAGTCGGTGCTTAAATAAATCATTTTGCAGTCGAGCGCTTTGCAGCTCTCGGCTATGTTTTTCGTTCCTCCGGCGTTGACAGCGAAAACCTTTTCGGTGTTTTCTTCGTCCTCGGCGGCGTCGACCGCAGTCCACGCGGCGCAGTGGATAACGGCGTCGGGCTTGATCTCATTTAAAGCGGCGTCAACAGCGGCTTTATCGGTGATGTCCAGCCTTATGTAATTGTCGTCCTGCCTGTCGGTGATGTCCGAGCCGAAGCACTCATGTCCGCGCTTTCTCAGCTCGTTGACAACATCATAGCCGAGCTGACCGCCGACGCCTGTCACAAATACTCTCATAAAAAACTATCCTTTTCCCGATTGAATTTTGAAGAGGTGAGGTTCACGGGAACGGCTTGAAGCAGCGCTTCCCGCAACCTGGTACATATATAAAAACAATTATAACACATATTTTCATAAAACGCAAAGATTTTTTAAATATTTATCCCAATTTATCCCAAATAAAATTTAAATAATATAAAAAATAAAAATTTTCACCCGTGGACAGCTTCAGGCTGAGTATCGTCTGCGGTTCTCGATGCTGTATCGGCGCTGTATCAAAATAAAGGCAATACCGCACCCTTTTATTAGGTTACATTTTTTAATTATTGTTACATTTTGATTCCAGAATGGGTTTGCTGTTGTTACGTTGTTAAAAAGTCTTGATTTTTTCCGCCGAAAATAGTATAATAAGCAAAGAATGGAAATCTATGGATCACGGAGGTATATATGAACGGGATTATTAAAAGATATCTTCCCTACGCCATTATTATTTTTGCCGTGTTTTTGCTGGTTCCGTTGTTGTTCCTGCCCGGAACACCGCTGGCAAAATACTCGCCTGTGGCGTTTTACTTTATTTTGCTTACAACGGCGGTCGTAACCTCGGCTGCTTACTGCGCAAAGTACGGAATCGACTTCCTGTTTACGCTCATGGCTCCGATCGCGTTTTTGTTTACCATGATATACAGCGGAGGCTTCCGCGCCACAAATATTATTCTGCTGTTTGTTTATCTTGTTGCGGGTATCTTCGGACAGTTTTTGGGAGACCTCGCCTTCGGTGACGACAGACGAAAAAAAGAAAAGCAGGATAAGTCGGAGCAGGAGAAGCTAATGCTGCGTGCAAAGCGCCGTGACGAGCGCGAAAGGAAGCGCATGGAGAGCGAACCTGAGGGCGAAGAATATGTTGCCGAGCGCTATGACGTTGACTATGACGAAGAGCCTTCAAACCTGATGAACGACGATGATTTTGACTACGACAGATATATGGCTGATATAGACAAAATGCTCGACGAGGGGACTGAATCCGAAGTATAATTGAGAAGTATAAATGAGAAGGATAATTGAAATATAATTACGAAATATAATTATTGAGATATATTAAACGAATAATAATGCCGGCGTGCCTTTCGGGGTTGCGCCGGTTTTTTTGCGCAAATACGCAAATATCAGCCTGTCTTGATGAACGGGCTGCGAAGCTGCGCAACTTGGAAACTCTGTAACTTGGGAGCTGCGCAACTTGTTTTTACGCTTTTATTTTAATAATTCCTTTTGATTCCTCTTGAAACATCGCTCCGATACTGATACAATATAATCAGAAATTCAACGGAGGGTTGAAGTATGAGTGTGATCGGAAAACAAATCAGAAGGTACCGAATTGAAAAGCAGTTGACTCAGGAGCAGCTTGGGCAGCTTATGAACGTCACCACACAGGCAGTTTCAAAATGGGAGCGCGGCGGCACACCCGACGCAGAGCTGCTTCCGCGTCTTTCGGAGGTGCTGGGCGTGAGCATAGACGCGCTTTTCGGGCGCGAGGAGCAGAGCGTTACGATGTCGCTGGTGAGGCAGCTCTGCCGTATGCCGAGTAATAAGGCGTTCCGCTACGCCTACGAGCTGTGCTGGGCAATTGAAATAGGTCTAATACACGACGCGGATTTTGTGGAAAAGGTTCTCAGCAAGTTTTTGGATTACAACGAAATTGCCGATGACGAACACGACTACTTTACAAAAATACTGCTCGACAGCGGCATGACAACAATGCGGCTCTCGCGGGATATGCACTACTTTTTCCTTATGACAGAGCCGGATAACGGCATAAGAAAGCAGCTTGCCGATCCCGAAACTCTGCGCTGTATCTTTGCGATTTTCGCGGACAAAAAGCTGCTGCAAATCATATTCTATTTGTATTCGCGGTTCAACACGCCGCTCGACACCTCGCTTATAAGCGAGAACACCGGGATCGAATGCCGCGAGGTCGATCGCTGCATGGAAACGTTGTGCAAAAACGGGCTTGCAACGCGCACGCTTATCAACACCGCCGGCGGCGAGATAAACACTTATATGTTCCGTCAGGAAAGCTCGGTGATACCGCTGCTCTGCTTTGCCGATGAAATCTCAAAAAAAGAAGATGAGGTGCGCGACTTCTTCGTAGATTTTTCGCGCCACAAGCCGCTCCTTTAAACCTGAGGTTGAGCTGTTAACGTATATGTTTAAAAAGTAAACAACAGGTTGCTTGTTTTGATTAAAGCTTTGGTTTATAATAGGCTTAAGGGAATCTCAAAAAGTTACCTTGAAAAAAGCAGGGGAGTTGAACCAAATGAAAAAAATATTTGCAATTCTGTTGACCGCCGTTATTGCGCTCTCCGCAGCTGCCTGCGGATCGAGTGAAAAAAGGGAAGAAAGCAAAGTCTCTGCCGTTGAAACGACAGCCGCGGAAACTACAGCTCCCGCGGCTGATGATGTCAGTCTGAAGGAAAGGCTTGATAAAATTCTTTCCGATGAGGAGCAGGCGGGAATAGTCCGTGTCACACAAAACGATTCGGTGATTTATGAATATGCGAACGGCAAGGATGAAAACGGCAAAGACCTGACGGTAAACTCTCCGATGTATGTCGGTTCGGTTTCAAAGCAGTTCTGCGCCGCCTGTATTATGATGCTCCGGGATCAGGGAAAGCTCAGCGTTGACGATACTCTCGACAAGTACTTCCCCGAATACACAGAGGGCAAAAAAATCACGATCAAAAACCTGCTCACCATGCGCTCGGGCATACTCGACATGGTCAACCAGGGAATAGTAGAAGGCGTGACGGTCGACAACACCGCCGAAGAAAACGCCGAGCTGATAAAAAAATGGATTTTTGAACAGCCCTTGCTGAATGATCCCGACAAGGTGTTCGCCTATTCCAACTCGAATTTCTTTCTGCTCGGCTGCATCGTGGAGCAGCTTTCGGGACAGACCTATCCCGAGTTTGTCCGCAAAAATATTTTTGAGCCGCTGGGAATGACACACTCAGGCAATATCGACGAGTTCACCGACGCTCCCGCGTGGTCAGAGGGTCTTTCTCAGGAGAAAGCGAAGGAAAATCCCAAGGGATTAACAAAGGGCGCGGGCGACATAATCACAAACGCTCCGGATATGGATAAGTGGCTCGAGGGGCTCAGCAGCGGCAAGGTGGTTTCCGAAGAATCCTACCGCGAGATGACGACCGATCACAACACCGATACGGGCAGCGCTTACGGCTACGGGCTTTTTGTGGATGTTCTCGACGGCGTCGGTCATCCGGGCGCGATCAACAGCTATTTCGCAAGGGATTATATAAATGAGAAGGAGGGTATCCGCTTCTTCTTCGCCGACAACACTATCAACGGCAATCCTGTTGATCCCGACACGGTATCGACAAAACTGCTTAAAGTGATAACCGGTAAGTGAGCTGAAAGACGGAGCGGAAAGCGCCGACCGAATATTAAAGTGATATAATTTTATTGATCAATTCAACAACGCCGTCGCTGTCGTTCGAGGGAAGAATGATATCGGCGGCGTTTTTGCAGCTTTCGCTCGCGTTCGCGACAGCGGCTTTAAGCCCTGCGCAGGCTATCATGTCCGCGTCGTTGTCGGCGTTGCCGCAGGCGGCGGTTTCGCTTTGGGATATCCCGAGCCTTTTGCACAGCCATTTAACAGCGTTGCTTTTTGTGGCGTCCCTGTGCATAAGCTCGACAAAATTTGCCGACGACGAGGTGATATAGCTTTCCGTCAGGTTCGCTTCA
>JBGUPW010000132.1:0-6287 GCA_045130495.1 Ruminococcus sp. | reverse complement strand
TACGTAGGGATTATATGGAAATAAACATACACAACATACACTAACCTCAAAAAACCGCATAGATAAGCCGTTTTTCGTGTGACGGTTATCGAGCTTCAACATACACAACGTACACTTCCGCCGACCGTTGTCCGTTAAAATCCGAACTCCGATTTTAGAGGTTCCCTTTATTAAAGCCTTATTAAATCCTTCCGCTTTGCAGCAGAGCGGCGGCTTTGAGCACTGCAATTTGAGTTTTTGCGTCGAACACGCGGTTATTAAGCACCATTTCCGCCGCCTTGATGATCGGTATGCGCTCAACGTTGAGGAACTCGCCCTCGTCGGGACGCGCCTCGCCGACCGAGCGAACGCGGCAGGCGTAAAGGTGTATTATTTCATCGGTATAGCCCGGTGACGGATAGACCTGACCGAGCGAAACGTATGAATACCCGACGGCTCCCGTTTCCTCAAGCAGCTCGCGTTTTCCGTTTTCGAGCGGAGTGCTTCCCTTTTCAAGCTTGCCTGCGGGCAGCTCAAGCACGACCTCGCCGTAGGGGTAGCGGAACTGGCGCACAAACAGCAGGCATCCGTTCTCGTCGATAGCCGCGACGCACACGCCGCCCGGGTGCCTGACCACCTCGCGCAGTGAAGTGGTGCCGTCCTCAAGCTCCACCTCGTCGTGGATAACGTGCAGAATCCTGCCGTTGAATACATCCTTGCTTGAAAGTGTTTTTTCTGTTAATAACATATTTACCTCCGAAAGGGTGAGTTGATTGGAATATCCCGATTACCGTTACCAAAAGAAGCGCGTCAAAAAGCTTTCCTCGCGGCACAGAGCGAAGGTCATCGGCAAAAGCCTTTGCGGACGCTCGATTTTTGCAATATACATCGGCTCGAACGCCTGCCCTCCGCTTATCGCTGCGGGCTTTCACGGCTCGGAGTACCTGACGGTTTCGGCGGCGCTGAAATTCGTCGAAGAGTGTGAGGAAAGCGCGGTCATAGTGCCCTGCGTCAATCCCGACGGAACCGAAATTTCGCTGCGCGGAGCGCAGGCTGCGGGCGGATATGAGCCGTTTGTATCATACGCGCTTCACGGTGATTACTGGCAGGCAAACGCTCGCGGAGTCGATATAAACCGCAACTTCAACGCGGATTGGCAGAACGTGAAGAAGCGCGAGCGTCAGGCAGGGATATTTATTCCGTGTGCCTCGCGCTACGGCGGTTCAAGACCCGAGAGCGAGCCCGAAACCATAGCGCTGACGAGGCTGTGCCGGTCGCATCGCTTTTCTCGCGTGCTGGCGCTGCACAGCCAGGGTCGTGAAATATATTGGGATTTCGGTGATTGTACTCCGCCCGATTGCCGTAGCTTGGCGGAGCGCATGGGCGAAGTAAGCGGCTACAAAACCGCAGAGCCTGAACCGCTCGCCGCAGGGGGCGGCTTTAAGGATTGGTTCATTCAAGCCTTCCGCCGCTGCGGGTTCACGGTTGAGATCGGGCTTGGCAAAAACCCGCTTCCGCTCGGTGATTTTGAAACGGAATATCCGCGTATACGCGCATTATTGCAGGTGTTTGTAAACGGCGGATAGCTTCAAGCAAGGCGTGCGCCGCGAATGGTGCGGTGTTGCCTTAACTTTTATTCTTCGTCCTCGTCGTAAAAACTGATTTGGCTTACGATGTCGCTTACCGCTTCATCGCTGATAACGTTCGGCTCGTCCAGATATTTTGCGCGGCGCTCAATGCTGTCAAGCGCCATTTTCATTTTTTCCCGATGAGATGCGGGCTTTCTGGGCGCAGAATATACATTTTTGTCGTCGGGGTTTGAAATATTGATGTATTCCTCGGGAGCCTCTTCTTCAACATAAACGTCATCGTCACCGTTTTCGATAAGAGCGGGTTCGCTGCCATCGTCTACGGGTTCTTCTTTAGGAGCCTCGGCTTTTTCTTTGGGCGCCTCGGCTTTTGCCTTGGGCGCCTCAGCTTTTGCCTTGTGAGCCGCAGGCTCGTCAAAGCTTTCCGCTTCGTCATCGATTCCGTCGAAAAAAGCTGCAACATCGGACATTCCCATTATGTCATCGGTTTCTTCGTCCTCGGGAGCCGCTGCTTTTTCCGCAGGCTCTTCGATTTCGGGAGCCTCAAATACATCATCAGGCTCTTCGATTTCGGGAACGTCGATCACCTCCGCAGGCTCTTCAACCGCGGGATCGTCAAATACATCATCGGATTCTTCGATATCGGAAACGTCATACAAATCATCGGGCTCCTCGATTTCGGAAACGTCATATAAGTCATCGCGCTCTTCGATATCGGAAACATCATATACATCGTCGGGCTCTTCGATTTCGGGAACTTCATATAAATCATCAGGCTCTTCTATATCGGTGCCGTCATATAAATCCGATATATCATAGTCCTCGGAATCATCTTCGTCACCCGATTCATCATCATTGAAGAAATCGTCGTCAAGTGTATCCGACCTGAAAAGATTAACGAGTTCATCAAAATCCTCCGAGCTGACGGGGTCGCTTTCAATTACGGGAGCTTTGGTTTTAAGAATGCCCATCAACTTTTTGTTGTTGTTGCTTTTCTCAACCGCTGCGGTTTGCTGAACCACATAAAGGGGCTGCATTGTTTCTTCGGGCTCCTGAACCTCTGCCTCGGGTTCTTGCGGTTTCTGAACTGTGTCCTCGGGCTTCTCCGCTTCCTTGGGTTCTTTGACCTCGGCCGCGGGCTTCTCCGCTTCCTCGGACTCCTTGACCTCGGCTGCGGGCCTCTCCGCTTCTTCGGACTCCTTGACCTCGGCGGCGGGCTGCTCCGCTTCTTCGGCTTCCTTGACCTCAATTACGGGCTTTTCCGCTTCCTCGGATTTCGTTGCCTCAGCTTCGGGCTTCTCGGATTTTTCGGCTTTCTTCTCTTCGCTGTCAGCTTTCTTCTCGTCCTGCTTGCCTGCCGACTCGGCTGCCGCCTTCATAATCTCGGCGGGCGCTTTTATGCGCTGATTGCGCTTTGCCTCGGCTGCTGCCTTTAGCTCGTCAAGATGCTCCTCGGGCTTTTCGGGGTGCGGGTTATTCTCGTTGAAATAAATATCGTACCATACAAGGAAAACATAAATCGTCCAAACGCGGCGGCTGTTGTCCTCCTTGCCCTTGAAATGCTGATCAAGCCAACCCACAAGCGCGTCGGTGTTGAAGAACTTTTCGGCGGTTTCGCTTTTGAATTTTGCTTTTACTATATTGTAATACTTTTCATCCTTCAGCCATACGCGGGTCGGCACAGGGAAGCCGAGCTTTTCTTTTTCGGCGGTGGTTTCGGGCAGATGGCGCGCAGCCGCCTTGCGCATGGCATACTTGGTGTTTTCTTTGTTGACCCTGAGCGAAGTAGGCAGAGTTGACGCGACCTTGAACACCTCTTTATCGAGGAACGGCACGCGCAGCTCAAGCGAGTTCGCCATACTCATGCGGTCGGCTTTAAGCAGAATATCGCCTGTCATCCACATATTTATGTCGAGGTACTGCATTTTGGTAACGTCGTCATAGCGGCGGCAGCGGTAGTAATGTCTGCGGGTTATGCGGTTCGGAGCCGTTGCGATCGAGGGCTCCTTTAAAAGCTTCTGCTTCTGTTTGAGGTCGTACATATACGCGTTGCCGATGTAGCGTTCTTCAAGCTTGTCGCAGGCGCGGATTACAAAATCCCTTCCCTTTATATCGGGGAGCTTCTGCGCTATTGCGCGCAGACCCTTTCTGAGAAAATGAGGGACAATCTTTTGATAGAGCTTAAAAACTCTTGGGTCGTTGTAGCAGGTGTAGCCGCCGAAAAGCTCGTCGGCGCCCTCGCCCGAGAGCACAACCTTTACATAGTTTGAGGCGAGCCTTGAAACAAAATACAGCGCGACGCACGACGGGTCGGCAAGCGGCTGATCCATGTAATATTGAACCGTGGGCACGGCGTCCCAAAATTCCTCGCTCGAAATGAGGTGGGTGTGGTGCTCAACTCCGATAAGCTTGCTCAGATTTTCAGCCCAGCTTATCTCGTTGTATTTTTCGCCGAAGTCAAAGCCGACGGTAAAGGTTTTCTGGTCGGCGAAATATGTGGAAACATAGCTTGAATCAACGCCCGACGACAGGAAGCAGCCGACCTCAACATCCGCGATTTTGTGGGCGTTTACGGAGTTTTCAAATACTTTTTCTATCTTGTCAACCGCTTCGTTCTCGGTCATGTTCTCTTTGGGTCTGAAACGCGGCTCAAAGTAGCGGGTCGTTTCAACAACACCGTCCTGATACCAAAGATAATGGCCGGGCAGCAGGCATAATATGTCCATGAAAAATGTTTCGGGCGGAACCGCGTACTGGAACGAAAGATAGGTGTCGAGCGCGCGTTTATTGAAACGCTTCTCATAATTCGGGTGCTCCAGAATACTCTTGATCTCGCTGGCGTAAACGAAATCATCTCCGACCATAGCATAGTGCATCGGCTTTATTCCGAAGAAGTCGCGGGCTATGAAAACGGATTTATTCTTTGTGTTGTAAATGGCAAAGCCGAACATTCCGCGCAGACGCGGCAGCAGATCCTCGCGCCATTCCTCAAAGCCGTGGATAAGCACCTCGCTGTCAGATTCGGTGGTGAAGGTGTGCCCCTTTTCAATGAGCTCCTTTCTGAGAACCTTATAGTTGTAAATCTCTCCGTTAAAGGTGAGAACGAGCGTTTTGTCTTCATTATAAATGGGCTGATGTCCCGCATCAAGGTCGATGATGGACAGACGGCGAAATCCCATTGAAATAAAGTCGTCGCTGAAAAAGCCCTCGGAATCGGGGCCGCGATGGGTTATGACGTCAGTCATGCGGCGAATAACATCTTCACGGTTTTCAGGCTTTCCGGTAAAGCCACAAATACCACACATATAATAAACTCCTTTCAAAGGATATTTTTAATCTATTTTAGTATACCATAATAAATTCGCAAATTCAACTGCCGAGCCGCTAATTTTTCCGCGAAAGCAAAAATTTGAAGTCATAGCCCTTAATTCGCCAAATATTGCCCGATTTCGCGTAATATATTGCTGCCTTTAACACAAACAACCTCCTTCGTGATGTGTTTTGTAAATACCACATCATTCGGGAGGTTGTTTTTATAAGAAAGAAAGGATGATCGTACACAGCCGTCTATTCGTATTTACGGGAGGCTTTTACTTTTACAAGGGTTCATACCATTATCAAATAAGTCTCTTTAGGGAATCTCTAATTATACGATGTCGCCTGTCACGGTGATTTCATTTGTTGCCGGGTCGATCGCAACTGTGAATGTGCCTGCGCCGGTCAGGTCGAACATAATGCCGTTGCCTTCGGCGTCGCCGTAGGATTTCGCTGCGAACGCCTGCAAAGCGCTCATCGGAACAAGCGAGAATACAATTGCCGCCGCAAGCAAAAGCGATAATAATTTTTCCCTTTTTATAGCTCCTACGCACTACTATAGAGCGCAAATATCACTTTATTATTATTTTATCATATCTTTAGAATGTTTTCAACTGTTTTTAATAAAATTAGGAAATATAGGAAGTTTGGTCTGATCGGGGTTTGTTTTGCGCAAAAATGACCCCGTGTATCTTTCGTTACACGGGGCTTTGATTATGCTGTTCAATTCACCTTATTAGTCGGCGTGCCGTTGAGGAAGTTTTTGATGTTGTCTGCCACTATCCCCATAAGGCGTTTGCGCGTTTCCACGGGAGCCCACGCTATGTGGGGAGTAATAATACAGTTTTTGGCTGTCATAAGAATGCAGTCCTCCTCCATCGGTTCCACGCAGAGAGTATCAAGAGCCGCTGCCCCGATAAGGTCATTTTGCAGGGCAAAATACAGATCATCCTCGGAAACCACTCCGCCGCGCGCGGTGTTTACAAACAGGGCGTCGGGCTTCATCTTTGCGAAAGCCGCGCGGTTGAACATCTCTTTGGAGTCGGCGTTGAGCGGACAGTGAACGGTGACGATATCGCTGCGCTCCAAAAGCTCGTTGAAGCCGACGTTCTCAACGCCCTCCACGGTTTTCGGGCTGCGGTTGAAGCCGATGACCTTCATCTCGAACGCGTTGGCGATTTTTGCCACGGCGGTGCCGATCGCACCCAAGCCCACAATGCCGAGAGTTTTTCCCGCAAGCTCGTTGAGCGGATAAACAAACGGCGAAAAAGTTGCGCTTCGCTTCCAACGTCCGCAGCTCACATAATCGTTGTATTTTGCGGTTTTGTTGTACGCCTCCAAAATAAGCGCGAAGGTGTGCTGCGCAACGGCGTTGGTGGAATATGAGCCGGCGTTGCACACGGC
>JBGUPW010000131.1:0-2282 GCA_045130495.1 Ruminococcus sp. | reverse complement strand
GAATATTTTAATCCCGCCGGAAGCGTTAAGGACAGGATCGCCAAGGCGATGATAGACGACGCGGAGGCTAAAGGAATATTGAAGCCGGATTCCGTTATCGTGGAGCCGACCAGCGGCAACACGGGCATCGGTCTTGCCGCCGTAGCCGCAGCGAGAGGCTATCAGGTGATTCTTACCATGCCGGAAACAATGAGCGTGGAACGCAGAAATCTTCTGAAGGCATACGGCGCGAAGGTCGTTCTGACCGAGGGTGTTAAGGGAATGAAAGGTGCTATTCAGAAAGCACAGGAGATCGCGGCTGAAAATGCGCACAGTTTTATTCCGAGCCAGTTCACGAACAACGCCAACCCCAAGGCACATTACGATACAACCGGTCCCGAAATCTGGAACGATACCGATGGCAGGATCGATATTCTTGTCGCGGGCGTCGGCACGGGAGGAACCGTTTCGGGCGTGGGCGAATATCTAAAGAATAAGAACCCTAATGTTCAGGTCGTCGCCGTGGAGCCTTCCGGCTCTCCTGTCTTGTCGGGAGAAAAGCCCGGACCGCATAAGATTCAGGGCATCGGCGCGGGGTTTGTTCCCGAAACACTCAATACCGACGTATATGATGAAGTAATTAAGGTAACGAATGAGGACGCATTCGCGACAGGCAGAACACTTGCCAAGCATGAGGGCTTGCTTGTCGGGATCTCATCGGGGGCGGCTGTTTGGGCGGCTTCACAGCTTGCAAAGCGCCCCGAAAATAAAGGAAAAATCATCGTGGCAATTTTGCCCGACACGGGAGAAAGATATCTTTCAACTCCCATGTTTTCAGAATAAGAGGTACGAAAAATGATTATCAACAGCAATGCAAAGTTCAATACTGCTAATGCCGAAGTCAGCGCAATTGGTCTCGGCGGCATTGCTGCGCCCTTCTGCGCCTGCTGTATGTGTTGTGTAGACACAGGCGGCAGTTAAGGGTTTTGTATTGATATAAACTGTATTTGACCTATGCCGTCTGACTGCAATTTGCAGCGCAGGCGGTATTTTTATGCTTAATACTAATACCTAATAAAAAGCAGACAGCCTTTGCGGTCTATTTTCCGCAATACTTCGTTGTCGTCCTTGCAAGGCGTCAGCCTTGCGGCGTCCTCCGCCTCGTCTTGCGAAAAATATCCTCGCAAATTCAAGTCTACTTTCTATCAGGAATTAGTATAAACGGAGGTAAAACTGATGGTAGAAACAAGGGAAAGCGTTACCGCAAAGCTTTGTTCCTTTGCTCGCGCTTTTCATTCCAATATCGGAAGAAATAAGATTTTCGACGATTATCTCGCCTATGATTTGATGGGCAGGGATGAGTATGAGAAAATCGGTCAGCTGATCCAAAATGATTTCGACGCGGAAAAATCGGACAAAAACTACACCTTCGCGTCAAAAAAGATCGCGAACCGAATCAACCGCTATATCACCCCGATCCCGCTTTCAAGAATCGCCTTTGCCGAGAGTGAGCTGAACGCGTTTGCGCAGCATTGCGGTAAATGTCAGTATGTGATTTGTGGAGCGGGTATGGACACCTTCGCTTTTCGTAACGATAACCCCGATATCAAGGTGTTTGAGCTTGACCACCCCGACACTGGAAGGTACAAGCGGAGCAGGATCAGGGAGCTTGAGTGGATCATTCCCGATAACCTCACCTTTGTTCCGATTGATTTTTCAAAGGACGATATGAGCGAAAGGCTGCTCACTTCGGGATATGATCCCGAAATCCCAACGTTCTTTGCCATTCTTGGCGTGTCATATTATCTGACGCTTTCTATTTTTGAGGAGACGATCCGAAAAATCAGCTTACTTTGTGAGGCGGAGAGCAAGGTGGTGTTTGACTATCCGGACGAGACCACACTGCGCGGGCAAAGCGCCGAGCGCGTCCGTACGCTTGCGGATATCACCGAAAAGCTCGGCGAAAAAATGCTGCACGGCTATTCCTACAAGGAGGTATATGCTGTACTCGAACGTCACGGCTTTGAGATAGAGGAGCATGAAACACCGCAGATGATACAACTGCTTTATTTTGAAAACCGCAGCGATATGGCTGCATTTGAGAATATCAATTTTATTTTAGCTTACAAGGAGAGAGTGCTTTGAAAACAATAGCGAGCTTTACCGTCAATCACGACAGGCTTGAAAAAGGAATGTACCTTTCGCGCGTGGACGGTGACGTTGTGACATACGACGTCAGAATGAAAAAGCCGAACGGCGGAGATTATCTCGGCAACGGCGAGCTTCACACGATTGAGCATTTG
>JBGUPW010000130.1:0-2914 GCA_045130495.1 Ruminococcus sp. | reverse complement strand
CCTTGTTCCACAGCTCGTTGCGGCTGCGCGACCAGAACCATGTGTAGCCTGTTTCGAGAGTCTTTTGCAGGCTTTCGCGGTTCATATAGGCGAGCATTAAGACCTCGCCCGTGTCCTTTTCGCGAATGATCGCGGGAATCAAGTCCGCCTTTACAAAGTATTTGTCCAAATCCATAGCTTACATCTTCTCCGCGACCTCAATAGCCTGTTTTAAATCGAGCGTACCGCTGTAAAGCGACTTGCCGCAGATCGCGCCGTAGATCTTCAGCTCGGACAAATTGATTATGTCCTTCAGCACCGAAACGCCGCCGCTTGCCACAATGTTGCAGCTCACCTGATTTACAAGGTCGTCAAGCTGTTTGAGATTGGGACCCGACAGCATTCCGTCGCATGAGATGTCGGTGAAGATGATCGTCTGCACGCCGACGTCCTCCATGCGCTTGGCAAGCTCTATATAATTTATCTCGCTGTTGTCAAGCCAGCCCTCCGCCTGAACCATTCCTTCCATCGCGTCGATACCGACGGCGATTTTGCCGCCGTACTCCTTGACCGCCTCGATTACAAGCTGAGGATTTTTGACCGCCGCCGAGCCGAGGATAACTCTGTCGATCCCCCTGCTCAGATAATATTCAACAGCCTGCATATTCCGTATGCCGCCGCCGACCTCAACGCTCATTAAACAGCTTTTGGCTACGTCGGCAATAAGGTCGGCATTGATGAGCTTTGCGTCCTTCGCTCCGTCAAGGTCAACCATGTGGAGCCACCTTGCGCCTGCCTCGGCAAAAGCCGCAGCCGCCTCGTAGGGCGATTCGGCAACCTTGTGGGCGGTGGAATAAACGCCCTTTTGAAGTCTTACGCATTTTCCGTCCTTTATATCAATTGCGGGTAAAATAATCAATTACAACACTCCTTTTGCAGAAAGAGGTTTTCCGCTGCTGTTTTGCTTTACCGCAAGTCGCAGCGCGTGAGCCGCCGCCTTGTAAAGCGCCTCGGTTATGTGGTGCGAGTTGTCGCCGTAGAGAGCTTTGAGATGAAGGGTTATTCCCGCATTGAACGCAAGAGCGCGCATGAACTCAACGGTCATAGCGCAGTCGTAGCCGCCGCAGCGCTCCTGCGGGAACTCCGCGTCAAACACAAGATAGGGTCTGCCGCTTATATCGACCGACGCGAAAGCGAGCGCCTCGTCCATCGGAACATAAAAGCTGCCGAAGCGGTCAATCGAGCCTTTGTCACCCAAGGATTTCGCGAACGCCTGACCGAGCGCTATACCCGTATCCTCAACGGTGTGGTGCTCGTCAACATAAAGATCGCCTTTCACGCTGAGCTTCAAGCCGAAGCCGCCGTGTATCGCGAATGAATTGAGCATATGGTCAAAAAAACCCACGCCCGTATCTATGCAGATATCTCCCCCGTCAAGGTCAAGGCTCAACCTTATATCGGTTTCTTTTGTTGTTCTTTCAACAACTGCCGTTCTCATAATACGCTTACCTCGCAAAGAATTGCCTTAGCGCGTCCAAAACCGCGCCTACCTCTTTTTCGGTGCCTGCCGTTATGCGGAGATATTCTCCCATGAGGCGCACCACAATAGATCTGCTTTTCAAATATTCCCAAATTTCACGGGAACAGCCTGTTTTCATAAAGACGAAATTAGCAACGCTCTCGTAAACAACTATGTCATTTTGCGGCGCTGTAATTTCTTTAAGTCCATTATACAGCATTTCTTTATTGTTGACAATTGTTTTTTGTCGATTTTTTAAATAATCTTTTTGGCGGAAGATGACCTCGCCGAACGCCTGCGACAGGCTGTTTACATTGTAGGGTGATTTTACCGCCTTTATCGCCCGTGAAATGACGGGATTGGCAACCGCAAAGCCGAGTCTGAGCGCCGCCGCTCCAACAAGCTTTGACGCGGTGCGGAAGATTATCAGATTTGAATAGTCCTCTACCCTGTCGAGCAGGCTCTCCGTCCAGAAGTCCATGTAGGCTTCATCGAGGATAACAAGAGCGTTTACCGAGCTCACAAGCTTCTCAGCCTGAGCGCGGGTGATACCCCTGCCCGTCGGGTTGCAGGGATTCGAGAAAATTACAAGGCTGATGTTATCGCTGTTGATTTTTTTTATGAGCGCGTCAACGTCGATGTCGAGGTTTTCGTCCTTGATAAACGTTTCGCACTCCGCCTCGCAGATAGATGAGTAAAATTCATACATTGAGAAATCGGGAGCCGCGACGAGCATTTTGTCGCCCTTTTCCATGAACGCCGACTCAATGAGAAAAATCAGCTCGTCGGAGCCGTTTCCCGCCGTCACAAGCTCTGGCTTTACGCCGTAATATTCCGCAAAAGAATTAACCAGTTTTTCAGCCAACGGGTCTGGATAGCGGTTGAAAGCAATTTCCGAGAGCTGCCGCGAAATCTCAGCCCGCACATCATCGGGAAGATTGACGGGACATTCGTTTGCGTCAAGGCGGATATCATAAACGCCGCTTATTGGCTCGTAAGGCACAAGATTTTTTATTTTATCGTTTAGTTCGTACATCGTTTTTGTATTACCTCTGCATTTATTTAACAGTTATATTTTAAATCTGAATTTCTATTTTGAATAAAACCGGGGTTGATTTAGAGTGGAGGTTGGAGAGTGGAGAGTGGAGTTACTGTGAACACAAGCTTGCGAATGAATATGCAGATGGTTGGTTATAAAAAAATGATGTTGTAAACCGGCACACAAGGCAACCTCCACATCCCACAGCATTACAAATTTGGCGCGGAGCGCCCATTAACTCCACTCTCCACACTCCACTCTCCACACTCCAATTTCCACACTTCAAAAACGCTAAGCGTTTTTGATCACTCAAACCTAACCTTTATTGAATTCGCGTGCGCGGTCAGACCCTCTGTTTCCGCAAAGCGGACAACGTC
>JBGUPW010000129.1:0-12884 GCA_045130495.1 Ruminococcus sp. | reverse complement strand
ATCCAAACGCCCGACTCATTCTTGACGCCCTGATAACGCTGCTTGAGGGTCTCCTCGATGATCATAGCCAGATCCGCTTTTTGCTGCTCGTTCTCAGCTTCGTTGAGATACATATAAACCGTCACGAACGGAGCCTGACCGTTGGTGGTGAGCAGGGTGACGACCTGATACTGGATCGTCTGAACACCGCGGTTGACCTCCTTGCGCAAGCGCTCCTCGACGATTTGATTGAGCTTTTCCTCGCTGACCTCAACGCCCATCTCCTCGATTTCGGCGGCAGTCTCCTTGCGGATCTTCTCACGGGAAATCTGAACGAACGGTGCAAGGTGCGTAAGGCTTATGCTCTGTCCGCCGTACTGGTTGCTGGCGACCTGAGCGATGATCTGAGTAGCGATGTTGCAGGCGGTGGAAAAGCTGTGCGGCTTTTCGATAAGCGTGTCGCTGATGACCGTGCCGTTTTGCAGCATATCCTCAAGGTTTACGAGGTCGCAGTTGTGCATATGCTGTGCGAAATAATCGGAATCGTGGAAATGGATAAGTCCCTGCTTATCCGCCTCGACAATATCGGGAGAGAGAAGCATTCTGCGTGTAAGGTCGCGGCTGACCTCGCCTGCCATATAGTCGCGCTGAACGCTGTTTACGGTGGGGTTCTTGTTGGAATTCTCTTGCTTGACCTCCTCGTTGTTACACTCGATCAGCGAGAGGATTCGGTTGTCGGTGGTGTTTGCCTTGCGGATAAGCGAACGATTGTAGCGGTATCTTACATAGCGGCGAGCAAGCTCAAACGCGCCCTTCGCCATAAGCTGATCCTCAACCATATCCTGAATTTCTTCAACTGAAACCGCGCGCTTCATTTTGTTGCAACGGTATTCCACATAATCGGCAATATCAAAAATCTGTTCTTCGGTGAGAAACGGGGTGTCGGAGGAATTGTTTGCTTTTCTTATGGCGTTGATTATTTTTTCAACGTTGAAAATCTCTTCCGAGCCGTTTCGCTTTATAATTTTCATGATACAAACCTTCCTTTATCACGTTAATAACAATTGTTTTTTAATCAGGCACTTTACCGTGCAGGATATATTATACAACAAGATCTTGGAAAATGCAATAGTAAAATTTAATAAAAAGCACAATATGTTGTGTTCTTTAAAAGAATTAAGCACAGCATATGGATTATCTTGAGCCGTTTGGAAAAAACCTGACAAAGCCCGAAAACCGCATGGATATGCCGTTTTCAGGGCTTTTTAAAAATAATTAATTCTGAATGAGAATTATAAAAGCAGATGAAATCTGCCGAATATAAAGATAAAAAATAAACAGAACCTCTGACCGCACACTATATACAGTGTTCAGCGTGTCTTTGCACCCAAGTCATCGCCCTTGTTTTTGCTGAAAACACAGCCGCAGTAATTCTGACGGTACAGATCAAACTCTCGGGAAAGCTCTATGCTGCGCTTGTAGCCCTCTTTCTTTTTGAAATCGGACGGAAGCCAGTTGACGCTGTATTTCTGTCCCATCTGCTCGCCGATCTCATTTAACAGTGAGGCGTTTTTCAGCGGGCTTATCGTTAGCGTGGTCGTGAAATAATCAAAGCCAAGCTCACGCGCTTTTTTGGCGGAGGCTTCAAGTCTCAGCTTAAAGCACTCCCTGCACCGCAAGCCGCCCTCGGGCTCGCTTTCCAAGCCCCTCACGGCGGTGAAAAACTCTTGGGGATCATAAACGCTTTCGGTAATGCTTACGGGGCGCAAAAATTCCTTTTCGGAAATATAGCGGATCTCCTCGCTCAGACGGTATTCGTATTCTTCTTTTATAGAAATATTAGGATTGTAGTAGTAGACCGTGATATCGAAATACTGCGACAGATATTCAAGGCAGTAGCTCGAACAAGGAGCGCAGCAAACATGAAGCAGTAGGCTCGGAACCACGCCGCGCGACTCCTGTTCCGCGATAATACGGTCAAGCTCTTTTTGGTAATTGATTTTATTCATAGCTTTAATTATTCATAGCCTTAAAAGATATTCAAGAAGCTCGGCGGCGGTGTCCGCAACAAACGGCGCTCCCGCCTCAAGCAGCTCCTGTCTTCCGCGGAAGCCCCAGCTTACGCCCGCCATAGTGACGCCCGCATTTTTAGCGGTGAACACGTCAACGTCGCTGTCACCGACATAAACACATTCCGATGGTAAAACATTGTGAATGCGCAGTATTGCGTGAAGAGAGGCTCCGTCCGGCTTGCAGGGATACTCGGGCTTCTGCCCCCAAGCCTCGGTAAAGGTGTGATCAGGATAAATTTTATTGAGGATCCTGTCCATAAACTCGTCAGGCTTGTTTGAGAGCACCGCCGTCATTATTCCATGCTCCGCAATTCCGCAGAGCAGTTCGGCGCAGCCCTCATATGCCCGTGTATTGTCGTTGCAGTGGAGTTTGTACTCGCAGTTAAAGGTTTCCGTGACAGTCTTAAACTTTTCCTCATCATTGCAAGAGTCGCCCATAGCGCGCTTGACAAGCATAGTGCGCCCGTTGCCGACAAATTTGCGGTAACTCTCAACAGGGTGCACCGGCAGACCCGCAGCGCAAAGCCCTTTGTTTACGTTCAACGCCAAATCGGTGAGAGAATCGCAAAGAGTTCCGTCCAAATCGAAAACGACCATCTTGATCATCTGTTCAGCCCCTTTTCCATCTCAAATAGGATCGCACGGCACGGTGCGGCTTCCAAACCCCCGAGTTTTACGGGGAAAGCACATAAGTCATACTCGCCGTCGTCAATATCCTCAAGATTAAGATTTTCAAGCACCGCTATACCCGCATGGGCAAGCTCGCGGTGAGGTCTCGCCACATCAAAGGGAGGCGCGATGGAGTCCGCGTCGGTGCCGACCAGCACGACCTTGCTTTCCGCTAAAACGATCGCGGCTGAGTGAGAGAGAAAGGTGTTGCCGAGACCGCGGAACAAAATACGTCGTTTGCAGTAAGGAAGCAGACGCTCCATATCCTTGCCCGTGAGTATTCCTTCAACTGAGATGACGGTGCATTTTCCGTAGAAGGTGTTGAGCCTGATATCGTCTATGGCGTTTCCATTCTCCAAAAAATGAAGCGGCGCGTCGATGTGAGTCCCGGCATGGTTACACATAGATATGGCGGTAAGATTGTAGCCGTCCGCGTTATCAAAGCTTTTAAGAAAGCTTACCGCGGTTTCGGGATCCCCTTCGTAAACCGGCGTGGTAAGCGTGTCGCGCGAAATATCGTGAATAATCATATTCTATTCCCCCTGATGTCAATTGTATCATAGCTAAGCGGTAAATGCAAGAACCCAAATATAAGGCCTGCTGCGCGAATTATGCTATGCTGACTAATTTAGTAAAAAGAGCCATAAATACTTTTCACCCGAAATTAGAAATTAATACAGCGTTTTAACTAAATTTAATTGACATTTCCTCTGTTTTATGATACCATTTAGTTGGTAAAGTATGGCATTACCGTACAATAGCATAATTTTTTAGCTCTAAAAGGAGGAACTGAACATGGGCAAATTTGTTATCAAGGAAACAAACAACGGCGGATTCAAGTTTGATTTAAAGGCAGGCAACGGCGAAATTATCGCCTCCTCTCAGATCTACAAATCCGAGGCTTCCTGCAAGGCGGGCATTGAAAGCGTAAGAACAAACGCTTTAGCTGCTGTTGAGGATCAGACTGTTGAGAATTTCGAGGCACGCAAGCACCCGAAATATGAGGTGTATACCGACAAGGCAGGCGAATTCCGCTTCCGCCTAAAGGCGAAGAACGGCGAGATAATCGCCACCTCCGAGGGCTACAAAGCAAAGGCGAGCGCTATGAACGGAATTGCCAGCATAGGCAAGAACGCTCCCGACGCCAAAGTCGAAAAAATATAAGCGTAATATTTTTACAACATTATATTGCAGGAACCGCCGGAGCTTAAACCCCGGCGGTTCTTTTTAGAATTTTGGTTTTATCATGATTGAAGCACGCCGATTTCCTGCAAGCCAACAATTGCATACATGACCAGAAATAAAAGGCTGACTACATACATCAGGGGATTGACTTCTTTTGCTTTGCCTTTTGCGATCTTAACTGTCAGATAGCTTAAAAAGCCAAATGCCATACCGTCTGTAATCGAATAGAAGAACGGCATTCCCACGACTGTAAAGAAGCTGGGAAACGCAACCTCAAGGTCGTGCCAGTCGATATCCTTCAAAGCAGAACACATCATAATACCGACAACTATCAGTACTGGTGCTGTAGCGCAAACAGGGACAAATCCTATAACGGGAGTGAGGAACATTGAACCAATAAAGCACAAACCCGTTACCATAGATGTTAAGCCCGTTCTGCCGCCTGCCGCGATACCTGCTGTCGATTCAACATATGTGCTGACTGTAGACGTTCCGAAAATCGCGCCGATTGATGTTGCGAGAGCATCTGCCAACATCGCCCTTTCCATCTTAGGCAGATTTCCGTTTTCATCGAGGAATCCGGCTTTGTCGGCGGCGCCGATCAATGTGCCTACGGTATCGAACATATCAACCATCAGCAGGGTGATCATTACCGCAAGCAAAGAAGCGAACGGAGCAGAGAACAATTCGCCAAAGCCCGTAAAGCATTTTCCGAACATTGAAAAATCAATTCTGGGTACCCAACTCTCAGGCATGGTTATTCCCACGTCCAAGCCAAACACAAACTGGCAAACGTTTGCAATTACTGCAGTCACTGCCATTCCTATCAAAATTGCGCCCCGTACTTTTTGGATCACTAAAATAGTAATTATGGTCAATCCGGCCAGTGCAATATTCACCTGCGCAGTAGAAAATGCGGCAAGATCAACCGTAACACCGCCTGTTCCCTGAATAACGATTCCCGATTTTGAAAAACCGATAAGGGCGATAAACAAGCCTATTCCCGCGGATATCGCCTTTTTAAGGCTGTAGGGGATCGAGTTTACAATGGCAGATCTCGCTCCCGTAACCGTGAGTAAAATGAAAAAAATACCGCCGAGAAATACCGCCGCCAAAGCCGCCGGAGCGTGCAGTCCGAAGCTGAGACAAAGGGTGTAGCCAAAAACA
Organism: Ruminococcus sp.; assembly: GCA_045130495.1. Classification (GTDB taxonomy): domain Bacteria; phylum Bacillota; class Clostridia; order Oscillospirales; family Acutalibacteraceae; genus Ruminococcoides. The sequence goes on along the minus strand of JBGUPW010000129.1, from coordinate 7,812 downwards.
GCGTTTAATCCAAGTCCGGGCGCCTGAGCCATAGGATAGTTTGAAAGTATTCCTACAAGCCATGTGCCGATCGCCGCACCGATACAGGTTGCCGTGACAACGGCAGAATTAGGCATAATAAACAGCGACTGATGAACTCCCGCCGCGTCGGGACCTAAATCAAGAGTGCCTATGAAGCTAGGATTCAAAAAAATGATGTACGCCATTGTAAAAAAAGTTGTCAAACCGGCGACAACCTCTGTCCTTACAGTGGTGCCATTCTCTTTGAGATGAAATAGTTTTTCCAAAATGTTCCCTCCCGAAATATTTTCTAGGAATAAAAATCCCCTCTTTTAAACATTATATACATTTTTTATTCAGGTTTCAATAACTTATTGGAATTATAATGGGATTCATCTTTATTTTTGCCGAAAATCACAGAATAAAGAACAGGCTGTCCGGAAAGCGAACGCTCTCCAAACAGCCGTGATTTATTGATTATATAAGTACGCTTAAACCGCGTTTTTAATTATTTCTTAGGAGCAGCCTTTTTCTTGGCGGTAGCTTTTTTCTTAGCGACGGGCTTTTCTTCTTTTGCCTCATCCTTTGCTTCTGCCTTCGGCTCCTCTTTTGCTTCTTCCTTTACCTCTGCTTTGGGAGCAGCCTTTGCCTTAGCTTTCGGAGCTGCTTTGGCTTTTACCTTTGCCTTGGTTTTGGGAGCGGCTTTCGGCTCTTCCTTTACCTCTGCCTCGGGAGCAGCCTTGACCTCTTCCTTGACCTCTGCCTTGGGAGCAGCTTTGACTTCTTCCTTGACCTCTGCCTTGGGAGCGGCTTTCGGCTCTTCCTTGACCTCTGCCTTGGGAGCGGCTTTGACTTCTTCCTTAACCTCTGCCTTGGGAGCTGCCTTGACTTCCGCCTTTACCTCTGCCTTGGGAGCGGCTTTGACTTCTTCCTTGACCTCTGCCTTGGGAGCTGCTTTGACTTCTTCCTTGACCTCTGCCTTGGGAGCTGCCTTGACCTCTTCCTTTACCTCTGCCTTGGGAGCTGCCTTGACCTCTTCCTCAGCTTCTTCCTTAGTCTCCGCTTCAACAGCCTCTTCAACTGTCTCTTCAACAGCTGCTTCTACCGTTTCGTCCTCTTCGGCTTCTTCTTTGGGTTCCTCCTTTGGGGGAGCGGGAAGCTCCTCCTTGAGCTTGTAGTAGGTCACGCCGAGAGGCGGCAGTGTGATGGAAACGCAGTAATCAAGATCATGCTCTTTCTCGTTGATAGCAAGGATGTCGCCCTCGTTCTTGATTCCGCAGCCGCCGAATTCCTCAGCCTCAGAGTTGAAAACTTCCTCATAAACACCGTAAACGGGAACGGCAACACGGTAGTTTTCGCGGGTAACAGGCTGGAAGTTGCATACAACGAGGATTTCGCTGCTGTCGAGCGCGATCCTGCGGAACGCGATAACGCTGTTCTGATAGTCGTCAAGAGCAACCCAACGGAAGCCGTTCCAGTCGTAATCATTCTCATGCATGGCGGGAGTGTCGATATAGAACTTGTTAACGGTCGCGAAGAAGTGCTGGAGCTGCTGGTGCTTGGGATAATCAAGCAGGTTCCACTCAAGCTGGGTGTTGGCGTTCCACTCGTCGAACTGACCGATCTCACTGCCCATGAACATCAGCTTCTTGCCGGGATGAGCGATCATATAGGATACAAAGCCGCGGACGCCCTGGAACTTCTGGTCGTAGCCGCCGGGCATTTTATTGATGAGCGAGCCCTTGCCGTAAACGACCTCGTCGTGCGAGATGGGCAGCATGAAGTTCTCGGAGAACGCGTAAACCATGCTGAAGGTAAGGGTGTCGTGATGATAATTTCTCCACAGGGGATCGAGCGAAATGTAGGAAAGCATATCGTTCATCCAGCCCATGTTCCACTTGTAGTCGAAGCCGAGACCCAGTCCCTCGATCGGATAACGGGTGACGTTCGGCCACGCGGTGCTCTCCTCGGCGATCATCATTACCTCGGGATAGAACATATGAACAACGTTGTTGAGCTTCTGGAGGAAGTCAACAGCTACAAGGTTCTCTCTGCCGCCGTAGGCATTGGCGATCCACTCGCCGTCCTTGCGGTTGTAGTCGAGATAGAGCATTGAAGCAACGGCGTCAACGCGGATACCGTCGATATGGAACATATCGAGCCAGAACATTGCAGACGAAATGAGGAAGCTTGTAACCTCATATCTTCCGTAGTTGAATATATATGTGCCCCATTCCTTGTGCTCGCCTATTCTCCAGTCCTCATACTCATAGCAGCCTGTGCCGTCAAATCGGGCAAGACCGTGAGCGTCCTTGGGGAAGTGAGCGGGAACCCAGTCGAGGATAATGCCGATACCCTCCTGATGGGCGCGGTCTACGAAATACATAAGATCCTTCGGCTCGCCGTAACGTGAGGTAGCGGCGTAGTAGCCGGTTACCTGATATCCCCAGCTTCCGTCGAATGGGAATTCGGTGAGAGGCATAAACTCAATGTGAGTGTAGCCCATCTTTTTAACATAAGGAATAAGCTCATCGGCAAGATTGCGGTAGCTGTAGAAATTGCCGTCGTCAAACTTCTTCCATGAGCCCGCGTTGACCTCATAAACATTGATCGCCTGCGACTTGTGGGGGTGATCCTTTTTGTACTGTACCCAAGCGCCGTCGTTCCACTGATAATCATAAATATGATAGGTGCGCGAGGCGTTGTCGGGACGGGTCTGGCAATGGAAAGCATAGGGATCGGTTTTAAGAATGCGCTCATTCCACGGGGTCTCAACGCAATACTTATAGCACGCAAACTCCCAAACGCCTTCGATAAACAGCTCCCATACTCCCGAATCGGAAATACGGTACATATAATGAGCGTCGGGGTTCCAATTGTTAAAGTCGCCCACTACGGAAACAGATTTTGCGTTTGGCGCCCAAACTCTGAAAACCACGCCCTGACGGCCGTCCCAGTTCTCAAAATGTGAACCTAAAAAATGGTAGGCTCTGGCTGCCTCTCCCTGCAAAAACTGTTCGAGAGGGGGTCTGTTGTCGTTAATTGAAAATGCCATAGTATACCTCATTTCTAAAAAGATATTGTTTCTTTTGTAAATACGTCATAATAACACATATACTATTACAACTATTTATTATATTATACCCATTTTTACCCAAATTTACAAGAGTTTTTTTTGATTTTTATGTAAATATTTTTATTCAATTTTGTACATTTGACGCAAAACTTCGTTATTTATAACAAATTTGAAAGGTGATTTTTGTGTATTGCTTTTTTGGAATTTTGGGGAGCATGGTTACGATTGGCTGACAGCGGAAAACTGACAATATCATCTGCCGCTCTGCCGGATACAATGTCAGTACACCTTCAAAACCCCTGTCAAAAAGTCTTCTCCCGCTCTTCTCACGTTTTTATACGCGAGCGCGGCAAGGTCTGTGGCTGCTATATCCGTTTTCAGGAAGTCGGCGTTTGCCCCTCCCTGTCGCAGCGCCTTCGCGGGGGAGGTAACTATCTCAAACGAGCAGCTTTTCAGCAGGCGCTCGCCCTCCGGCGTAAAGCCGAGGACGCGGACATATGACGCGCGGCGGGCTTGCAGCTGCCGGGTGATATCAAGCGCGGCGCAGGTTATGATCCTCCTGAGCCGTGCGTGGGTGTAGCGCTTTGTTTTGACCGACGATAATATTTCTTCTATAGAATTATTCTCGGCTGCCGCCTTGACAATTCTGTTTTCAAGTCCCTCGGTCACCTCGGGAAGCTTTTTGAAATCCTCGGTCGTCATGGAGCGGAGCCTGAACAGCAGGGCGCGTTCGAGCAGTGCGGGGTAGGTTATCTCAGCCGGCGGCTCGGGCATAAAGCTCTCCGCGCTCTCCCCTGCCCTGAGCATTTTGCGGATAAGCGAAGCCGAGGCTGTGCTGCCCTCGGCGGTTTCGCTGTCGTGAGCCGCGCCTATCCTTTGAATCGGCAGCGGTTCTGTCGCGCTTCCGTCAAGCGCTTTGATGTACTCAACCGCAAGAATGTTGTTGGGAGAGGTGAGAACATCGGCGACATCGCCCATCACCTCTCGCACCGCTCTCTCGACCGCCTGCGGATAGTAAGCGCCGCGTTTCATCTGCTCGGCAATCAGGGCGTTCACTTCGGGATTTTTAAACGCCGCAGCAGCCCCGGTCAGCAGCCTGATATCGCCGCATTCGCAGCCGAACGCAAGATAACGGACGTCTCCGAACGCCCCGGCAATGCTAACTCCGCCGCGCGCGAATATCTCGGCGGGAGCCACCGCGTAAGCCGCAGTAAGCTCCGCTACCAAATCGGCTCCGTTGTTCAAAGCCGCCCTTGCCCGCTCGAACTTGGAGCAGACCGCGACCTCTCCGCGCTGGGTGAAGCTGCCGCTCATCACCGCCAAAACAGGCTCTCCCGTCAGCTCCTTAGCCCTGCGCAAAAGATATTTATGCCCGTTGTGGAACGGGTTGAACTCGCAGATTACGGCGACCGCCATGCAAAAACCTCCCTTTAAAAACCGATTTGCAGAGAAAAACCGCCAAAAAAATGAATTTTTTCCGCAAAAAAATGCAAAAAACACTTGAAATGCTTATTATTTTATTGTAATATATTAAAGTATATTTGTAAAGATTATACAAACAAATCATGGAAATCAATTTTGCCGACAGTCGGCAATAATCATTACGCAGAGCGGCATGAATCGAGCGCGGTGCGCTCATTATTAAAGATTGATTTCCTCTAAAATCATTGATTAAGTGAAGGGATTGTTAAAGATGAAAGTATTGGTAATCAACGCCGGAAGCTCGTCGCTCAAATTTCAGCTTATCGACATGGCTAACGAGAGCGTTCTGGCAAAGGGCAACTGTGAAAGAATCGGCACCGACGGTTCGTTTATCGGCTACAAGACCGCCGACGGCGGCAAGGTTGAGAAGAAAACCGAAATGAAGAACCATACTCAGGCTTTTGAGGCGGTCAAGGATTCTCTGCTTGACCCCGCAGTAAACGCTGTTTCCGACCTCAGCGAGGTTTCGGCTATCGGTCACCGCGTGGTACAGGGCGGCGCTTATTTCGACCGTTCGGTGCTTATCGACGCGGACGTTCTCGGAAAAATCAAGGAGCTGTCTCCCCTTGCTCCCCTGCATAACCCGGCTCATATCCAGGGTATCGACGCCTGCACAGCGGTTTTCGGCACCGAAATTCCGCAGGTGGCGGTATTCGACACCGCTTTTCACCAGACAATGCCCGAAAAGGCTTATATGTTCGCCGTTCCCTATGAGTATTATGAAAAGTACGGCGTGAGAAAATACGGCTTCCACGGCACATCTCACCGCTATGTAAGCGCAAAAATGGCTGAGATCATGGGCAAGCCGATCGAAGAGCTCAAAATCATCACCTGCCACATCGGCAACGGTTCCTCTATCACCGCCGTTAAGAACGGCAAGGTTATTGACACCACCATGGGTCTCACTCCCCTGGGCGGCTTTATGATGGGCACGCGCTCCGGCTCGCTCGACCCCTCGGTAGTCACCTTTATCGCCGAGAAAGAGGGTCTTTCGCTAAGCGAAATGGAAACCGTGCTTAACAAAAAGTCGGGTCTGCTCGGCGTTTCGGGCGTTTCCTCCGACGACAGAGACGTAACCGCAGCCGAGAACGCGGGCAATCCCCGCGCCAAGCTTGCGCATGAAATGCTCTATTATCAGATAGCGCAGTATGTCGGCAGCTACTTTGTTGCAATGGGCGGCTGCGACGCTATCGTGTTTACCGCCGGTCTGGGCGAGAATCAGCCTATCCTCCGCGAGGGCGTATGCAGCTACCTCTCCTGCCTCGGCGTTGACCTTGACAAGGACGCGAACAACGCGGCAGTGCGCGGCAAGCAGGGTATGCTCACCAAGCCCGAATCCAAGGTCAGAGTTGAGCTTATCGCAACTGACGAGGAAATGGTAATCGCGAGAGATACAAGAGATATCGTAGAAGCGCTTTGATTATTTTAAAATATCGGAGTTGATTTCAACTTACCGCACAGCTTTATTAACACCATTTTATCTCAATATTATTTAAGCACAAAGACCGGTTCAAACGAGCCGGTCTTTTTTCATCCGATAATTAAGGTATCACCGATTAATTCACATCTAACAGCCGGGCAACATCTCGCCTGGACTTTTCCCGTCAGGCTGCACCAAAAATCTCGGCAAGGCGTCACGTCAGCCTGATCTCGATTTATTTGTACAGCCTGACGAAAAATTTGTCGGCGCGATTTGCGTGCCCGAATCACTCAGTGCTTTCTTAAATTTGATTAACTTTTCTGTCGCCGACAACGGTATCGCTTGTATCGCGGAACAACAGCGAGATGCACCATACCGCCGCAAGTGCGACAACAATATAGATGATACGGCTGATAACGCCGTTTTGACCGCCTCCGATAAACGCGACCAAATCAAACTGAAAAATTCCAATGCTTCCCCAGTTCAGCCCGCCGATAATCAAAAGCGTCAACGCTATTTTATCTAATAACATTCCAAAGCCTCCTTACAGAATGATGATAATAGTGTTGACGGTTTTTTTTGTTTTATTCTTATGCATTTTTAATGTTATGAATTTTTAATCGCCTGTTTTATTTCAGCACAAACAGCAGTCCGATAATCAGCACTCCGAGGCCGATCACCGCTACGCCGAAGATTTTGCAGATTTTGAGCGCCTTTTGCAGCTTATGCTTTCTTATCATTCCGTCGGTCGGAAACGGCAATAGAATGAGCATTATTCCGAGCACAAAACAGCAAATCGCGGCGAGCGAAACGCCGACTGCATGATTGAACGCGGCAAAAAACAGTCCCACAGGAATACCGAAAACGCAGATAGTGTTAACAATCAGAAACAGCTTTGAAAACCGTTCGCTGCGCGCGTGATATTGCAGTGTCTTTTTCTCGCATTCGTCGCAGCAGTACTGCTCAAAATATGTAATATCCTTTGCACAATAATCGCATTTTTTCATCTTGTTCCCTCTTTTCAAGATTTATTATAACACGCCCGAACGGTTTTTTCAATATCATTTTTTGTCATCAGGTTTGTCAACCTGATTCCTTTCAAGGGTTGACAATTTTTATATACCGTTATATAATGTCAACATAATTTAAAAAGAGGTTGACATTATGGAGCGCTCTAAAATAAACATTAAAAAATCAACTGTTACAATGTGCCAAACCGCAGTTTGCGCGGCGCTGCTCTGCGTGCTCTCGCCGCTGGCGATCCCCACCCCCCTGTCGATCGCCTTTACCCTGCAAGTGATGATAGTGATTCTCTCCGCGCTGATTTTAAAGCCGCTTCAAGCCCTTGCTGCGCAGACCATTTACACCCTGCTCGGCGTTGCGGGTCTGCCCGTTTTTTCGGGATATCAAAGCGGCTTCGGCGTTATCGCGGGACCCACAGGCGGATTTATCCTCGGCTTTATCGCGGCTTCGTTTTTCGTAAGCCTGCTCAAAGGGAGCCCGAACGGAAAATTCGCTTTGCCGAGATACGTCATCGTCGCGGTTGCCGTCGGTATCCCGTGCATTTATATTCCGGGTATCGTCGGGTTCATGCTCGCGTCGGGCAAGGATTTTATGACGGCGTTCGCGCTTGTAGCTGCCGCCTTTGTTCCCGTAGATTTAATAAAGTGCTTTGCCGCAGCTCTGCTCGCTTTGCCCGTAAACAGAGCGTTGGAAAAAATATAAGAGGAATTTTATTATATTGAATGGTGTAGGGTTGTGTATAGTTGTAGGGTTTTTACAATTGTACTTACAAAAAAATAATAATTCTCTATAAGAAATATAAAATATAGAG
>JBGUPW010000128.1:0-3233 GCA_045130495.1 Ruminococcus sp. | reverse complement strand
TTCAACGTTGTAGGTGGTGATTTTAGTGCCCGCATCCTTGCCGCCGAACACCTTCGGCAAAATGATTATCGCGGCAATAACGACAGCCAAAACTATCGCGCCGATGATGATCCATTTTGTGTACTTGAATTTAGGCTTCTTTTTGGTCTGATTTTTTTGATTTGATTTTGCAGGTGTGCTCATATCGTTTTATTCCTTTCAGAATCATATTTTATGCGCCTATTATACCAACCGACGCTAAAGCCACGCTAAAGGCAAGTGTGAAAACTTTGTGAAAGGACTGCAAAGGCGCGAACAAAAGGTGCAAATAATAAGGCGCAACAACAGAAAGGCGCAAACAAAAAGGCGCAACAGAAAGGCGTACAAGTCACGACAAGGGGTGATTTGTACGCCGAGTTTTTTTAAGCCACTGATAAATCTCCGCCGCGCATAAGCACGACATTGAATTTTTATAGGCTCTCTTTATTCTGTTATTTTATCCTTTTTAAAACCACTCTGAACCCGATCCTGTCGTGCTCCCTTTTGTAAGCGGTTATATCCCCCTTGTGCTTTTTTGCTATTCCCTGAGCGACGGAAAGCCCAACGCCGAAGCTGCCGGTAAAGCTTCTCGCCTTGTCTGCGCGGTAAAAACGGTCGAAAAGCCTGTCAAGCTCAACATTATCCACCTCGCTATAGCTGTTTTCCGCCGTAATTATCGCGCCGCGTCCCCTTTGGCGTACTTTTATAACGATGCTTCCGTTGGGATCGCAGTATTTTACCGCGTTGTCGAGGAGAATGGACAGAAGCTGACGGATCATGCCCTCGTCTCCGCTGTAGAAAATGTCCTGCCCGACGTCGGCTACAAGAGCTTTGTTTCTCTCAGCCGCAAGCCCCTCAAATTCGGAGACCGTATCGCACGCGACTGCGCTCAAATCAAATTCCGAAACATCAAGATTGGATTCGTCCTCGTCCATGCGCGACAGAGTGACAAGCTGATTGATAAGCGCGCCCATTCGCTCTCCTTCGACTCTGATATCCTCAAGCCACTCGTTTTCGCCGATCTCGGATTCCACGATATCAACATTTGAAAGAATCAGGGTGAGCGGCGTTTTAAGCTCATGGTTCGCGTCGGTCACAAACTGCTTTTGTTTTTCATACGCCTCGGCGGTGGGCTTCACGGCTCGCTTGGAGAATAAAATTATCAACATCAAAATCGCGAGGAAGCTGACGATGAGCACAACGAGCACGATAGTCAGCATACCGTTGGTAACGCTCTTGTTCGTCTCTCCGTTCACAAAAACAAGCGTTTTGCCGTTTTCGGTATCGGTGATTTTGTAGCGGTACCCGAATATCCAGCCGCGATCATCTCCCCTTTCAAGCGCGGTTTCGGCGTAATCGCGGGCGTCCTCGCTGTTTACCGATGAAATCTTTTCAGTGTTCTCGCGGATTATTTGGTTGTTGTTATCAACGTAAACCGTAAAAAAGCGGGTGCTGAAAGCTGTTTCGGGAGTGAAAAAACCGTCCCCCGGCAAGCCGGCGGGAGCTGACGGCTTTTCCGTTTTGCTGAAATCGGGAAAAGCGCCGCCGTTTGACGAGATAACGTCGGTCAGCAGATCCATGGCGCGGTCAAGCTGCGCGGCGGTCATAAAGTAAATCGTACCGAAAATCAGCGCGAAAACAAAGCCGACCGCTGCGGCTGAGATCAGGATAAACTTTTTTCGCAGTTGATAAATCATTTTTTGACCTCCAACTGATACCCCGCGCCTCGCACAAAGCGTATCTCAAGCGGAGCGTAGCGGCTATCTTTTTGCGGAGGTTTGAAATATGCACCCACACAACACTTGTATCCACATTGGCGTCCCAACCCCAGATATGCGTGATGAACTGCTCGGCTGAGATAATGCTGCCCGGCTTCTGCATAAGCATCTCGGCAATCTGGAACTCCTTGCCGCTGAGCGTCCGCGTTTTGCCGCCGTATTCAAGCTCATATGTTGAGCGATTCAGCGCCGCGCCGCCGCACATCAAAAGGTCGGGCACATAGTTGTCCTTGCGCCTTATCATCGCGCGCACTCGGGCGAGCAGCTCGGCGGTCGAGAACGGCTTTGCAAGATAATCGTCGGCGCCCGCGTCCAAGCCCTCAACGCGCTGAGATATCTCGGTTCGCGCGGTGAGAAACAGCGCCGGAGTGGTAACTCCTTCGCTTCTCAGCCGTTTTAATACCTCTATACCGTCAAGCCCCGGCATCATAATATCGAGCACAAGCCCGTCGTACTCGCCCGACTGCGCGTAACCGAGCGCGTCCGCGCCGTTATCAACTCCGTCAACCGCGTATTTGTTCACTTTAAATATATGTATCAGCGACTTGAGCAGCCGCGGATCGTCCTCCGCCAACAGCAAACGCATCTTTCAACTCTCCTTGTTTGGTTTTTGTATTCATAATAATGCTTCACGCTAAAGCAAGCCTAAAGACCGTATCATATTTTTATTCTACAAAATCACAATGCGATTGTCAATCACAGGAACAAAAACAAGCCGGATTATGAGAGGCTCTAAAAATTCAAAGGGGAATTATTAGAGGTTCCCTTAAGCTTTTTGTTTTTTGCAAATCAGGTTAATACGATTCAGTGCATACCGATTTACATTTTCGGGAATCGGTGATATAATACAGGTGATATAATACAATTAAAACTGACAGAAAACATCGGAGAGGTTTTTATGGAAAAATATTTCAACATCAATGGATCCGGATGCAGCATAAGGTGCAAAATTTATTACAACAACTTAAAAACGGCAAAGAGGATCGTCGTTTGCGGTCACGGGTTCAGCGGACACAAGGACAACAAGGCTGTTGAAAAATTCGCGGATTTTGTGCTGAAAAAATACAAGGATATCGCCGTGATAACATATGATGAGCCTTGTCACGGCGACGACGTAAAGAAGAAGCTCTTTCTCAATGACTGTATAACCTATATACGGATCGTAACGGATTACGCCAAGGCGAAATTCGGAGTTGACAGAATTTACGGATACGCCACCAGCTTCGGCGGATACCAGTTTCTGAAATACATCGCCGAAAACGGAACCCCGTTTTACAAAACCGTCCTGCGATGTCCGGCGGTCAATATGTACGAAGTCATGTTAAAATTTATCAGCCCCGATGAGGTAACTACGCTCGACAGCGGCAAACCGATACTTGCGGGCTTTGACCACAAGATCAGAATTGACAGCCGCTTTTTGGACGAGCTGAAAAATTC
>JBGUPW010000127.1:0-5800 GCA_045130495.1 Ruminococcus sp. | reverse complement strand
ACGAAAACTGCATCTCATTGGCAACGAACATGACGGGTTTGAGGTTCGGATTGCCTTGTCGAATCTGGTACTTGTCAATCTGTTGCGCCACGTCCGACATAGCAGACAGCGAAGGTTGGTAGCCAGAGACATAACCTTTGTATTTCCAGAACACGCCCTTGCCGAAGTCATAACTCATCGTCAGTTGCGGACGGGCAATCCAGTTTGATTGTTTCTGTCCGGCTTGCTCGATATACGTGTGCATGGCTCCGATACCCACGGCGTAGGAGAACTGCTTGACGCGTTGCTGCACTTCCGCAAAAGCGTAGGTCTCGGCAGTAGTCATGACATTTACAATTTGGTCATTTATTGCCGAAGCGTATCTGTTTTTGACCCATTGATGATTGTGGCGCACACCGACCGTCAAGCCGATGTTCTCCCAGTCTTTCTCGTAGATGGCTTCACCGATGAGCGAGTATTTATTACCGCGCACGCGAGAGGTCACATCGGTTGTGTCGGCGACCGTCTCGCCAAGCGGTAACTGCTCAAAACGGCGGTCGTTGCTACTGTTGATATACGTACCCACCACATCGAAATACAAGTGGTGGTCGTCCGGCAGATTATGCTCGTAGTAAATATCCAACGAGGGCGAAATGGATTGGGTGCTCTCGTGGTCGTGAATGGCAAAACTGTCCGTGGCTTGGTAGAGACGCGAATCGCGGTTGGTCTTGGAGTGCGGCATAAATAGCATGTTATCGCGCAAGGCTATCTGGACTCTATTTTTCTCGCCGTTTGTCCAATTGTAAGTCAAACCGATATTCACCGGATTCATCTTGAAACGTGTCGGTTCACCCACTTCGCGGTTCTCGATTGTGCCCGTACTGAAATTGTACGTCTCCGCGTTCGTGCGCGTCCAATAAATGTCACGCGGCGAGTAGTGCGTCATGAGGCTGAACGACGATTTGCCAAAGTTCACTTTGCCCGACAGATGGTACTCACCCCAACCGGGCATGGTCACGCCGTTGGACGCGTTGAGCATCAGATTGCCGCCCGTGTCGTGGTGACGGACGATGTAGTTGATGACCGCCGCCGCGCCGTTATAGCGCACACCCGGCTGGTCGTGGTACTCGATACGGATGACATCCTTCGGGTTGATTGCCATGACCTCGGAACTGCTTGCTTCGATGCCGTTGATACGCAACTGCACGTCTTGGTTGGCGAGGGTCTTGACGGTGTTGTCCGCAGGGTTCACCACGATACGCGGGATCTGCAAGTTCTGCAGCAGCGACATACCATCCGAAGAAGCGCCCAATTGCTCTTTGTTAGGCAGCAGAATCTGGCGATCCACTTTCTGAATCACCGCGTCACCTTCCACCACCACTTCGCTCAGTTCCGTCGAAGCCTCGTTCATCTCAATCGTGCCGAGGTGGGTGTTACCGCTTACCGTTAAACTCATGCCGATGGGCTCGTAGCCGATGTACGAACACTCCAACACGAACTCGCCCGTTTCGGCTTCCAAACTGAACTTTCCGTGCGCGTCTGTGACCGTGCCGGAAACTTGTTGGTCGCCCTGTTTCAAACTGACATTGACACCAATGAGCGCAGTCTTGTCCGCTGCGTCCTTGATTACACCACTAACCTTGTTGTTAGCAGCCATTGACACGGCGCATATCATCGCCGCTGTCAATACGAAAATTCTTGCTTGCATATTATTATATTTATAAGGTGATACTTTCGTTCGCCGCCGAAGACACCATGCGGAAAGATGTCCCGCAGCATCATCAAATCATTGTCATTGACCCATTCCGCTTTGCCGTCGTAACTGCAATCGACGATGCTGTCGCAGTGTTCGGTCATCAGCAGATGAAGGATGCGTTGGTCGAGATTGCCATTCGCCTTGCGGAAAGTGTACTTAACTGCCACATACTTGCACGTTTGTCCTTGCCATTCACGCAAGCACTTGCGCTGAATACCATTGACAAAAATCAGTTTCTCACCTTCTTGCAGTCCACCGCCTTTGATGTAGCAATGCGCTGCGATACGGATGTTCCATTGTTCACTTCCGGGCATACACCCGCTCATCGAAAGTACTGCTGCGAGTACCAGTCCGATAATAAAAATTTTCTTTGTCATATTCGTGTTTTTTGAGTTGTTAAACGTTTCAAATTTTGCTGCAAAATTACTACAAAAAACCATTTATATCCAAATTTTACGATTTATATTTGCTTCGCGTAAATGGTTGATATATAGGCGAATAGGGGAAGAAAAGTTTATATGTAGATGCGGAGGGTTTATATAAATTTCCAGACTTGGTATATTTTGGATAAATCTTGCCATTTCGAGAACAAAATGCAGAAAAATTTGCATATATCAAAAAAAAGCAGTAACTTTGCAGCCGAAAGTTGCAAAGAATACGATATGAGTAAGTATGAAATTCCGTTTTTGACGAGTGCGATACAAGCATTTGCGATGAAGTTTGCCATGACACGACAAGCCGCTTTCCGCTATTTGCAGCAATACAAAGCGTTAGCATTTTTAATGGAGTTTTATGATGTTGAGCACTTACAATCAATGGACGAAACTATTGATGATATGCTCGTTATCTGTCGCCAAAATGGAGGAACACTAGCATGATACTATTCCACGGCACCAATACGGATATAGAGAAGATTGATCTATCTCGCAGCCTCAATCACAAGGACTTTGGCAAAGGTTTCTATCTCACGGATTCGCGAGAGACGGCTATTCGTATGGCGACCAAGAAAGCGCGTCTTTTCGGAGGCAAGGCGATATTAATCATTTATGAGTTCGATGAAGCCGCATTGCATTCCGACTTAAAAGTCAAAGTCTTTCCTGAGAAAGCAACCGTAGAATGGTTCCTGTTCGTAGATGCCAACCGTGACCGCGAGAACCAACTGCCGATACATGACTATGATATTATTGTTGGACCCATAGCTGATGACGGCGTAGTGGTACAGATTACCAGTTATCGCCAGAATATATACACAGCCGAAGAAGCTGCAAAAGGTCTTCAAGACAAGTTTCTTGATCAGCAATATTATTTCGGGACGGAGAAAGCTTTGAGCTATCTCAAAAAATCAAAAGTGCAAATACTATGACACAAGCAAATCATCATCAAATAGCGACTTACTTGACCGACTATGCTTTGAGTGAGTTGGTGCGCTATGTCATGGAAGATACCGGCTGTGGTTTAGAACAAGCTATGGAGAAGGTTTATAACTCATCGCTCATGCCAGCTTTGCAGGACGAAGAAAACGAACTTTATGTCCAAAGCCCGGCTTATCTTTATGAGATGATGAATAATACAATCAATTAGTGCCTCTCGGGGCACTTTTTTATGAAAAATGCAAAGGATGGTGTAACCTTTGTGCAATTTCTGTATCATATAGGTAAACATGGCTTTTCGTCCGACAGACATAGAACTGATACGCGAGGTGTTGCATGATAGCAATGCACAAGCGTTTGAGACTCTGATGAAGCGTTACACTTCGCAGGTCTATGGAGCGGCTTTGCGCCTCGTGAAAGACGATGAAAATGCCCAAGAAGTGACACAAATGGCTTTTATTCAAGCGTACCGGCAGTTGGATAGTTGGCGCGGTGAAAACTTCGGCGCGTGGGTAACCATCATTGCTAATCATATTGCATTACGAATGTTGGAGAAAGAGAAACGTCGGCAGATGGAGCCGTTGGATGAAAACACCGATCCACCGAATGAAGAATATGACGAGCAGAGGGAGTTACAATTACAATCCTTGGAGAAAGCAATCATTCAACTGCCCGAAATCGACCGGCAAATCATCCAATGGCATTATTACGAAGGAGTGCCTTTGCAAACTATTGCACAACGCGTCGGGCAGACAGAAAACAATATCAAAGTACGGATGTGCCGCATACGGGAGAAACTAAAAATGAAGATAGAAAATGAATACACAAATGACAGATAAAGACTTAGATCTGCTCTTTGCAGAGAGCGCCAAGCGGCAACCGGACGTAGCGCAGATCAACGCTACCGTCATGCGCACCGTGCGTCGTGACTTGCGGCTAAAAAAGCTGCGCAAATGGGCGAAGCTTTTAGGCATTTGTTTCGGTGTCCCGTTGGCACTCGTGGTATATATATTCGTACTCATCGAAGTGATAAGCATTTCATCAATGCAAATGCAGTTGCGTATTGCCTGTATTGCGTTGCCTCTTATCACAATAGCCGTACTTTATGCAATAAATCTAAAGAAATTCCGCTTAGACATGTAACCTTTTTAAAAGTTACGTATCTTATAAGTGAAAGTTAAACCATTAAAATTTTATACTATTATGGACCCTGTTTTTGACATGAAAGAATTCATCGGATTAGTTGCAGTAATCTTATCGCTCGGACTGCCAATCGTCGTATTTGTGATGGTATTCCTCAAAAAGATGAAAAAGGATCAGCAGCAGAAAGAAATCCGCCAGCTCATCATTGAGAACAAGACGGATCCGGAGACCGCCAAACTGCTTATTGACGAGCCGAAGAAAGCACCAAAGCCCGGCACGATTGATGTCGGTAACCTTCGCTTCGCTTGCATGATGCTCGGCATCGGCCTTGGAGCAGGTATTAACTGGTTAGCGAATATAGCAGCAAAAAACATCTATTTTTGGCTCATCATTGCTTTCGGAGTCGGCATAGGAATGTTATGTTCTTTCCTTGTTGAGATGCATCTGGCAAAGAAACAATACCCGACCGAGGATAATTGGAAAGATGAGTAAAGTCCGTTTTGTAAATGTGAAGATGATCATGCAAGCCCGCACAAACGGGCTTGCTTCTTTGATACAATTAATTTATATTTGCTACTTCTAAACCATTGAAATACAGCATAATTGCCCAAGAAAAGTTTATATATAGGCATTTTGCTTTGCATAATTCGTGAAAAAGTAGTATCTTTGCAGAAAATTTCGTGAAAGAAGATGAAATAGTACTGATGCGATAATTATAAAAAAATATTAAAAATAACTTTTGTGTGCTTTTAGAGGCACGCCTCTTGTACAAATTGCCATTAAAACCTACATGTAAGCAAGCTTACAGATAGCTTTTACTACCAATTTGTACAACTCTTCGAGTTAAAAGCACTCAAAAGAGAAAATATTAAAAATATTTCATTTCAAATCAAAAAATCAAAGAACGCTTGTAATAGATTAAATATAAGTATTTTAACTAAAATTAGCGATAATTTATCGCAACACTAGTAATGATGAAAAGCAAGTTCTTAATAGGATTGATAGGAGCAATGGCTCTTTGCCTCATGAGTGCGTGCGCTAACGGAGACGTGCAGCGTGTGCAGAAAGCGGAAGAGTTACTGACCGTGAACAGGGATTCGGCAATGGCGATATTGCGCGAAGTGGTACGTCCTGACCAGTTGCCGGAAGAATCAAAAGCCCTTTATTGGTTCTGCGTGGCAGACATACGCGCCAATACCATGCAATCGCTGTCCGAAGACTCCATGATCTGTTGGGCGGCGCAGTATTTCCGCAACAGGTGGCTGCAAGACGGTGCGTACGAGGATTATATGATGAAAGCGGGCATGGAGGAGGCGTTCTATTGGTGGTGGAATGATAACAAAGAAAAGGCGCAGCAAGTGCTGCAACGCCAGCAGCGATATGCCGCGGAGATAGCAGAAAAGAAAGGTGAACATATCTGGGAAGTGATTTTGCTGCGTATATCTGCCGAACTTGCCATGCGCGATTATGATTATGAGCACGTGCGCGACTACACGGAAGCACTCGTCCGTCTCGGTGACGAGAAAGCAATCCATCTGGACGAAGTGGCGCG
>JBGUPW010000126.1:0-6170 GCA_045130495.1 Ruminococcus sp. | reverse complement strand
TATAGAAGTAGAAGGTATTGTCAGAGAAGCTTTGCCGAACGCCCAGTTTAAGGTTGAGCTTCAAAACGGTCACGTGATATTAGCTGTTATTTCAGGCAAGCTGCGCATGAATTTCATCCGCATTTTGCCGGGCGACAAGGTTACGGTGGAGATGTCTCCCTATGACCTGACAAGAGGAAGAATCACCTGGAGATCAAAGTGATCTTCAAAAGTCAAAACACACTATTTTTGGAAAGGAATGATTGTAAGTGAAAGTCAGACCTTCAGTAAAGAAAATGTGCGACAAATGCAAGGTAATCAAGAGAAAAGGTAAAATTCTTGTTATCTGCGACAACCCCAAGCACAAGCAGCGTCAGGGTTAAGTCGACAGGGCATGACGCGCAAAACAGCTTTGCACGTTAACAGCACTTTTCTTCCCGCGTTTTAAGGTGCGCTTTAAGCTGAGCGCAGTTGTTGTTGCTATACTGCACGTAAAAAGGCGCACTGAAACGCTCAGCCGGAGCATAGCGGTCAAGGACGGGTCGGGGGCACTCAAAGTTCTCCGCTCACGGCTATGAAAACGATCCGGCGTTAAAAAATTAAAATGTAACTTTTTAAAATAATATGGAGGTGCAACTGAATGGCTCGTATAGCAGGTGTTGACCTGCCGAGAGATAAAAGAGTTGAAATCGGTTTAACTTATATCTTCGGCATCGGCCGTAAAACTGCAACAGACATTATTGCTGCAACAGGCGTAAATCCTGACACTCGTGTCAGAGATCTGACAGAAGAAGACATTTCAAAACTCAGAGAATATATCGAGCATAACTGCCGCGTTGAAGGTGATCTTCGCCGTGACATCGCTTATGATATCAAAAGACTTATCGACATTGGCTGTTACCGCGGCGTACGCCACAGAAAGGGACTTCCCGTAAGAGGTCAGCGCTCAAAGACAAACGCGCGTACCCGCAAAGGTCCCCGTAAGACAATGGCCAACAAGAAGAAATAAGGAGGCACGATATTATGGCAGCACCAAAAGGTGGCAAGAAGGTTATCCGCCGTCGTCGTGAGCGCAAGCACATTGAAAGAGGCGCGGCGCATATCCAGTCAACATTCAACAACACAATTGTGACTATTTCCGATACACAGGGCAATGCCGTATCTTGGGCGAGCGCAGGCGAGCTCGGATTCAGAGGCAGCAAAAAGTCCACTCCCTTCGCGGCTCAGTCGGCAGCCGAAACAGCAGCGAGAGCAGCGATGGAGCACGGCATGAAATACGTTGAGGTTTACGTAAAGGGACCCGGACAGGGCAGAGAGGCAGCTATCAGAGCGCTTCAGACCGCAGGTCTTGAGGTAACGATGATCAAAGACGTTACTCCCATTCCTCACAACGGTTGCCGTCCTCCCAAGAGAAGACGCGTGTAGTTATTATTAAAGGAGGAAATTTTACATGGCTAAGAATATGCAGCCGATTGCCAAGCGCTGCAGAGCACTGGGCATTTCTCCCGCTGTTATGGGTTACAGCAAAAAGACTTCCAACAGAAACCCCGGCGGAAAAATGAGAAGAAAAAAGAGCGAATACAGCATGCAGCTTACAGAGAAGCAGAAGGTAAAGTTTATTTACGGCATTCTCGAAAAGCAGTTCCATGCTTACTATGAAAAGGCTGAAAAGGCCGAGGGCAAAACCGGTGAGGAGCTGCTCTCGATCGTAGAGCGCAGACTTGACAACGTTGTTTATCGTCTGGGTCTCGCAGCCACAAGAAGAGAAGCAAGACAGTTGGTTAACCACGCTCATTTTACCGTGAACGGCAAAAAGGTTAACATTCCTTCCTACCTTGTAAAGGTCGGCGACGTTATCGCCGTTAAGGAAACGAGCCGTTCAACAACAAGATTTAAAGCAATCGCGGAGGGCGAAAATGCTTCCATGGTCACTCCCAAGTGGCTTGAGAAGGATCAGAACCTCCTCGGCGGCAAGGTTGTTGCCATTCCCCAGAGAGATGACATCGACTATCCCGTTGAAGAGCACCTCATCGTTGAGTTGTACTCCAAGTAATCGCATTATTTTTTTCACAGGCAGATTACACACACATACCTGCCGGAGAGCTTCGGCAGCATAATGTTAGGAGGATTCGCGAATGATTGAAATTGAAAAGCCAAGAATTGAAACCGCAGAATTAACCGAGGACGGAAAGTACGGTAAGTTCGTTGTCGAGCCGCTTGAGCGCGGTTTTGGCAACACTCTCGGCAACAGCCTTCGCAGAGTGCTGCTTTCCTCACTTGAGGGCTGTGCTGTCACGTCTATCAAGATTGACGGCGTTCTTCACGAATTTTCAACTATTCCGGGCGTCAAGGAAGACGTAACGGAGATTGTGCTCAATATGAAAAGTCTTGTTGCAAAGCTTTTTGAAACAAGCCCCAAGGTCGTTGAGATCAACGCCGAGGGTCCCTGCGAGGTCACTGCCGCCGACGTCAAATGTGACAACGAGGTTGAAATTCTCAATCCCGAGCTGCACATCGCCACTTTGGGCGACGGCGCAAAGCTCAACATGGAAATCACCGTTGACAAGGGCAGAGGCTATGTTCCCTCTGAAAGGAACAAGCAGTTAAGCGGCAACAATGTTATCGGCGTTTTGCCGATTGACTCAATCTACACACCTGTGTTAAAGGTAAACTACACAGTTGACAATACCCGCGTCGGTCAGATAACCGACTACGACAAGCTCACGCTCGACGTATGGACCAACGGCGTTATCAACGCCGAAGAGGCTGTGTCGCTTGCGGCAAAGGTGCTCACCGAGCATCTCAACCTCTTTGTTAACCTCTCCGACAAGGCTTCTTCCGCAGAGGTCATGGTAGAAAAGGACGACAAGGGCAAGGAGAAGATCCTTGAAATGACGATCGAAGACCTCGATCTGTCTGTCCGTTCCTTCAACTGCCTCAAGCGCGCGGGCATTAACACGGTTGAAGATTTGATTAATAAATCCGAAGAGGATATGATGAAGGTGCGCAACCTCGGCAGAAAGTCGCTTGAAGAGGTTGTTCAAAAGTTAGAATCCCTCGGCTTCGGTCTTCAAAAGGAAGACGAATAAATTGACCCTTTGAATCTTACGGTAAAGGAGTGAAAGAAATGCCAGGTACCAGAAAACTGGGAAGAACCACTGCTCAAAGAACAGCAATGCTTCGCGCGATGGTTACTTTCCTTCTCGAAAACGGCAAAATTGAAACCACAAATACTCGCGCCAAGGAAGTTCAGGCCATGGCGGAGAAAATGATTACGACCGCAAAAACCAACACCCTTCACAACAGACGCCTCGTATTGGCTTTTGTGACTAAAGAGGATGTTGTTTCAAAGCTCTTCTCCGAAATTGCTCCCAAGTACGCCGACCGCAACGGCGGCTACACCAGAGTGACAAAAATCGGTCCCCGTCGCGGCGACGGCGCCGAAATGGCGATCATCGAGCTGGTTTAATCGAATATTTTAGTTTTTATCAGGGGTCGGCGCTTGCCGACCCTTGTTGCATTTAATAAATGAGCGCACCGCGCTCAATTCATGCCGAAGGCAATTCACGGCAAGCCATTTCATGTCCTGCGGACAATTCATTCCTGCCGCAAAAGCTTGATTAAATATTTTGTGTTGTCTAATGACTGAAAAGCTGATACAGAAATGAATTGTTGCAAGTGACATGAATTTCAGCATAGCTGCATTAAAAAACCGTTGCGCAAACGCCCCCGATATGATAGAATTAATCTATAGGATTAAAAATCCACTGTTATTTACAAGCGTAAGCGAGGTGCCGCTATGCCGATTCAGATCGTCAGGAACGATATAACAAAAATGGAATGTGACGCGATTGTAAATGCCGCCAACAATTCTCTGCTCGGCGGGGGAGGAGTAGACGGTGCAATCCACCGGGCTGCGGGCGAGAAGCTGCTTGAGGAGTGCAGAAGGTTGGGCGGCTGTAAAACAGGCGAGGCGAAGATCACAAAAGCCTACAAGCTGCCGTGCAAATACGTTATTCACACGGTCGGACCGGTTTGGCACGGCGGAGCATACGGAGAGGAAGAAAAGCTGATTTCCTGCTACCGTAATTCTCTTATGCTTGCAGAAAAGTATAAGTGCAAATCGGTCGCGTTTCCGCTGATTTCGGCGGGAGCCTATGGCTATCCAAAGGATCAGGCGCTACAAATCGCGGTCAGCGAGATCTGCAAATTTTTGATGAAGAACGACATCGCGGTTTATATTGTGGTGTTTGACAAGGACTGCTTCCAAATCAGCAAGCGGCTGATAAACGATATCACCGAGTATATCGACGAGTGCTATGTTGAAGAGCATTATGACGGCAGAACGCGATTGCTGAATTATCCGTTTGTTGATGAGCTGTCGGAGCCGCCGAGTCTGAGCGACGCGGTGGGGCAGATTGACGAAAGCTTCTCGCAAATGCTTATTCGTAAAATAGATGAAAAGGGCATGACCGACGCTCAGTGCTACAAAAAAGCGAACGTTGACCGAAAGCTTTTTTCAAAGATAAAGAACAACACGCTCTACAAGCCGAAAAAAACAACGGCAGTCGCATTTGCCGTCGCGTTGGAGCTTCCGTTCAATGAGCTAAAGGATATGCTGTCAAAGGCGGGCTTTTCGCTGACCCACAGCAACAAATTCGACATCATTATCGAGTACTTTGTAAAAAAGGGCGAATTCGATATTTATGAAATAAACGAGGCACTGTTTGAGTTTGACCAGCCCTTGCTCGGAGTATAAAATTATCCCGCGTCGAGAACGCAAAATCCTCGGCGCGGGATAACTGTTTTTGTGTTTAGGAAATCTCTAATAATTCAATGCTGTGCAGAAGTACGGCGTGAAGATTCCGTGCTTATGCGCGGTAGGGAATTGTCAGAGAATCCGGTTATTCAATTCTTATAATTTTGTCATAGAGCAGGATGTACTTGTCGAAAAGCTCTTTGTTTCCGTGATAGTGTCCGAAGAACCATTTTTTGAAGCTGAGCCTCGGCGCAAGGTCGTCAAAGTACGCCGTCAGCTTGTCGGGCTTTATGTGGGTGTAAAACATTTTATCGACAACGGAGCACGGTGCGCAGTGTGAGATAACGTAGTCAACCTCATAATTTACTTTTTCAAGATTTCGTTCGGCGTTTTGTATTTCCTCATCGTCGGGCAGTTCCTCTGCCCACCACGAAACATGGTTTATACGGAACATCTTTCTCTGTTTGCGCCATTTACTGACGGTTTCTTTGAATTCCTCCTGCGTATCGAAATCCTCCGGGTCGAGAATGCCGTCCGGAATGTCATGCGAGGCTGCTCCCCCGAACGCGAAAAATTTCTTTCCTTCAAAATCATAAATTTCACCGCGCATAAGGTGAAAGACGCTTTTGCTTATTTTGTGCGCCTTGCCGCCGTGGAAATCCACAACTTCAAACTCGCTGTTCAAACGGTCAAAGTTTTCGTGATTGCCGTCAACAAAGACCGTTGTAAACGGCTTGCTGTTAAGCCACGAAAGCCAATACTTTTCCGACGTACTGACGCCGCCGGCGTTCCACACCGCTCCGAAATCGCCGCAGACAATTACAAGATCGTCTTTTGTCAATCCCTTTTGTTCGGGAAAAAAACGCGAAGATAACTTTGAAAATTCACTGTGGCAGTCGCCTGTTACAAAAATCATGCTGTCAACTCCAATCATAAATATAGTAAACTCAATTGTACTCTTTTTTTGACTATTGTCAAGAGCTTGTTTGCGGCGGCAAATAATTATGACGGTGAAAAACGGCGGCAAACGCCGCCGCTGATATTCCTACTATTATCAAATACTAATCAATATGCCATAAGCAGCGGCGAAACGCCGCCGGAAAGCTCTCTTTCCGATTTGCCGATATAGCTCATGGCTCTGCCGCAGCCCATTATCACGCAATCGGGCGCGTATTTGTGAACTCTCACCTTTAGCTTTGTGGCAAGCCCAACCATTCTCGGGAAGCCCTGAAGCCCTGCGAGACCGCCTGTCAGGATGATACCGTCGGTGTAGATATCGCCGATAAGCTCGGGAGGCGTCCTTTCAAGCACGTCGCGGATAGCGTTGACGATATCCTTTGCTATTTCCTCAATCGCCCCCATTATCTCATTGCCCGTCACATCGACATAGCGCGGAAGACCGCTCACGGCGTCTCTGCCCTTGACCCTGAAC
>JBGUPW010000125.1:0-4347 GCA_045130495.1 Ruminococcus sp. | reverse complement strand
GTTGAGCACGATGTCAAACTTGGGAGCAAGAATAGCCTTGTGCTTCTTCATATGCTCAAGAACGCCGTTGTAATCGCCGAAATACTTTACGTGGCGCAGCATATTGAGCTTGTCGTAGCTGATTATCTCGTAGTTGTAGCGCTCGCGGAACACCTTCATATTGTTCGGAGAAGCCGCCATAGCCGCGACTCCCGCGCCCGGGAAAGTTATTTTTGAGGTTGAGCAAAACAACAGGGACATATCCTCCGTGCCAGCCTTCAGGCATTCGTCGTAAATATTGAGAAGAGTATCGGGTTCGTCCGTGACGTCGTGTACGCAGTAAGCGTTGTCCCACATAATGCGGAAATCCTTTGCGGCGGGCTTGAGATTTGCAAAGCGTCTCACTGTTTCGTCGCTGTAGGAGATGCCCGTAGGATTGGAGTATTTCGGCACGCACCAAATACCCTTGATAGAAGCGTCCTCCGAAACAAGCTTTTCCACAATGTCCATGTCGGGGCCTTCCTCGTTCATCGGAACGGGGATCATCTCAAAACCGAAGTAGCCCGTAATTCCGAAATGACGGTCATATCCGGGAACGGGACAGAGGAACTTTCTGTCGGGCACCTCGTACCACGGCTTGCAGCCCTCGGCAATTGATTTGGTCATCATGCAGGAAATCGTGTCGAACATCATGTTAAGGCTTGAGCTGCCGCCAACCATTATATTTTTGTAATCTGTTCCGAGAATGTCGCCAAACAGCCTGCGGCACTCCTCGATTCCTTCAAGGATACCGTAATTGCGGCAGTCCATTTTATCCTCGCCGATAAATTCGGACTTGCTGTTTAAAACATCGAGCATATCGAGCGAAAGGTCAAGCTGCTCCTTACAGGGCTTGCCGCGCGCCATATTAAGATGAAGTCCCTTTTCCTTTTCATCCTCGTAGCTTTTTTTAAGACTCTGATATTCGCGCTCAAGCTCCTGAGCGCTGCTGCTTAAAAAGTTCATTGTGCTTTCTCCTTGTTTTCAAATTGCAAAAAAATCTTTTTATCCTTATTATTTTAATATATTAATCGGATAATTGCAAGTCTTTTTTGCAAATCCTGCAATTTCGTTGATTTGACAGTAAAAAAACAGACTTACCATGTATTCCTTGGTAAGTCTGTTGATGAAATATTGTCCTGATTTGCAGCTGACTATTAATAATAATAGTAATTGTAGTAATAGTAGTATCCGCGTTTGCCGCGCTTTTTGCCCTTGATACAGCCAACCTTGACAAAGCCTAAGATCTTGCTGTCAGCCATTTTTGCGCTGTCAATCAGATTTTGAATATCGCCGTGGGTCGTTCTGCGCTCTCTGAGAACCACAACGAATCCTGCGACCAGATCCTTAAGGAGCAGCGCATCGGCAACTACGCCGATAGGCGGAGTATCGAAGATTATATAATCGTACTCTTCCTTAAGACGCTTTATCATAGAAACAAAGCGTGGGGAGCAAAGCAGCTCGGACGGGTTCGGAGGGATAGTTCCGGAGGGGAGAATATCGAGGTTCGGCAGAACATTTCTGTGAACTACATCCTCAAAACTGCCCATCTTACCGATGATATTTGAAAGACCCATCTTGTTCTCAACCTTGAAGATGTTGTGAACGTTCGGACGTCTGAGGTCGCAGTCAACGACCAACACGTGCTTTTCCATTTTGGAGAAGGAGATAGCGAGGTTTGAAGAAACGGTACTTTTACCTTCACCCTTTGAATAACTTGTTACCGCGAATATCTTGTCGTCATCACCGGAAAGCGAGAACATAATGTTTGTTCTTGCGGCTTTATACGATTCAACGATCGCGAACTTACCGTTATCGGAAAGGCTGTTCTGACTGTAACCGTAGGAATAGTTGGAGGAATAGGAGTAGTTGTAGTTGTAGCCATAACCATAGCCTCTTGATTTTCTTCTTTTCCTCTTAACCTTGCGTTTCTTTTTTTCGCCGCCGGCGGCGTTATCCTGAGAAGCACTTGCTTTTGGATCATTTTCCTGGGAAGCAGCTTCGGGAGCGTTTTCTTGAGGAGCAGCTTGTGGAGCATTTTCCTGAGCGGCTTCTTTTGCAGCCAATTTGCTTTCGTCTGCAGCTTTATCTTTCTTAAATTTCATTATTTACCGTCACCTGCCTAACGTCTCAAAATCGGGGATTTCCGCAAATACGGGAATCTTATACATCTTCTGGAGGTCATCATCATTCTTGAGGGTAGTGTCAACCATTTCGAGCAGTACAGCAGCAAGGCTCGCAAGTGCAAGACCGACAACCGCACCGATCATGGTGTTAACCACCTTATTCGGAGAAATCGGCTGTGAAGGAGCTACCGCCTCACGGATCGTTCCTATTGTTCCGTAAGGGAAATGATTGTGGAATACCGTAGAACATTTATCTGCGACGATATTAGCAACATTCGCACACTTTTGGGGATCGGTGCCGCTTACGGAAATCGTAATATAAAATGTTCCGTTTGTTGTATCCATAGAAACGCTGCAGCCGTCATAATAGCTTGTTATATCATTGGAGTTCTGAAATAGAGTAACACAGTTTGATGCAAGCGACGCCGAGCCCGCGAGGTCGGAGTTAAAGATTTTCTGCGCCGCCGCATTGTTGCTCTGCTGAGCGTTTGAATTGCCTTCGTTTGCCGCAGTAGTGTCTTCGGCATCATCCGTTGAAGCTGTCGCCACTGCAGGTTGTTTACCGTAGTTTTGTATGTAAATCATAGAAGACGTACTGTAAACGGGCTTAATCATCAGGCTTGTGTAAATGAAGAAAATCAATCCCATGAGCACTGCCGAAAGAATAATCATAGGAAGCCTGTGAAGAAGAATGCCAATAATTTTTTGAATTGATAGGTTTTTAGGCATTATGATACTCCTTTGTATTTTTTAGCGTTAAATATACCGACTTATTATATTACATATTTTTCTCGTTATAATTCCTATTAAGAATTATAACGAGAAAATAATCGTAAAAAGTCAATATTTTTTATTTAGTGAGGAATAACGTTAAGAAGCACACCTGCGGCAACCGCAGAACCGATTACACCGGCCACATTCGGACCCATAGCGTGCATCAAAAGGAAGTTGCCGGGGTTTTCCTGCTGACCGACGCGCTGCGATACGCGGGCAGCCATGGGAACCGCCGAAACACCCGCAGAGCCGATGAGCGGATTGACCTTGCCGTTTGTCAACTTATACATGAGCTTGCCGAACAGCAAACCGAACGCAGTGCCCATTGAGAACGCGATCAAGCCCAACACAATGATCTTAATGGTATCAAACGTAAGGAACGAGCTTCCCTTTGCGGTGGCGCCTACGGTCACGCCGAGGAAAATCGTGATGATGTTCATAAGCTCGTTTTGAGCCGCCTTTGCGATCCTGTCAACAACTCCCGATTCCTTGAACAGGTTGCCGAGCATAAGCATTCCGACAAGCGGCGCTGCGTCGGGCAGGAATATCGAAATCAAAATAACAACAATGATCGGGAAAATGATTTTTTCAAGCTTCGATACAGGACGGAGCTGCTCCATAACGACCGAACGCTCTTTTTTTGTGGTGAGAGCCTTCATAATAGGCGGCTGAATGATCGGCACAAGCGCCATGTACGAATAGGCGGCTATTGCTATCGAGCCGAGCAACTCAGGAGCAAGCTTTGTCGTGACGAATATAGCGGTTGGGCCGTCGGCGCCTCCGATGATCGCGATAGCACCCGACTGAGCTTCCGAAAAGCCGAGGAAAATAGCGCCCGTAAATGTGATAAAAATTCCGATTTGTGCCGCTGCGCCCAAGATAAGGCTCTTGGGGTTTGAGATAAGCGGACCAAAGTCTGTCATACAGCCTATGCCCAGGAAGATCAGCGGAGGATAGATTCCGAGCTTTACACCCTGATACAAATAATACAGCAAGCCGCCGTATTTCGGGTTCTCGTAAAACCAAACGCCGTTTATCTGTTGAGTGGCGTGACCTGCTGCGGCAGGATCATTCGCGCCGTTCATCTGGATCAGCTGAGTAGCCGGAGGCTCCATGATGCCGGGGTAAAGATTTACAAGCAGCATACCGAACGCGATCGGAAGCAGCAACAGGGGTTCGTATTTCTTTTTGATGGCAAGATACAGCAAAAAGACAGACACAGCTATCATAATGTAGTTCTGCCAGTTCAGGTTCATAAGACCCGAGCTCTCATAAATACCGAGTATGGCCTTTAAAAAGCCGTCAATAATTTCCATAAAACAGCTACGTTCCTTTCTGTAAAATTAAGTACCCACTGATTAAAAACTCATATTTCCATTATAAAAAGCTGTCAAGTGAAAAAAACAGGGAAAAAGCGCTCTTAATCAAT
>JBGUPW010000124.1:0-22504 GCA_045130495.1 Ruminococcus sp. | reverse complement strand
TTACACCGGTGTTGTTAAATCGCTCACAAGCTACGGCGCATTTGTTGACCTTGGCGGCGTATTCGGTATGATCCATATTTCAGAGCTCAGCTGGACACACATCAAGCATCCCAACGAGGTCGTCAACGTGGGCGACACCGTAGAGGTTTACGTTAAGGATATCAACGAAGAAACAAAGAAGATTTCTCTCGGCTTTAAGAACGCCGAGGACAATCCGTGGGAGATCCTCAAGAGAGAGTATCCCGAGGGAACCGTTGTCAAGGCTAAGATCGTCGGTCTTACCACCTTCGGCGCTTTTGCCAACATCATTCCCGGCATCGACGGTCTTATCCACATTTCTCAGATTGCCAACAGAAGAATTGAAAAGCCCGCCGACGTTCTCAGCGTAGGCGAAGAGGTCGAGGCGAAGATCACAGCTATTGATTTCGATAAAAAGCGCGTCAGCCTTTCGATGCGCGCTCTGCTTCCCGAAAACGAGCAGGCTCCCGTAAAAGCTGCCGCAGCCGAGGAAGAAACCGCCGACGCGGAGTAATTCGTACATTTGAGGGTACTCTATTTGAGTACCCTTTTTTTCTGAAAAAAGGGGAAATTCAAAAATGACCGCCAAGGAAGAATTTATTGAAATATACCGCACTCATATTACGCGAAAGGGAGCGGATGAGCTGCTTGACTGGATTCAGCGCACCGACTTTTTCACCGCTCCCGCGAGCACGCGCTATCACTGCTCCTGCGAAAACGGGCTTGTCATGCATTCGGTCAGCGTGTTCAATACCATGATGGAAAAGCACTTTGACGAGGAAACGGACAACGTAGAGAGCTTTGCGATTTGCGGTCTGCTTCACGACCTCTGCAAGGCGCAGTTTTACAAGGTAAGCAGCCGCAACGTCAAAAACGAAAAAACAGGTCAGTGGGAAAAGGTTCCGTACTATGCGATAGAGGATCAGTTTCCCTACGGTCACGGTGAAAAATCCGTGTTCCTCATTGAGCGCAAAATGCGCCTTAAGCTCGACGAGGCTATGGCTATCCGCTGGCATATGGGCGAGTTCGGCGACAAAAACAGCAATCAGATCAGTCAGGCTTACGATATGTACCCCCTCGCCGTTAAGCTGCACTTAGCCGACCTTGAATCGACATTCCTCAGAGAAAAGGGAACCTCTGCTGTGCCGAAATAAAGCAATTGGCAGTGTGACGCTGCACCCAATCCGCGTTTCCTAAGTTTGTGTAATAATACAAGTTTATATCTCGCGTTTAAAAAACATATTTAGGGATGAATTGTCCTTCGGACATGAATTGGCTTTGCCATGAATAGCCGTGTGCGGCATGAATTGAGCGCTTTGGCGCTCATGTTTAAAAAACAAGCTGACGTGTGAAGGGAGAACCAACTATGGACAGGCAAACGGCGCGGCAGCGCGTTTCCGAGCTGACTCAGCTCATAGAATATCACAACAATCTTTACTATAACAGGGACGAGCCCGAAATATCGGATTACGAGTACGATATGCTGCTGCGCGAGCTGGAGGAGCTTGAAAGTGAATTTCCCGATTTGAAGCTACCGTCATCCCCGACAAACAGGGTCGGCGGCAGCGCGGGCGAAAAGTTCTCTCCCGTCACCCACACGGTTCCGATGGAAAGCCTTCACGACAGCTTCTCGCACGACGAGCTGCGCGATTTTGACCGCAGGGTAAAGGAGGTATTTCCCGACGCTCAATACGTTGTGGAGCCTAAATTTGACGGCTTATCGGTGTCGTGCGAATACCGCGGCGGAGTGTTCTCGCGCGGCTCGACTCGCGGCGACGGAATGACGGGCGAGGACGTGACCGACAACCTTATGACGATCCTTTCGCTGCCCAAACGCCTTGAAAACGCGCCGGAATACCTTGAAGTTCGCGGCGAGGTCTATATGTCCTTCAAGAGCTTTGAGGAGCTTGTGCGCCGTCAGGAAGAGAACGAGGAAAAGCCTGCCAAAAACCCGAGGAACGCCGCAGCAGGTTCTCTGCGGCAGAAAAACGCAAAAATAACCGCCGAGCGCAGGCTGGATATTTTTGTGTTCAATATTCAGCAAATCGAGGGCGCGGAGCTCAGCTCTCACCATGAGAGCCTTGAATATCTCGCTGAGCTCGGCTTTCCGTCCGCGTTTTATTATGTCTGCTCTGACATCGAGGAGGTCATAAACCATATAACCGAAATCGGCGAGAACCGCGGCGAATACGACTACGCCATCGACGGCGCCGTGGTGAAGGTTGACAGCTTTGAGCAGCGCAGGATTCTCGGCAGCACCGCCAAATATCCCAAGTGGGCTGAGGCGTACAAGTATCCTCCCGAGGAAAAGCCGACCAAGCTGCTTGATATAGAAATCAACGTCGGCAGAACGGGCGTGCTGACTCCCGTCGGCATTTTTGAGCCTGTAGCTTTGGCGGGAACGACCGTGAGCAGAGCGACTCTGCACAACCGCGACTTCATAGAGGAAAAGGGGATAAACATCGGCGACACCGTGCTCATCCGCAAGGCGGGCGAGATTATCCCCGAGGTGCTTTCGGTCGTAGAGCACGCGGGCGACGGCTGCTATAAGTTCCCCGAGGTGTGCCCTTCCTGCGGCAGCCCCGTTTCTCAGGACGACGAGGCGGCGGTGCGCTGCACGAACACCGACTGTCCTGCCCAGCTTATGCGGCACCTTATCCATTTTGTCAGCCGCGACGCCATGGATATCGACGGCTTGGGACCCGCCGTGCTGGAGCAGCTTTCTGACACCGGACTTGTAAAATCTCCTGCCGACCTGTACCGCCTTTCTGCTGAGAATATTTCCGCTCTGGACAGAAAGGCGGAAAAATCGGCGGACAATCTCATAAAGGCGATTGAAAAGTCAAAGCAGAATGAGCTGTACCGCCTGATTTTCGCGCTCGGTATCCGCAATATCGGGCTTAAAGCCGCAAAGCTTCTCTGCGAGAACTTCCTCACCGTTGACGATATTATGAACGCGAAGGCGGAGGATATCGCGAAAATCGAGGGCTTCGGAAGCGTTATGGCTGAAAGCGTCGCGAGCTATTTCGCGCTTGAAAGCACCCGCGAGCTTATATCTCAGCTTAAGGAATTAGGGCTTGCAATGAAGCCCTCGGAGCAAAAGAAGGCGGGCGGAGTGTTTGAGGGAAAAGTTTTCGTGCTCACGGGCACGCTCCCCACGATGAAGCGCGCCGAGGCAGCGGCGCTGATAGAGCAAAACGGCGGCAAAACCTCGTCCTCGGTCTCAAAAAAAACATCCTATGTCCTCGCCGGAGAAGAAGCCGGCAGCAAGCTGACAAAAGCCCAAAAGCTCGGCATCACGATTCTTTCGGAGGAAGAGTTTTTGGGGATGATCGAGAAATAAAATCAAAAGAATTTTGAAAAACGCTTATGGCTTAAACGGTCACAGGCGTTTTTTCCGTTCTAAATCAGGGCAAGTCCGCATAGTATTAACCATAGCGACGGGGAGGAATGTTTATGGATCGGTCGTTAACATATCGTTTGGCGCAGGCGGCAGGGTGCCTGAGTCCTCCTTTGCTTAGGCTGTTGTCACCGCATTTTTCTTCATTGGAAAATAAAGCTCAGGAGCTCCGCCTGCGGGTTGCCCGTCCTGCGGCGATCGTTTGCGAGGACGAAACACTTTTTCTTACCAAAAGCGGCGGATTGACGGATCTGCCTTGCGGAGATCTGCATATTGCCGCGCGTTCCGATATCGACGACACTTTTCAGCGTGCCTGCGATTTTTCGGTCTATGCCCGTCAGCGCGAAATTCAAAACGGCTATGTCACTTTGCGCGGCGGCCATCGCGTCGGGGTGTGCGGAACCGCCGTGAACGACGGCGACAGGGTTTCAAACGTCAAAGATATAACTTCGCTCTGTATTCGGGTCGCCCGCGAGCACATCGGCTGCGGAGAGGCGCTGTTCTGCAGGCTGAAAGAGTCGTTCGGCGGCGTGCTGATCTGCGGCGCTCCGTGTTCCGGAAAGACAACACTTCTGCGCGATTTGGCAAGGCTGTTTTCAACGGCAGAAGCCCAAAATGTATCGCTTATCGACGAGCGCGGAGAGCTTGCGGCGGTGTCGGGCGGCGAACCTCAGAACGATGTCGGCTTTTGCGATATCTACAGCGGATATCCGAAGGCTCAGGCGGTGGAGCAGGCATTGAGGTGCATGGCTCCTCAGCTGATTATCTGTGATGAGATCGGTTCTCAGGATGACGAAGCCGCGATGAAAGGCTGCGTTAACTGCGGGGTGAGGGTCATAGCGGCGGCTCACGCTTCAAGCAGGGAGGAGCTTTACGCGCGTCCCGCGATGAAAAGGATACTTTCCACGGGGGCTTTCGGCACTATTGTTTTCCTTCGCGGCAGAAATCATGCCGGAGAAATCGCCTTCTCGGAGCGAACGGAGGAACACCTTGCCGCTTAAAATCATCGGAGCGTTACTCCTTGCGGCTGCGGGGCTCGGTTTCGGCTGCGCACGTGCGCGGAGGCTTGCCGAAAGGCAGGAATTTTTGGGTCGGGTGCTGACCTTTATAAGCTGCCTGTCAACCGAGCTGCGCTACAGGAACGACGATATTTTCTCACTTGTTAATTCCTGCGGAGAATTATTTCGGGTCAGTCAAAGCGGATCGACGCCGTTTTATTCATCATGGCTGGATTGTATCGGCAAGCTGCGTCGCAGATGGAGCCTGACTCCGCGCGACGCGGAGCTGCTTGACGAGCTTGGTTCCCGTCTCGGCACGACCGACCCGGAGGGTCAGCTCACTCACCTCGCGCATTACAACGCGCTTTTTGAAAGGCAGCTTGCCGAAGCGCGGGAGCAAGCGGAGCAAAAAACAAAGCTGTATAAAACGCTGGGTCTGTTTGCCGGGGTTTCGGCGGCGATCATGCTGTTATAGAGGGAACCTCTAACAATTTCCTACCGCACATAAGCGCGGAATCTTCACGGCATTATCCGGCCAAAGCTCCTTGAAATACGTCGGTATTCCTGCGGAGCTTTTACAACATTCTGCCATAAATCTTCCGCACTTCTGCACAACATTGAATTATTAGAGATTCCCTAGAGGTAAAAAATGGACGTAGAATTGATTTTTAAAATCGCGGCGATCGGAATAATCGTGGCGGTGCTGTGTCAGCTTCTTATCCGCAGCGGGCGCGAGGAGCAGGCTATGCTCACATCGCTTGCGGGACTAATTGTGGTGCTTACGCTGATCGTGGGACAAATTAGCAGTCTGTTTTCCACGATCAAGCAGTTGTTCGGCTTTTAATGAACGCGGCTGCTGTCTGCGCTCTCGCCGTGACTGCGGCGGTGCTTGCGCTTACCCTGCGTCCAAAAAGCGGAGAAACGGCTCTTATGCTGACCGTTGCCTGCGCGGTCATGATCTTATCGTCGGTACTCGGAAATGCCGCTTCGATCATCTCAACGGTGCAGAGCATCGTATCTGCCTCGCAAATCAGCACGGGCTATATCGCCGTTCTGTTGAAGGTTATAGGAATTTGCCTGCTGACGGAATTTACAGCCAATGTATGCCGCGACGCGGGAAGCAGCGCACTCGCCTCAAATGTGACTTTGGCGGGGAAGCTTATGGTGACGTTCACCGCGCTGCCGTTATATGCGGATATCCTGAATATGGTAAATTCTCTGCTGAGAGGTTGAAAAGGAAGTGAAATATGTCTGTAGCTTACGATTATTCGGGGGTTTACAACAGCCTTTCCGACGATGTTGTACGCGTCCTTGACGCGCTCGGAATAAATTCCGCCGACGCCGACTCGCTGTCAAAGCTCAGCTTTGAGGGAGTTATGGGGCAGCTAATGAAAATGACGGGCGAGAGCTTTTCGCACCCGATGAAGGGGCTTGTAACCATTATCGCGGTGCTTATTCTATGTGCCATGCTTTCCGCATATAAAAGCAGCTTGTCGGGCGATATAAGCGAAACGGTTCAAACAGCGGCGTCGCTTTGTCTGAGCTGCGCTGCGGCAGCGCCTGCGGTGTCGTTTATCTGCTCGGCGGGAAATGTAATTACGCACTGCGCCAACCTGTTTTTAGCTTACATACCCCTTGCTTCGGTTATGATGGCGGCATCCGGCAAAGCTTTCGGATCGGTCGCGTATAAGGGCGGAATGATAGCGGCGGGGCAGGGGGTGGCGAGGATATCCTCAGACGTTATAGTTCCGCTGATGAACATTTTTTTAGGCGTTGCAGTCACCTCGGGAATCACGCCTGAGGCTCGGTTGAAGGGCTTTCTCTCGCTTGTCACAAAGATAACAAAGTGGATGCTTGCCTTCGCGATGACGGTTTTCACGGCGGTGCTTTCAATGCGTCAGGCGGCGTCGGGAGCGCTTGATTCTTTAGCCTCACGAACGGCGAGGTTCGCGTTAAGCTCGTTTGTTCCGATGGTCGGAGGAGCGCTCAGTGAGGCTTACAAAAGCGTTCAGGGCAGCTTGCACGTGCTGAAATCGGGTCTCGGGATCTTTGTTATTCTCGCGCTTGCCATTACGTTTTTGCCCGTCGTGCTCCAAGGCATAGGCTGGTCGCTCTGCATTTTGGTCGGGAAGTCGTTTGCCGAGGTGATGGGGATCGACGGCTGTGCCGCTCTGCTCGACGCCCTCGGAATGGTTTTTTCAACGCTGATCGCCGTTCTGCTCTGCGTAATGGCGGTGTTCGTAATCGCGACCGCTGCGGCGTTTACAATAGGAGGTGAAGGCGCTTGAGCGGACTTTACACCGTTGCGGCTACGGTCTGCGCCTGCTGCATTATCACCGCCCTGCTCTCGCATTTTGTCACAGACGGCGGCACCAAGAAAATACTGAGTCTGGTTATGGGCGCGTTTATTCTGTGCTGTATGCTCGCGCCTGTCGCCCGCGCGATCGGCGGTATAAAGGCTGATTTGAATGGCGCGCTGTCATCACAGGAGGACGCAGCAACGCCCGATGAAGCATATAACCGTCAGATTCTCACGCAGACAAAGGAAAACCTTGAAACGGCGCTCGGGGATATCCTCTCGCAGAACGGCTTTGAAATTTCAGGCGCGGAGGTCACGCTTACGCTCGCCGACGGGAACCGCGTTATCATTTCGTCGATCACCGTTACGATCGGAGAGGAGCAAGCGGAAAACAGTGAAGAGATCGCGGAAATAACCGAAAAGCATTTTACGGTGCGTCCGCGAGTGATCACGGAGTAAAACATGAACAAAATTCGGGAAAAGCTAAAACAATTAGCTGACAGCGGCGGCGCGCGAAAGCTTATTATTGCGGCGGGCGTGCTGGGGATAGCGCTGATTTTTCTCTCAGGCTTTTTCAGCTTTGATAAACCGCAGGAGCAGGAAGGGGCGGGATTTTCGGTGACGGACTACCGCGGAAAGATCCAAGGCGATTTGGAGGAGCTGCTGTCGAGTATTCAGGGAGCGGGCAAAACGCGCGTGCTCGTGACCATGGAAAACAGCGCGGAGTATGTTTATCTTGAAAACGGCACAACAAAAACAAAGGAGATCGAGCCGCGCATAAGGGGCGTTCTGGTGCTTTGTGACGGGGGAGATGACCCCGTCACGGTCGGCAGAATAACAGATGCCGTCACCAAGGCGCTCGATGTTTCGGCGGCAAAGGTATGTATCGAAAAACTAACAGATTGAAGGTCGGTATTGTTATGAAAATCCAAAAAAAGCATATCGTTTCAGCCGCGCTTGTGCTCGCGCTCGGAACGGCGGTTTACGTAAATTGGCAATTCGGGGGAGCGTCGGCGAAAACGACCTCTAAACAGCTCGGCGAGGCTTCTTATGTAAGCGCGGGAGTATCGTCGGCTACGGCGGACAGCGTGCAGACCTCGGCGCTTTCAGGCAGTCAGGAGAGCTTTTTCGCCGCCGAAAGGGTCAAACGCCAAAGCACACAGGATAAGGTGCTCGACGAGGCGGAAAAGGTTTTTGATTTGGAAAACGCGGGCGAAGATGAAAAATCCGAGGCTCAGAAAAGCGTTGAACAGATGCTGAAATGCTTTACGGTACAGGACAGCATCGAAAGTATAATCAAGGCTAAGGGCTTCAAGGAGTGTCTTTGCACAATAAGCGATGAGGGCGTGACGGTCATCGTGCCCGGGGAGCAGCTCAACGACACCTCCGCCCTTGTCATAGACGACGCCGTCACCTCGCACTACAAGGTCGATTACGATAAAATCTCAATTGTCGGCGCGTCATGATCTGCGAAAAAAGGCGCAAACCCTGTTTTTTCTTGGGGTTTGCGTCTTTGATATATTATATAAGGAACTACTGATTGATTCGGGTGCGTAAATCGCTCCGAACGTTAGGCGTGAATTAATCAGTGGTTTATTTGTTATTTCGACAGCTTGATCTGAAGCTTCTCTCCGTCGCGGATCACCTCCGCGTCGGTCGCCTTGTCCGACAGTGAAAGCGTTCTTTCAGCTTGCAGCAGGTCGGTTTCGTATGCCATTCCCTCGAACAGCGCGATGTCGGTTCGGCGCATATTTTCGGGGAGAGTTGAGAGCTTCGCGTTTTCGGGCACTATCAGCACCGAGGCTTCTGTTCCCTGAACGTACTGATAGACCGTTCCGCCGATGTTGGCTTCTTCAACCTCGGTTTCGCTGTTAAGCTCAAGCGTGAAGGTGATGTTTTTGCGGATAATATTGAAGTCTTCGGCGGGGATTTTGCGCTTTTCAAATTGTCCTTCCGATACGAAAATGTTCTCCGCTTCAAACTCACTAAGCAGCACAGAGCAGAAAGAGGCGTTTCGGCTCTGCTTGCTCGTAACTATAATATCGTCAAGCTTTTCCGTGTTTTTCAGCTCATTCTTTAGAGCAAGCTTTCCGTTTGTATCGGCACCGCAGCTAAGCAGAGAGATATTATCACCTTTTTGAACCTTGACGGTGTACCTGTCACCGAAACGGTAAACCGTGAGAACCGAAGATCGATCCGCCGTTAGAGCTGTAACAGAAGCACCGATCGTAAGTGTAAGCGCGGATATCGTCACGGCGGAGAATATATAAAGCTTTTTGCCGTGAATGATATATCCCACAGCGGTTAGAGCTGCGGAAACCGCGATCCAGATGTAATA
Source organism: Ruminococcus sp. (assembly GCA_045130495.1). Taxonomy (GTDB): domain Bacteria; phylum Bacillota; class Clostridia; order Oscillospirales; family Acutalibacteraceae; genus Ruminococcoides. The sequence continues at coordinate 13,451 of JBGUPW010000124.1, read as the reverse complement.
AAAAGTTTTGTCTGTTCCGACGACGCTGCAAAACGGGAGCTTTGAGAAGAACTTTATAACGGCGACCAGCCAATCGGAAACAAGCTCGATCGGAGGCGCGAGAAGATATTTCCAAAGAGCGAGAAAAGGTAAAGCCGCGCGAAGCAGCACAAGCGCCATCGACGCGAGCAGCAGCGCACAGGCCAAAGGATAGGCGAGTAAGGATATTATGACCGTGAGCGGGGAAAGCTTTCCCATAAGCAGCACCGTTACCGGAATTACCCAAACCGTCGCCGAAAGCGAAACCGCGAAAAGATTTATGATCCACCGAAGCGGTCTTTTGAGAAGATTTTTCAGCTTGTCGGAAAAACCGGTTTCGGCTGAGAGCGGTTTCAGACTGTCAAGAGAAAGCTTTTCAAGACAAAATCCGCTTATTCTATCCGCCCATAAAATGATACCTGCCGTTGATGCGAATGAAAGCAGCAGCCCCACGTCGCCGACCGCATAGGGATTTGGAACGGTCAAAATAAGGGCCGCGATTCCGAGCGAGTTTATCCCGTCGGGATCGCGCAGAAACAGCTTTCCCAAGTAAACGACGATCATCATTATTCCAGCGCGTGTTACCGAGGGTGCAAAGCCCGTTATCGCTGTATACGCCAAAACAAAAATTGTTATCAGCACGAACGGTATTATCCTTACCAAGCTGATTTTTTCAAAAATGCGGCGCAGGAGCATGGTGACGACAGCCAAATGCATACCCGACACCACTATAAGATATGAGGTTCCAGTCACATTGAACGCGTCCTTGATATCATCGGACAAAGCCTGTTTTTCGCCGAGCAGAACCGCCCGCGCCAAATCTGCGGCGTCGCCGTCAAGCGAATCGTTAAGCGCGTTACGCATCATTTTCCTGACCGATACCGCAGCGGTGTAAAGGGAAGTGTGCTTTTCACCGGTGATCGTCAGGTCAGCGTCGCCGCTCTCGTAAGCCCGCAGGAAAATCTTCTTGCTCAGTGAATAGGAATAATCGGTTTTTTCCGGCGTGAGCGTGACAGCGATTTTGTCAAACGGTTCAAGGTCGTAGGTTTCAAACGCGGTAAAGCGGATCTTTACGTCGCGGTCGTTTCCGTCGATCTTTTCGGTGTGGATAACGTAGTTGACAAGCGAGTTTGTGAAGCTGATATCCTCGTCGATATAGCCCTCTGCGCGGATCTGCTTTCCCGCGTATGAAGTAATGATCGGATCAATAATAAAATTCTGATAAAGAAATAAAGACATGATCGCAGCCAAGCATGAAAGAGCGGCGGCAATTATGTCAATGTGGATTTTGATATTTTTGTTTACAAGCCTTGCGAGCACCGCGATGACCAAAGCTACCGCCGCAGCGCATACGATACCCGTAACCAATGCTTTTGAATAAAAATGAAAGACAGCCGCAAGCGTAACAAGATACGAAAGTCCTGTCACTCCAAACGGCCGTTTCATAGCTTATACCTGCCTTTTGCCGAGAATTAGGTCGGACCGCCGAAATTTTGAGCCGATCCGCCGATACTGTAATTATACATCAGTCAGCTCGAAAGTGCAATATATTTTCAAAAAACAAAACCGCATTCACTGATGATTTATCGTTTATCCTTGCGTTGATCAAGGCAGAAAGGCGAAATGATCTGTTGTCAACGAGTGCGCTGCGATTGACTGTAGACAACCTCGGAATAATCTGTTATGATTATAACGAAGTTTATCGAATTTATTATCGAATTTATAAGGGGAGATTTGATGAAGGACGGAAAAAGGCCGAACCCTAATACGGTCAATCCGATTCGGGGGTATGATAAAGAAATCTATATCAAGCCGACGATCAACAATCCGAATATTTCAGTCGGCGACTTTTCTTATATCGCTGATTCCGATTTTGAGAGCCATGTTACCCACCACTATCCTTGGCTCGGCGACAAGCTGATTATCGGTAAGTTCTGTCAGATAGCGTCGGGCGTCGAGTTTGTTATGAACGGCGCAAATCATCAAATGAACTCTGTTTCCACGTTTCCTTTCTACACTTTGGAGGGCTGGGATTCGGAGCCGCCGAAAACGGCGGATTTGCCGTTAAAGGGCGACACCGTTATAGGAAACGATGTTTGGATAGGTCAAAATGCGACTATTCTTCCCGGTGCGCAAATAGGAGACGGGGCGATAATCGGAGCCGGCAGCGTTGTCGGCGGTAAGGTTGAGCCCTACACCATTGTGATCGGCAACCCTGCAAAAGTGCTGCGCAAACGGTTTGACGATGAAATGATCCGGCTATTGCTTAAATTCAAGTGGTGGGACAAGAGTATTGACGAAATTGATTCGCTTATACCTGTTCTGACCTCAGGCGATATCAAAGCGGTAAAAGCGAGGCTAAAAGAATTGACGGAATAAACTCCAAAAAACAGAAACGGCTGTGTTTCCCGGTGAACGGAAAGCACAGCCGTTTTTGTAAGTGTTTTATGTCAATACCGCACAATTGCGTTATGCGGATCGTACAGCTACAGTGTAGCTGTAGGGAACCTCTAAAAATTCCCTTTATTTTTTCTTATTTGACATCTGCAAAATGGAGAAAATTCCGAGCGCGACTGAAAAGACCATGATAACAACCGACAGAAGGGGAAGTCCGGTCGGGGTTTTCGGTTCAAGGGTTTCCACACTGCCGAGAATACAGGAGCCGATAAACAATATACAGGCGATAAGCGCCAACACAACGTTCTTGACAAATGCTCCGATTTTTTCAAGCGGTTCGTCAAGACCGGTGAGCTCCATGTTGATTTTCATTCTGCCCTTTGAAAGATTGCTGAGTGCATCTGCGGCAAGACCGGGGATCTTCGCGGCTTTTTTGCCGATTCCGAGAATGTCCTTGCCCGCGTCAAGCAAAGTCTGCTTGATATCAAAGTTCTTTTTCATCCTGTCAACGAGCTTGTTAGTCAGGATCTCCATAAGATTCAGCGCGGGATAAAGCTGCTCGATAACGCCCTCAATGGATATTATCGAACGTACAAGCATCGTATATGAGCCGGGCAGCTTGATATGATGCTTTCCTGCGAGATCACTTGCCTCGTTGAACAGCTCGGAAACGTCAACATCGCTGATACCTGAAGCTCCTTCAAAACGTGAGAGGAATATCTCAACGTCGGGAAGCATCTTGTCGCGGTTGGTACTAGAGGATGGCGTACCCAATGACAAAATTGCGTTTGTCAGCCCTTCCGCGTCCGGGTTGAGGATCGACAGGATCAACGACTGAATCTGATCCATCTCCCTGCTTGTAATGTGTCCGATCATGCCGAAGTCGATCCAGTAAGGCTTGCCGTTGCTGACCATAATGTTGCCCTGATGAGGGTCGGCGTGGAAGGTGCCGACATCCAAAATCTGATGAGCGTAGTTGTTCACGATAGCGGCGCAGATTTCCTCAAGGTTGCAGCCCTCTTCTGTCAGTTTGTCGGTATGCCCTACGGAGCAGCCGTCTACGAATGTCATTGTGAAGATGCGCTTTGTAGTCAGATCGTCGATAACCGTCGGGCAGGATATGACCTCTTCATCCTCAATACAATTCTCCTTGAAGAACTTTGTGTTTTCGGCTTCAACGCGGAAGTCCAGTTCCTCCATGGTTACCTTTTCAAGCTCTTCGATCACCGATACAAGGTCGATAACCTGCTCGTCCTCGTTTTTGTCGGTTACTATGTTTACAAGTTTCGCGAGTTTTTTGAGAAGCACAAAGTCCTTTTCCATCATTTCGGCGATAAGGGGACGCTGCACCTTTGTAACAACCTGCGTTCCGTCCTTCAGCACGGCGTAATGCGCCTGACCGATCGATGCGGAGCCGATAGGCTTATCCTCGAATTCGCTGTAGATCTCGTCGATTTTTTTGCCTGTTTCATCCTCGATAACGGCGCGCACTACATCGGCTTCGAGAGGCTTAACGTTCTGACGGAGCTTTTCAAGCTCTTTGCAGTAGCTTTCGGGAAGCATATCGGGACGGCTGGACATGATCTGACCGATCTTTACATATGTGGGACCCAGATCCTCCAGCGTTGTGCGAAGTTCAACGGGAGTAAAGCCGTTTGAATAGAAGTTATGCGCGGCAAAAATGCTGATCATCTCAGCGCCGCGGGTTTTCTCGCGTTTTTTGAAATCGGATATATCTTTTTTAAGCAGGTTTTTGAGCTTAGTGCTCATTTTTACCGTAGGATCGGCAGAAGCCGTGTTGTTTTCGTCAAGCTGCTTTTGCAGTTCTTCGTTGTTAATTGAATCCTTTTTATTTTTATCTGACATTCTATTCGTCCTCCTTCTCTTTCTTTACAGGCCATGTCCAAATCAGTCTGAGTACGCTGATGATCGCGGAGAACAGTATTGCGGCGCCTATGACTCTCAAAAGGGAAGTCGGTGTTGCGAACCAAGGGTTCAGGAACAGCATAACGCCTGCTACCATCATACAAGCGGAGAGGATCGTCAGAACCCACCATGCCTTGCGTTGTGCACGGCGAGCATAGGTAAGAGAGTGGATCAGTGTGCGCAAGCCGTCAACGATGATCAGGATGCCGAACAGCCACGCCAGCACACTCATCACTTCATCTCGGAATACGAGAACTCCTATTCCGATGAATGCTATCAGCAAAGCGCCGAGAAATTTAAGATATGCCATAAGTGACTTGGTGCTTGAAAGGAAGCTCAGCATCATCACAATTGCAATTACCGCCAGCGAATAACCGCAGCCCAGTATCAGGGTGTTGATGTAGACAGGCTCTGAGGGGCAAAGTAAGATGATAATGCCCAGAGCTGCCAGCAGAATTGCCGAAAAAATCGCGTTTCGTTTGATTTTGTCTAATGACTCAAAAAGCATAAAATACCTCCTAATTCTTCTTATTGTTTTGCGATCATCATAATAATATCACAATTAACTGAACGAATCAAGAAAAAAGTACATCTGTTATTTATTTTTATTTTTTTATACAAAAGCTCTATCAAAGCTCTATTGCCCGGCGTTTGATCATCGTTTGATTATGATATTTTTTGTTGAAATGTTGCTTTTTGAAGCAAACTGCGGGGGGGAAATATTAATAAAAAGAGAATTAAACGAAAGAACGTAAAAACAGATATTAATTTTTTGAAAATACATGACAAATCCGTTTTTATATGTTATAATATAACCAATTATACAAACAATTTGACGATTTTTTATGTATAATTTTTGAAGTTGTCAGGAACGGAGGTAAATATGAGACGCTTAAAAAATCCGTGAGCATACTGCTGTCAATTATTATTGTAGTCAGTTTGTTCGCCATAGTACCCGTTGAAGCAGAGACTTTGGAGCCTTCAACATGGACGGGAATTCAAGATAAAATCGATTCGGAAGAAACCTTTGTGGTCGTTCTGAGGTGCGATTTGACGGCTGACAGCGATGATGTTTTTCTCACTGTGGAAAGCGGAAAAAACGTCACGCTTGACCTGAACGGCTACACTCTTTCAAGAGGATGCGTTTCATCTCAAGAAAAGGGAAACGTTGCCGTTGTCAAGAGCGGCGGCGTGCTTACCGTTAAGGATTCAAGCGGCTACAACTCGGGAGTGATCACGGGCGGTTTTTCAACAAACGGCGCTGCGTTTATTAACGAGGGAACGCTCAACATCGAGAGCGGAACGATCTCAATGAACTCAGCTGCCGAAAAGGGCGGCGCGATCTACAACAAAGGAACACTTACCGTTTCTGGCGGCCGCATAACAAATAATTCCTCCAAGGACGGCGGCGGTATTTATGGTATTTATAACGAAACGACAGGCACGGTAACGCTTTGCGGCAGCGCCGAGGTGTCCGCCAACAAAACCTCGTATTACGGCGGAGGCGGAATCTCAAATCACGGCGTTCTCACGATATCGGAGAACGCGCGTGTTGTCCGCAACTACGGCTACACCAACGGCGGAGGTATCTGGAGCAGCGGAACAACTGCATTGACCGGCGGCTCTGTTGCCGAAAACAGTGCGACAAAGGCGGGCAGCGGCATTTGCAACGAGGGTACTCTTAGTATTCAGGGAATGATAAAAGTCAGCAATAACATGGGCGATGATGTTTTTCTCGGTTCGGGAAAAACTATCACAGTCGCAGACGAGATCGAGCAGGGCTCCCGGATCGGCATTACCTTGGCTGTTGAAAAGTCTGTTATAACAAGCGGCTACGGTGAGCATAACTCTGCGGAGCCTTCGGAATTTTTCTATGAAAACGGCATTGACAGCGCCGCTGTTGTTAAGAGTGACGGCGAGGCTAAGCTCAATACAGACGGTGTGGCTTATGTGGAAAGATCTTGGGATGAGCCGAGCCGTTCGGTTCCCAAATTGCTCAGACACTGCAACAACTACATCAGCGACTCCGGATCCTTCGGTCAGTTGGGAGGAAACAACTGGTATGTTGTAAGAGGAAAAATCAACGTCAGCAGCCGCGCCGACAATAACGGTACGGCTAACCTGATCCTCTGCGACGGAGCGGAAATAAGATTTGAGTCAGGTATTCAGAACCTGCAAAGCTCAGATAGCGTTTTGAACATCTACGCCCAACAGGAAAGCACGGGCAAGCTTTCGGCTAAGGGCGGATACAGCAGATCCGCTATCGGGTCGACAAATGAAGGTGAGAAAAGCGGCAAGGTGAATATTTTCGGAGGTATCATATCCACCGACCAAGGCGGAAATACCATCGGCGGTGAAAGCAATATCGGCGGCTGCAACAAAAGCGCGGCAGGCGAGATCCGCATTTACGGCGCTGAAGTGAACTCGGTGGCAATAGGCTGCGGTCCCGATTCGTCCGAGGATACTTCTGTGTTCATCGGCATCTATAATTCAAAGATAACCGGCGCGATTCATAACGGAGCTGGTGTACTCGATTTTTACAACTCCACGCTCGACGCCTCCGGCAACCTTACTTGGGACGCTGCCGAAATAGGCGGATACAGCGGCTGCAAGCGTGTGGGCGATATCAATATCGTAAACAGCTATATTGAAGCGTGCACAAAAATCGGAAAGGGCGCCGCTATCGGAAGCAACGAGGACTGTGACTGCGGAAATATCAATATCATCAACAGCACGGTCAACGCGCAGTCAGTTATCGACAATATTTACGGCAAGGGCTACGGCGCGGCGATAGGCGCCGGAAAGAACGGCAGAGGCGGCAATATCACGATCGACCACAGCACAGTCGTAGCTGCGGCGATCACAAGCGCGGCGATAGGCGGCGGCGAAAATTGCAGCGGCGGCAGCGTCAGCATCACCGACAGCGTTGTAATGACCTCCGCATCGGAGGGCGGCGCAGGCATAGGCGGCGGCGACGACGGTCACGGAGGAAATATCGACATCACGCGCAGCTATGTGTATTCCAAAACAGAAAGCGGCGATGGTGTGTCTGTTTCCGGCAGCAGTTATGAAAAAGCCGCTTACAGCATGGCGTTCGAGCTGATGAGCAGAATGGTAAACGGCGTAGAAGGCGGCGGTTCGCAGGTGGCTTACTATCACGCCGGATTTATGGTGGCTTATTATCTGACGCTTTTGTTTGCACCGACTCACGGCGGCGCAGGCATAGGCGGCGGCGACAGTGGTGACAGCGGAACAATAAACATCACAGACAGCGTCATCGACTCCTCGGCCGGCGATTACGCGGCAGGCATAGGCGGCGGCGACGAGGGCGGTTGCAACAACATAACGATCGTGCGCAGCAATGTAAACGCAAATGGCGGCGAATACGCGGCAGGCATAGGCAGCGGCGACGAAGCCAAAAAAATGGAAACCATAAGTATAATCGATTCCACTGTTACGGCGTCCTCGGAAAGCGAGGGAGCAGGCATAGGCGGCGGCAACGACGTAAGCAACAACGAGATCATAATTACCGGCAGCGATGTCACCGCCACGGGCGGCAAATACGCCTCGGGCATAGGCGGCGGCGACGACGGCGGCACCATTGAGATCACCAAATCGAATGTCATCGCGAAGGGTGAACACTACGGCGCAGGCATAGGCAACGGCGAGTCCGGTGACGTCACAGATGTAAAGATTTACGCCGGGTGCACCGTAGAAGCTACGGCGGGCGACTCAGGCTATGCGTCGGCGATCGGCTTTGGAGATTATCTTGTTAACAGTTACCTTGACGTTTCGGTATATATCGATGACGGCTTAGCGGTAACAGCGGGAAAAAGCAGCAGCGACGCGGTGAGCTACAAAGGAAATGATCGCTATGATGCTGTGTGCAACAGCAAATACGCAAAAATCCACCCCTGCGAGCACAATAATACAGAGATCCGCTATGAAAGCAGCGCGTTTCACAGACACTACTGCACCGACTGCAACCATTACATCGGAGAATTTGAAGAACACACCTGGAACGCAGACAATGTGTGCACTGTCTGCGGCGGCTCTGCGGTCATGCGTACTCTGAGCTTTATTGAAAAAAACAGTGCGGGCGAGACTGTTACAACCGACATTGAATTGCCGAAATATACGGAATACACTCTTCCCGAATGCACAAATGTTCCCGAGGGAATGGATTTTATCGGCTGGCAGGATGAAAGCAGCGGAAAGTATTACAGCGCCGGTTCATCTTATCTGACTACGGGCGGCATTATGAGGGCGGTCTATCTTCAGGTGGTTCAGGCGGAGTTTATCGACGGCGGAGGCAATCTGTGGACTGTTCAGGCAAGGCGGCTGTCGAGTGAGGTCGGTTATCTGCCGGCGGGTTGGTATGTCGCCGACAGCGACGTTGATTATTCCGCGCTCGTTGACGAAACAATACAGACCTCAGGCAACGTCAACCTTATTCTCGCCGACGGCGTTACCGTTACGATCGACAACGGCGGAACAAGACCGTTGGAGGCTGTAAACAAGCTTGCAAGGCTCACCATATACGGACAGACGGCGCAAAGCGGCGTGTTGAAATGCGAGCAAGGCTCCGTAACTCTCGGCAGCTTGATACTGAACGGCGGCAATTTCATCTCGGGTTCGTTGGGTGTTTCCGCAGGCGCCGAGTTTGTGAACGGCTCGTTTACAGTGAACAGTTTCTCCTGCCTGAATAGCTTTAAGGTCAGCGGAGGAAATATTGATATAAACAATTATTTCACGAACGTTGACAATATCATCGGCTGGACAAAGCCGACCGACAGCGTAAGGTTCGGAAATCTAAGAATACCCGGTAAAGGCTCTCTCTCCGTGGCCGAGGGTCAGGCGTTTACCGACGGAACAAATATTTACAGCGGCACGCTTACACCCGAACAGGTCAGCGCGATAAACAACAAGACTCTCACGCCGTATATGATCCATCATTACGGCGAGCCTGAATGGATCTGGAGCGGGGATAATGAAAACGCTTCCGCCGTGTTCAAATGCACTGATGAGGGCTGCGATTACCAAGAAGAGGTAGACGCTGTCGTGGAGCTTGAAATCAAGCCCGACAGAACTGTTTATACCGCCGCTGTGGTGCATTTAGGCGAAACATTTACCGCTTCAAAGACTGTTTTCCCCGACGGCTTCGGCGAGGCGCTCGCGGGTCATTCGATCAGTCTTGAAGGCGATATCGGAGTCAACTTCTATATGGAGCTTTCCGATGATATCATCGGCAGCGACACGGCTTATATGGAGTTTACCGTTCCGAAGGACAGCGGAGCCGAGGTCCAGAAGGTGTATGTTAAAGACGTTGAGCCGACGGTGATGGACGGAGTAAACTACTATGTCTTCAAGTGTCACGTCGCGGCGACGGAAATGACCTTGGATATCTCGGCGCAGATGCATGACGTTGACAAATCTGGCGCCGAATATCCCTATTCCGTTAAGGACTACGCGGATTATCTGCTTGCTCATTACGATTTGCCTGAGTTTGCAAATGCCGTTCCGCTTGTAAAGGCGATGCTCAACTACGGAGCTTATTCGCAGCTTTACTTCGGAAAGTATACCGCAAAGCCGGCGAACGAAAGCTTGTCTGACGGAGAAAAGACTCTCGGAGAGTTGAATACCGCTGTCAGCGATTTCTCAGCGAGCGGTTTGCCCGATGGCACGAGCTTTGAGGGAGCAACGCTGACGCTTAAATCCGAAACCGCTCTTTCGCTTTTCTTTGAAAGCAGCGAGGAACTTGAATTTTCCTGCGAAGGCTATGACGTGGAGAAAGCGGCATACGGCAGGTATCAGGTCGCGCGTATAGGCGGTATCAAGTCCGGAGATATCGGCAAAAGCATCACGCTGAAAGTGAACGGAACAGGCTCGGTATCCTACAGCCCACTAAATTACTGCAAAAAAGTAATTGAAGACGAAACGCAGGACGTAAAGCTTAAAAACGTTGTAAAGGCGCTGTGGCTTTATTGGCAGGCGGCTGATGAATATTTTGATTAGGTAAATAGACATGAAAAAAACATGAATAATAAAGCGCCTCCGACCGATAATAAGGTTGGAGGTGCTTTTTAAATGAGCAAATATTATAACAGCAACAAAAAAAGCCGCCGTGAAAGAATAGGCTTTTACACGGCGCTGACGATTTGTCTGATCGCGATTTGCATGGCGGTGTATTCCACATACAGCACTGTTAACGACAAACAAAAAATAGCGTCTGTTTCAACAGTTGAAACGGGTGTTGCGGTGGTGAACGAGCCTGTCACGAATGTCACCGTTCCCGTTCCCGAGGTCGATGATGCCGTTACAGAGGAAATCACACTTCCTCCCGTGACGTCCGCCCCCGAAACAACTGTTCAGCCGACATCAAACGCCGGTTCACAGAAGGGGACAATGGCACGAGAGGACGCGCTTGAAACCATGTTAGCGGCTAATGTGAGCCTGTCGATGCCGACGGAATCGGGGCACATTATGCGCGAATTCAGCAGGGACAGCGTTTATTACAAGACGCTGAACACATGGAAGCCGCATTTGGGCTTGGACTTTGACGGAGAATTGGGCGACGACGTGAAAGCTACGCTCAACGGCGAGGTGACAAAGGTCACAGAGGATAAAATGTACGGCAAGACGGTTGAGATCTCGCTAAACAATGTCGTAACGGGCTACTGCGGCTTGGGAGATGTTAAGGTCAAACAGGGCGACAAGGTTGACAGAGGAGACAAAATCGGAACGATAGGAGCTGTGCCCGCCGAGGCGTCAGACAAGAATCATATACACTTTTATGTCAAGGTCAACAACACCTATGCCGACCCAGTAAGCTTGATAAACTTTGACAATGAATAGCTTGTTTTAAGGCAGTACCGCATAATTACGGTGTACGTATTGCGAAGTAAAATTTTTACGTCAAATTGTTCAAATAAATTGAGGTAAGGCTGACGCCTTGCCGAGATTTTTTGACAGTCTGAGGGAACAAGATTCAAGCAAGGCGTGCGCCGCGAATTGTGCGGTGTTGTCTTAAATATAATTATTCTTCTCTCCAAATATTATCCTTTAATTTTTTGTAATATTCGGGAAATTTTCGTTTTAGCGTCATTGGCTTAAAGCTGCTGTCGGTAAAACAGTGGGTCGTGTGTCCGGTGGAAGCAATATCTCCGTTTTCAAGGCGCGCAGTGTACTCATAGCGCATTACTGCGCCGTTGAATTTTTCCAGCCTTACCTCGATATACACACGGTCATAAAACCTGATCGGTTTATGATATTTTGCGTAAGCGTCGGTGTTGGGAATTATTATTCCGCTCTTCTCCATTTCGGAGACATCACAGCCTATGCTTTGCATAAAGGACAGCCGCGCTTCCTCAAAATACCTTATATGGTTTGAATGATGGACAATGCCCATTTGGTCTGTTTCGTAATAATTCGCCCTGCGAACGTAAATGTTGTCAGCCATATTATTTCTTTAACAGTAAGCCTTTCTTCAGGTCTTCCTTCGCCTGAGCCTTGATCACAAAATGCTGCTTTTTGCCTGTTGCCGTGCGCGGAATGTCGGTGACAAAGCGATAATAGCGCGGCGCCTGATACTTTGAAATGTTCGGGGAAGCGGCGCAGAAGTCGATGAGCTCCTGAACGGTCAGGCTTTTGTCTGCGGGTATAACATACGCCGCAACCGACTCGCCTCTCGTTTTGTCGGGAACGCCCGTTACAATGCACTCCTCAACCTTCGGATGACCGTTTATTACCTCCTCGATACGGGCGGGGTAGATATTTTCACCCTTGCTGATTATCATGTCGTCCTTTCTGCCGGCTATGGTGACAAAGCCGCGCTTGTCCCATGTGCCGATGTCGCCCGTATACATCCAGCCCTTGTAGAACTTTTCCTCCGTGGCCTGCGGATTGTTCGCATAGCAATAAGTCGATTTGGCAGGGCATTTTATGATGACCTCGCCTTCTTCGGTGTTGTTCGCGGACGCCAAGTCGTCCGGCTCGGCTTTTTTGTCGTCGTAAACCTTAACTATGCGAACCTCGTCATCGGTGCAGGAGCGGCCTGCGCTGCCCGACATTTCGGGAAGGTCATACGGGCGCAGAAACGTGTTCCAAAATGATTCCGTGGTGCCGTAGCCGTTGTAGATGTTCGGAGTCAGCGTTTTCTGGAACCGTATGCACGCCTCTTTTTCAAGCGGGCTGCCCATGGTGATAATACCCTTTAGAGAGGAAATATCCTTCGGGCGCTTCTCCTGACGCGATGCAAGCAGTGTCAGCACCGAGGGAACTCCCGTGAGGAACGAGATCCCGAACCGCTCTACATAGCTGAGAGTCGTTTTTGGGTTGAAGGTGCGCATGATAACCAACGCACCTCCGACATACAGAGTCGGAGTGGGACCGCCCGAATGAAGACCGCCGCGGTGGAACCACGGAGTCATATTCATTGTTACGTCGGTGGGAGCGAGAGGAAAATGCATTATAACGTCATGCGCCGAAAGCACCTCGTTTATATTGTTGAGCGGAACGCCCTTCGGAGTGCCTGTTGTGCCGGAGGTTTGCAGGCGCACCACCTCGTCGTAGATGTGCGGCTCAAAATCGACGGGCGGATCGGCTTCTGAGGAGTTTTTAACGTAATCCTCATAGAGAATGTGTCCCTCGGGAACCTTAAATTCTTTTTTGGAATTATGAACAGCTATAACGATATCGGGCTTGTGGGCGCTCATCTCAATTGCCTTAACTGCGGTTTTTACGATTTCGGAGTCGTAAATATAAACCTTAGCCTTGTTGTGAGTCATTATCTCGGCCGTTTCGCCCGCCGAAAGGTTGAAATTGACGGGATTTCCGATAGCCCCTAATTTTTGCGGAGCAATATAGCTGAATAAAAACTGCGGAGAGTTGAAGAGCTGAAACATCACGATGTCCGATTTCTTCACTCCGTCGCGCTTCATTGCGTTGGCAAACAGATTGCATTCGGCGTTAAGCTCGGCGTAGTTCCACTGCTTGTTCTCGGCGGGTGCGATCACGGCGGGCTTGTATCCGAAGCGGCGCACGTTGCGCATAAAGCCGTTCAGCCATGTGAATTCGCTTTCAAAGGTTTCACGGAACATTTTGCTGTCGTA
>JBGUPW010000123.1:0-5690 GCA_045130495.1 Ruminococcus sp. | reverse complement strand
ATGATTGAACCGCCGTGTACCGAACGGTACGCACGGTGGTGTGAGAGGTCGGCTGCTCAATTAATGGGCAGCCTCCTACTCGATTTTGAAGAATAGTCAGAAATCCTGATTTGTTATCAAACGAATGTCCACCATGTCGGGTTGAGGTGATCGGCAGCGTACATATCCTGATCTGCCTGAGAAATGTCATATCTTTCAGCGTGAGTGCTTGTGTTTCCGGTAAAAGTATTGTTTTTGAATGTAGCGTTGTTCTTGTAGATGTAGAAGACACCTGAACCGTACATCATTGACTCGTTATTGATAAACTTTGAATTCTCGATAGTGAGTTTGGTCTTGCAATCCGCAGTAACGGCGCCGCCCTTTACGCTGTTTGAGGCTTTGTTGTCAGAGAATGTGCAGGAACTTACTTTTGCTTCTTTTGAAATCCTGAGTCCGGCGCCGCCTTCGGATGAAGTCGCGGTGTTGCCGTCAACAGTTGCAAGAGTTAAATTAAGCTTTGAAAGGCTGTAGATGCCGCCGCCTGTGCTCGATGTATTTTTATTGACAGTGCCTTCGAAAATCTTTGTTTCGTTATTGTCTGCGCCGAGATAATAACCGCCGCCTGCGTATCTTGCCGTATTGTTTTCTACGCGGCAATTCTCGAACTTGGTTGCGGTCTTGTCTGCGAAGTATGAGGTTCCGCTGAATGTTGCGACACCGCCGCCGTAATTGTTTTTAGCCTCGTTGTTTGTGATAGCGCATGATGTGAAAATACCATTTGTGCCGTTTGTGACGAATACGCCGCCGCCTGTTGTAGTTGCCGTGTTGTTGTCAACAGTTACCTTGTACATACGGAAAATGCTTTCTTCTGCACAGATACCGCCGCCATAAGTAGCTGCCGTATTGTCGGTGACTTCCCAGTTGTCCTTCATCAGAAGTCCGCCGTAGTTGACGATACCGCCGCCGTGATTGATCGAGGTGTTTCCTGTTATAACATTATGTCCGTCTTTAATCTCAACTACGCTTTTTTCGCAGTTGAAGATACCACCGCCGATACTTGCCTTATTACCGGAAACTGCAGCGCCTGTCATATTGAGCTTGCCGCCGGTCTGGATATAAACGCCGCCGCCCTGATTGCTTGCGACATTGCCGTTAATTTTGCCACCCTCAAGGTTGCATACGGCATTTTTTTGGATAAGGATACCGCCGCCCTTTGTAGAATAGCCGCCGGTAACAGCGCCTGTCTGGCTGCTGCTTGAATCCTTGATTGTCAGAGTACCGTTCTCCTCCACGCGGAACACGTGACCATCATCTGTTACAACTGCTGCGCTCTTATTCTTTCTGTCTATTGTGTGACCGTTGAGGTCAATTACAGCGTTTACGCCGTGAGGTATACAGATATCGCCCTTTAAGGTTACGTCAGCGTCAAGCTTGTAGGTCTGGGAAGTAAGAACATATTTGCCTCCGTGAAGCGTACCGAATGGATGCTTAGCTGTGCTTTTCTCGCCGAATACGAGGAAGCTGTTTGTATAGCCCGTGCCGTCTGACTTGTTGTCTTCTGCAGCTCTTGTGTAAATCTTTGTGATGTTCAGTGAGCTATCATCGATGTTAATACACTGGATGCTGTACTGATAATCGGTCTTTGATCTCTTTTCAGAGGTTTCATTAGCGTCGGTGATGAGATATATCTTTCCTTTGGGGAGCTTTTCGCCCATTGCCTGCTCAATCACCTCGCGGATAGTCATATCCTCTTTTTCTGCTTTGTCCAAGATAGACTGTATCTTATCCTTTGAAACAGTCTCGCCGTTGATCTTTTCGTCTTTGCTTACGATGCGGTAGTTGTTCTCCTTGATGAACTTGTACTGATCGGATTTTCCGCTTACGGTTATAACATCCGTGTAAAGGTTGAGGTCGGTGTCATTCATGATCATACGCTCTTCGTTCATCAGCTCGTCCAGTCTACTGAGAACGTTCTGCTCTTTGCCGCTGTCCGTTACATCGAACATATAAGGGAGTAAATCGTTCCTTCTTGTGTAGAAATCGAGCCTGTCGGAGTCGTTGATGATCTCGTTGAACTTTGCAAGATAGCTGTCGCAAAGCTTGCTTGTATCAAATACATCCTTGTTGTTCAGCAGAGTTTCCCGGACGCTCATAGATTCGAGAACAAGTGTGTAAGCGGTCGTGTATGTCAAAACACATTCGGCTGCATATTTTTGGGAAGCGTCAACCGCCTCGCCGCTGAACAGGATGTTCTCCTGCAGTGCGCGCTCCAAAACCACATCAAAGAAGGGTCTGTCTGCCCAGAAGGTGTGATCGGTTGTGATGTAATAGCCCATTGTATTAACACCGCCGACGATACCGCGGCACATTTTCTTCCACGTACCCACATTGCCTGTGGCTGCTGCTATCAGAACCATTTTTTCTTCATCGGTCAAAGGTCTGATGATATCGCAGCCGTTTTCATCTTTTTGGCCGGTCGGGATACCTTCTTCAAGAGCTTTAAGAGCGCTGAGAGCGTCGTCGAGATCCTGCTTCAAGTTTTCCATCGGTGTGGAGTACTTGTCAAATTCGTTTTCCGTTTTGATGATGTGCTTGAGCTTATATACATTCGCGTCTGAGTTCTTGTTGATGCGAATCACCGCATCTTTCAACTCGTCGCGCAGCTGTTCGATCTGCTTGCTGACATCATCGAGTTTCATTTTCTTTTTTTCTTCTTTCAGACCGACTTCTCCGCAAAGAAGCTTGCCCAGCATTTTACCGGCGTGGATACCGATCACTCCGTCTACGGTGCCGATATATGGGATCTTTTGGAAAAGCTTGTCTGCAAGACCGGGAACCTTTTTAGCCGCTGTGTTCTTTCCGAAATTCAGTGCGTAGATTGCCAGATCGGACGCCGTTTTTTTGATATCAAAGCCTTTGTCGTCATCGCTGTATGTCGGTCCGATATACGGGTCTTCGTCCTCATAAAAATTGCTTTCATTTACCTGCTCCGAGTATGAGGTAGAGGGTTCTATCTCAGCCGCCGAAGCTGCAAAGGTCGGTGTTGTCAAAAGAGCACAGGATGAACCTGCTGTTAATGCAGCCATTGCGATAGCTATCATCTTTGTTTTTGCGTTCTTTTTCGCTTTTGCCATGATAAATATCTCCCTTTTGGTTTAATTTGATTTTGTTTTTCTTTGCTGTGACTATATGATACGACAGACCCACGTAAAAAACAATTTTCAATCATTACCCGAAATGTTAATTAACTTACACCCCCTTTTTTTATGTTAATTACTTTACATTTTGATAAGAAATTGTAAGTCTGAATTCAAAACAAAAGCGTACAAAAAACTGTTATTTGACAGTATCATAACGGTTATGATATAGTAACTGTTACAAAACACAACGTTGCGCAAAGGTTCTCAATCGAATTGTGATTAAGGTGATTTGATGATTACAGTAAAAGAACTGGCATAAAAGAATCATGTAAGCTGTGAAGCGATCCGAAAGCAGCTTAGACGTTATCAAAAAGAGCTTGACGGACATATCTGTCAGCAAGGACGCGTGCAGCTTCTTGACGATGAAGCAGTAGCGTTTTTGCAGAAACACCGAAACAGAAACCAGATTGTCATTCAACAAAAAGAGAAATCAGCTTGGATGGATCAGCTTCAAAATCAAAATACTCTTCTGTTGGCTAAGGTTGCAGAGCAGGCAGAAAAAATCGCTGCCCAGAGTATTGAAATTCTGCGTCTTGAACGTTTCCGGCTCGAAAGCAGCGAAAAACTGCGTATTTCAGAAGGACGGGCGGACGAATCGGAAAGAAAATTGCAGGAGTTAACCGCCCAATCAAAACGAACTGCCACTGAACTGAAACAACTCCGTATCAAACTTGAAGCAGAACGGCACCGTAAGTTGACATTGAAAGAAAGGTTGATTGGAAGAAAATAACGAGCGGCAAGAGACTATCCCAAAAGTTGTGTAAACCTCCAATACGGTGCTTCTATTTTACACCATATCAGAGGTTTACACAACTTTTGGGATAGTCTACCGCCGCCCTTGACATGCATTCCGTTTCCCGCTTATAGTGTTGACAACTGGCTTACGCACGGAATAATTTTTTTTGCTCTGTTTTACACTGCAATTTTGAGTTTACACAGAATTTGGGATTGACCCTAATTTTTTATGCTTCCGAATTTGTCTGTTATACTTTTATACTATTTTCAATTAAAACACATTAAAACAGATGTCAGCGGAAAATTCGCAGAACAAGGCGTAGGACGCAGGAATCCTGACGGATTCCGAGGGCGACAACGCGGTTATGCGGAATTTAACGCAACAGATGTTAAAGGATTTTATATGATAATAGTATTAATGGGTTTTATTTGAAGACAGTATTATTTGTTCTTAACCAGGCTGTAGCTTGAATAGGTTTCATTGAGCTCAAGCATTGTATCGGAAAGTGTTTGGGTTAGCTTGTATGTATACACCTTTTCCTTGTCCCATTCGTTCATGCAAACCGTGACGGTGCTTTCGTCCTCGTTGACCGAGTAGGTGCCGTTGCCCTGAAAGCCTGTTGTTAGCCCTTTTAACGCGCATTTGTTGGTGCCGTCAAAGGTCCATTCCCAGTCGCCGTTTGTCTCGTCCTTCTGCGTCCAGCTGCCCTCTATGACCTTGTTGGAGCTGTTGTTCAGACCGAGTTCTTCGTTGAGATAGCTTATGGCGTTGTCCTTTAAACTGTTTACATCTCCGTTAATTCCTGCTTCGCTTTGTAAATAATCTTTTGCGCCGCTTACAATTTTGTTACCTGTTTCCTGAGCTTTTTCGGCACATCCGCCCAAAACAGCGGCGAAAGAAAGGGCGACGGAAGCGGCGGCAAGACCCGCAATTATCCTTTTCATGTTTAGACCTCCTTGGTTCCTTTATGATGATTATAGCATTTTTTAAAAAAATAATCTTCTAAAAATGAAAAAAGACTTTATTTTTCGGGTTTTATGTGTTATAATCAAAATCGGGGCGTAATTCGGGCATTCAAAAGCTGTGATTTTTGCGCCTAACCCCCGAGAAATTCCCGATTTTACGTGATGTTGTGAATTGTGCAGTAAAACTGTCGCGATAGTTTATGAATAATCGTTAAAAAAAGTATTTGATTTTTTTTTACAAAAGTGTTACAATATGTACGGTTACATGAGTGTAACCGACTGTAACCTCTTTAAATTGCTAAGACGGTTAAAGCAATTGACACCAATCTTCGGAAAGGATGATTATTTGAAACGCAACCTGATTAAAAAGCTTTCAGCTGTATTCGTTACCACTGCGGTGTTATTTACTACCGTGTTCTCCGTCTCGATTTTTGTTCAAGCTGCGACTCCGTTCACACCGAGGCTCAGCGCTCCCGATTGGAACAATAAATATTTTTACGACGGCAATTACAATGTATTCCAGCAATACGGCTACGGACTTCCCAACTGTACTGCTTACGCATATGGAAGAGCTTATGAAATTTTAGGAAGCGAACCGAACCTCTCATGGGCAAGCGCGGGTCAGTGGTATGACTACAACCGCTCAAACGGTTACTATCCTTATGGCAAAACCCCAAAGGTCGGCGCGATCGCCTGCTGGAACTACGGTTCGGGCGGACACGTTGCAGTTGTTGAGAAAATCGACAGCGACGGCAGCATGACCCTCTCCAACTCAGAGTGGGGCGGACGCACATTCTACCTCACCTACGC
>JBGUPW010000122.1:0-2286 GCA_045130495.1 Ruminococcus sp. | reverse complement strand
GGACAATATTGATCCAGAAAAGCATCATGAGTTCTTGAAAAAGGACATTCACTTCACAGACATTATCGAGTTGTATTGCTTTGACCGCCGACTGCGATTCTTGGTTTTCAATGCACTGGAGAAAGTGGAAGTCGCTCTACGGGCAAAGATAACCCAGTGCTATAGCGAGAAAACAAACGACAGTCATTGGTATATGGACGAGTCGCTTTTCAAGGACGATACCTACATGAAAGACGGAAAAAGCGAGTACAAATACAACACGTTGATGGAAGATATTGAAGAGGAAGTGTCAAGAAGCGAAGAGGAGTTTATCAAGCACTACTATCGCTGCTATTCTGAACCGGATATGCCACCATCGTGGATGACGCTTGAAGTGATTTCTTTCGGGTCTTTAAGCCGATTATATGAACTGCTTGTGAAAGATGAACAGAAGAAAGCCGTTGCAAAGGATCTGGGATTGAACAAAGTGGATATATTGGAGAACTGGATGCATGCATTCTCTAATCTCCGTAATTGCTGTGCACACCACAGTCGCATATGGAATAGGCGTTTTGTAGTAAGTATGCTCTTACCAACGAATGCTGATTATACCTTCCTGGACAGAAATACGCTAACATCCACGAAGCGTAATAAGTTATTTGCCTATTTGTGCTGCATCAAGTACATTCTCGATATCGTTAGTCCTGACAATGATTTCCAGTCGAATCTTCAGAAACTGGTATCGGAAGGTGGCCCCCTGCTTTCTCTGAAAGATATGGGATTCCCTGACAATTGGAAATGTCTTGGGGTTTGGAATCACAAGTAATGAATAAAAAGAGGATGTGCCTATTTTGACACACCCTCTTTGCTTTATTCCTCTGAAATTCCTCCTACGCCACTCCGATGCGTGTTTTTCACTTTCGGATGCCCTGCGTACTTCAGAGACCCCACACCGCTCACCGTGCCGTCGATCCGCTCGGAGGCATAGCATGATACGCTGCCCACGCCCGACACACTGGCTTTCACATTCAGGGCTTTCAGTTCGCTTGCACGGATGCAACCCACGCCGCTGCACACCAGTTTCACATCGTCGGCCACGCCGCCAATCTGGATATCGCCCACACCCGAGTTGATCACCTCCAGTTTATCTGTGTCCAGGCTGTCCATACTCACATGCGACACGCCGCTGTTGCTCAGAGCTGTCAGGTCGGAGGTATATACCGTGATCAGCACGTTCCTGGCATCAATGTTCACCTTCTTAGTCAGGTCGATCACCAGGCGTCCGTCCTTGCTGTCAAACTTAAACAGATCGATATAGTTGTCGGGGGCCTTCAGCTCCACCACGCCGTTTTTCTCCTCGTTCTGTATGATCTCCACGTTGGCTACGCCCTTCACGTCAATCTTCTCGAATGGCTTCAGATTGTACGTCTCAGCCACGATGTTCTCACTTGCATCCACCTTCTCATACCCCATGACTTGAACGTTCGAGCACGCTGCCAAAGTCATCACACACACTACTAATAACAGAATTTTTCTCATATACATTTTACTTTTTAAATTGTTAATTCTTTACCCCTTAGACGTATGTCACCCCCAAAAAGTTGCAAAGCATGGCAAAAAACGGCAAAAAATGTCTTGCAGTTTAGCGTTACGCGTTGACTTCGTCGACACTGAATGCGCTCGGAAAAGCTCAAACTGAGTTTGGCTCTTCTCTCGCTGTTACAGCGTTACAGCGTTACAGTTCGGAATCTGGTAATTGATGGAGATGATTTAGTTCTATATATTATATATATTTTAATATATATAATATATATATTTATTTTCGGGGAGCGCAAATAGGAAATTTGAACTGTAACGGTGTAACGCTGTAACGGGTATTGGTAATAATAATTTACAAAGTATGGAACGCAAATAATATGCTTTTGGAGGGCTAATGAAACTCGGATTTTGGACTAAGGAAAATGCGACTTTCATATATTGAAAATTGGACTTTTTACTACTGAAAGTCAAAGAGCCTGAAATGCATGAAAAACGGGCAGTTATGGCTGCCCGAGTGCTTGGTAAATTTTGTTGACTTCGCAAGGTAGAAATGACCTTCGTTTTAACTGCGCCAGGGGCGCCAAATCGGGATTTTCCATCAAAAGAGCCTTCAATTTCAGCCAGGCTGACATCGGTTGGATGTTAGGAAAGTAGTGCGTCGCGAGTTCCGTGCGACCGAATGATCTTGTGTTTTGAGACATAAATATGTGATGTTCTTCTGCACTGCAAAGGTACAAAAAATTCAGCATATAACCAAAAGAAAGAGTG
>JBGUPW010000121.1:0-2407 GCA_045130495.1 Ruminococcus sp. | reverse complement strand
ATAATTCGCGATTTCGGGCTTTGCCTGAGACACAACGCTTACGAGCGTGCTTTTGCCGACGTTCGGAAAGCCGACAAGACCGACGTCCGCAAGAAGCTTAAGTTCAAGCACGATATCAAATTCTTCACCGGGCAGCCCGGGCTTTGCAAAACGGGGAACCTGACGGACGGGAGTGGCAAAGTGGGGATTTCCCCAGCCGCCTTTTCCTCCGCGCGCAACAACGTGCGGCTCCTTGTCGGAAACATCGGCAAGCACTCTGCCTGTGCTCTCCTCCTTGACGACCGTGCCGAAGGGTACGCGGATAACAAGGTTTTCGGCGTTTTTGCCGTTGCACCTGCCGCCTTTGCCGTTTTCACCGCGCTTTGCCGTGTATTTTCTTTTATAACGGAAATCCGCAAGCGTGGAAAGGTTGGTATCGGCGACAAAAATTATATCGCCGCCCTTTCCGCCGTCGCCGCCGTCGGGACCGCCCGCCGCGACATATTTTTCACGGTGAAAAGCAACAGCCCCGTCACCGCCGTCGCCCGCCTTGACGCGGATATTAGCTTTATCTACAAACATTTATTATCACGCCTTTCCACATTAAAACAAAAGGGCGAGTAAAACTTACCCACCCTTTCTTCATAAAAATCTTACTGCTCAACGGGATAAACGCTGGCGCGCTTTCTGTCCTTGCCCATGCGCTCGAATTTGAGAACGCCGTCGATCTTCGCGAACAGAGTATCGTCAGAGCCTCTGCCAACGTTTGCGCCGGGATGAATGTGTGTTCCTCTCTGCTTAACAAGAATGTTGCCCGCGAGAACCTTCTGACCGTCAGCGCGCTTTACGCCCAGACGCTTTGATTCGCTGTCGCGGCCGTTCTTGGTGGAACCCATACCTTTTTTGTGAGCGAATAACTGAATATTAATCTTAAGCATACCTTACACCTCCGAAATTTTTAAATCAATAAATTTTGCGTATTCTTCGCAAAGAGCGTTTAAATGAAGCAGCAGTCCGTTCAGGATAACCTGCGCCTGCTCAGCTTCATTGTCCGACAGATTCAAAGACATGAATCCGTCGTCTGCGGTTAAAGAACAATCAAGCTCCATAACATCCGTTATGGTGTTAGCCGTCATATAGGCTGCCGAGCTGACTGCGGCGCAAACGATGTCGCTGCCCTGCTCCGAATAATCGGAATGTCCGCTCATTTCAAAGCCCGTTACAACTTTGTTCTTAACCGTAAAGATCACCTTGATCATTATGCCTCGATTGAAGTGATCTTAACCTGAGTGTAAGGCTGTCTGTGTCCGAGGACTCTCTTTTCACCCTTCTTGGGCTTGTAGGTAGCCACTCTGATTTTCTTGCCCTTACCGTTCTTTACAACCTCAGCCGTTACCTTAGCGCCCTCAACAAAGGGAGTGCCTACCTTGATGCCGTCGTCTGTGCCGACCGCAACAACGTCAAAGGTCACGGTGTCGTTTGCCTCAGCGTCAAGCTTCTCAATAAAAATAACCTCGTCGTTGGTTACCTTGTACTGCTTGCCGCCTGTCTGAATCACTGCGTACATAGTTTCAATCCTTTTCATTGGTCTCGCTATTCACGGGTGGGATATCGTGATGATACCCGCTTTTGGGCGCAACTGTGCCCAACCCGCAATATGCGGCTTATATACTATAGCATAAGTGCGCCCGATTGTCAAGCATTTTTTAACCCGTTGCCACGGGAGGGCAGTCCGCGCTCCTTAACGTCGATTTGTTCATAGATTTTGCGCCCGCGTTTTAGATTTATAAAGGGAATCTCTGATAATTCAATGTTGTGCAGAAGTGCGGAAGATTATGCCGTAAAGTTTCCGTGTTTATGCGCGGTAGGGAATTGTTAGAGGCTCCCTAAAATTGAATGTTTAATAATCTGTTTATTGCCTTGGGATTGTAGGTGAGCCCCTTGCGGGCTCCCTTTGCACCGACGTTATTTTCCCGTCCGCCCGTTACCGTATACATAAATGTTTGATTCAACGCCCAAGAACAGCCGCAAGGGCTGTCCCTGCAAATTGATTTGAAATGTCTGTTATGCATTTAAACATAGTTGTAGGGGCGACCATTATCGCCTGTTTCCAAACTGTAATGAAACAGGCACCGCAGGCGTGCACGCACCAACGAACCAAAGGATAAAATCGTATTTTTAAACGCGGGAACAAAACCTATGAACAAAACGACGGTCGGAAGCGCGGACTGATTGTCGGTTCGACCTACGGTTCATATGGCTCCTAAGAACATACGGTTATATGAGCCACATGATAAAAATGGCTTATCTATGCGGTTTTTTCATGCGGCTCACCTTGATTTTAATATGAGCCGCATGGAGAGGAACGCGGCAAAACACACTCGTTTCAGCGTCATAAGGTTCATATCTGCACCATGCGGCTCATATC
>JBGUPW010000120.1:0-2161 GCA_045130495.1 Ruminococcus sp. | reverse complement strand
CGCAAGGCGGACGCCGTATGCAAACGCCTCGTTGCCCGATAAAAACTTCTTAGCCATTACTTTTCCGCCTCCATTTTTATCGCCCCGGGCTTGCAGATCTTAGAGCAAATGCCGCAGCCCTTGCAAAAGTCGTAATCTATATTTACCTTACTGCTCTCGCGGAAAATCACGCCGTCGGGACAATATAGATAACAATTCAGACAGCCGATACATTTTGTTTCGTCCAATACCGGCCTTGTGTTACGCCAACCCGCATTTTTGGTGACGAGATATCCGGCTTCATAAGCGGTCGCGTCGGGGATATCCTTATATGAGGTCGGGACAAAATCCCTCAGAAAAGGCTTCATGCGACAACCTCCTCATATGCCGCTTTGACGGCGGCTATATTCTTTTCCTGCAGGCGGCGCGGCATGGTCTGCCGAATCGCTTCGTTTATTTCTACAAGAGAAATTTCTCCCGAAACTGCCGCAAACGCGCCCAAAAGAATCGTATTTGTAATGGGCAAGCCGAGGATCTGCGCCGCGATGCCGTCGCCGTCGAGCGTGATCACACGCGGATCGTCGAAATGCTTCTTTGTATTTAAAAGTATGATTCCGTTTTGCTTTAGCTCGCGAAAGGATTTTTCGCTGAAAAGCGTATCGTCAAGAAAAATACTGTAGTTGGATCTTGTGGTTTCGCTGCGGTTGCCGATCGGCTTTGTATCGAGCTTTGTGAACGCGCGAATGGGCGCACCCCTGCGCTCGGGACCGAAGGAAGGAAACGCCAGCGCGTAGGCGTTGTCCTTCAGCGAATAAGCGTCACCGAGAAGTCTCGCAGCTGTGAAGGCTCCCTGTCCTCCTCTGCCGTGCCATAATATTTCCGTCACTGTGCTCCCTCCTTTCAGTGCTTCCAGCGAAGCAGGTATTTTTGTATCTTATTGAACGCAAATGAGATCGCGACGATTACTATGCCGATCACGATCAGTCCGACAAGCGTTCTGGTGTAGTCTCCGAAATCGGAGTAGTTTTTGATGTAATATCCCAAGCCGCTCTGCGCGCCGATCATCTCAGCCGAGGTCAGCAGTACGAACGACACGGTGAGTCCCTGATTGCAGCCGATAAAGATTTGCTGCAGCGACGCCGGGAGAATGACGGAAAACAGCATTGTGAATTTTCCGACATTTAAAACCTTTGCGGAGTCGATCGTCTTTTTGTCTACATTCATAACGCCGCTCATCGTGCCTGCGAGCACAGGCCAGAAGGTCGCTAAAAAGATAACGAATACCGAGACCGAACGGAAGGTCGGCAGCAGAGCGATACCGTAAGGGATATAGACAATCGGCGGGATCGCTCCGAGAAATTTTGAAATGTAGGTTGCCGCGCTGCCGAGTCTCGCGCTCCATC
Organism: Ruminococcus sp.; assembly: GCA_045130495.1. Lineage (GTDB taxonomy): Bacteria > Bacillota > Clostridia > Oscillospirales > Acutalibacteraceae > Ruminococcoides. The sequence goes on along the minus strand of JBGUPW010000120.1, from coordinate 779 downwards.
CGAGAAACAGTCCGAGCGGGATCGCTATGACCAGCGCCAACAGATAGCCCTGCAAAATGATGCCGACGGAACTGAAAATGTTGGTTACGATCGTTTCGTAATCGCCGATCATTCTCCAAAAGACCTTTCCGGGCGGCGGGAACAGCGCGGGCTTTAACAGATTGAACTTGGCGGTAGCCAGCGTCCACGCGATCAGCAAGCCGTAGATAAAGCTGACGATATCCGTAAACAGATTCAAGCCGACGGGCTTTTTGATAAATGAGGATACGAGCAGCGGCAGCGCTTCAACGCCGACGGCAAACCATATAACATACTGCGCGTAGGTATCGCCGCTGAGCTTATCGGGCAGGAGCTGGATCAGCAGAAGCACGATAAACAGCGCGTGAACAACTCTGAAATATCTCTTTTTGATTGTCATTACAGCACCACCTCGTCTCCGCCGATTTTGCTGACGATGTCGCTGTAGAACATCGCAAGCAGCTTATTTCTGAACTGATTGTACTCCTGCGTCTGAACAAGCTCGGCGCGGTTGCGCGGACGATCGAAGGGAACCTTGATCTCACTGTACACCTGACCGGGATTCGCGGTCATCATCACGATTTTGTCCGAGAGTAAAATCGCCTCGTCGATATCATGCGTGACAAACACAACGGTTTTTCTTGCGCTTGTTCCGTCGCCCTCCCACAGCTCAAGCAGAAGCTCCTGTAAAATAGTGCGGTTTTTCGCGTCGATCGCGCCGAACGGTTCGTCCATCAGGAGAATGTCGGTGTCCATCGCCA
>JBGUPW010000119.1:0-22524 GCA_045130495.1 Ruminococcus sp. | reverse complement strand
AAATATCCCTATGCTTTGGGTGAACGCTCCCCATCGGTCGGTCGACTGTCACGGTGACAATGGAACCGATGACCGAAGCACAGTTTTCCATATGCAATACTCCTTAATTTTTTGCTTTTATCATTGTTTGCTATTTCTAAACTTTTCCAATCGGTACAGCCGCTCCTCGTCGGGACGGTCAATGCCGTTTTTGTATTCATAGCCAAGCTTTCTGTAAAATCCCACCCCTGTGATCGACGCGGGAACCTCAACGCGCTTTGCTCTGAGGAAATATTCGTCCCTCTCAAGCGTTTCGATGATTTTTCTGCCGACGCCTTTTCCCTGATATTCGGGCAGAACAAAGATATTGAACAGGCTGCTCTCCGTCTCGTTGCCCCAATAAGGTCCGATCGCGCCGCATCCGATGATGTCGCCGCCTTCCTCGGCAACATAAAAATGCGTCCAGCCGGCACGTTCGAGGACACCGGAAGGCTGCATTTTCTTTTCCAACACGCCGATATTTTCGGCGGAATAGTCCTTGCTATTGGAGGTTTTCAGGGTTTGAATAATCACTGCCGAGACTCTTTCAGCGTCATCTACACGAAATTTTCTGATAATCATATCACTCACTCCATTCCAGATTCATCGTTATGCTCACGTCGCCTTCACCGAAAGCCGACAAAAGCTCCTCTTTTGAGGTGTTGCCGATTTTGGCGATACGCGTAAAGCTCCAAGTTTTCTCATCGTAATAAACCGTCAGCTGATTGCCTTGGTACAGAATAATTTCTCCCGGCTCAGTGGTGATCTGTTCGTCGTTTCGCGGCAACTCCCACGGAAGATCGCCCACTTTTTCAAAGTTTCCGTAATCGTGCAAATTAAGCGTTATCTCCTGCGAGCTCAGCTTTTCGATAAACGCCTTTGCCGAGGCGTTGTCTTCCAAATTTGCGTAAAACACCTTGCCGTTTGCTTTTATCACCAATACCGGCGTTGCGCTTGCGGTTTGTGTCGTTTCCGTTTCGTTCATCACAGTCTCTCCCGTCCGGTCGATGATACCGCCGAATTCGTAGACGTTGGTATATCCCATGTCCGCCAGCTTCTGCGCAGCCTCTTTGCTGCGGCGTCCGCTGCGGCAATACACCAGAATGATCTGATCAAGGTCGGGCAACTCCTTAGGCTGCTTGTCGGTGATGGATTCGTTCGGGATCAGAACGGCGCCGGGAATATGCCCTGTGTCGTATTCATCCTGACGGCGCACGTCTACGATAATGTGCCCGTCATTTTTACCCATCATAACCTTTGCTTCCTCCTGCGTGATTTGCGTATAGGAAGCGTTTGTACTGCTTTGGGGGGCGGAACAACCCGACAGCAACATAATTATCGCGATAAACAATATTGCAAGCTTTTTCACATTATCCCTCCGAAAATTTTGTCACTAAATCAGAATTTGCGCTACACAGGGTCGTTCGCGGCGTTTCTGCTCTCCATTCTCAGTTTCTCGGAGCTCATCTTACGCGCAGAAACGGGAGACAGCAGACTTCCGCAATCTAAAATTTTCACTGCGTTCTCAACCGATGTCGTGCGGCACACATAGTCAGTCATACAGCCATTGTATAAATGCCGTTTTATCGGTGCAGTTATAGCCTGCTTTTTTATAGAAATCAAGCGTGTCGGCGCTCTTGGAGCCGGTCAGCAACATCATCTTATAGCAACCTGCCTCCACAGCCAAATCTTTCGCATATTTCAGGCAGGCAGTGGCGTAACCCTTTCCTCTGTGATCGGTGTGCGTGACAACGTTTTCAATAAAAGCATACGGGCGGATATTGCGCGTCAGGTTAGGAATGATCACGCACACACATGATGAAACGAGCTTTCCGTCAACCTCGCAGACGATGATATGATGGTTCTTGTCATTGCAGATGATCTCCCACGTTTTTTGCAGATGTTCGCTGTTCTCCGGCACACCCGATTCATGCAGATGGGTGTATAGCTCAAGCAATTTGCTCAATTCAGCTTCTTTGTTTTCTCTGACGATCAATTAAAACACCTCATTCCAAATATCCGCAGGCTCAGCGGCAATAAATGTTGCACCGGCGTTTTTTAATTCATCATAAGTTCCGTAACCGTACAAAATGCCGACAGAATCCAATCCGTTTTCTTTTGCGCCGATAATATCATGTTTTCTGTCGCCGATCATGATCGCCGATGATTTCGCGGTAATGCCGCAGGATCCCAAAGCATATCTGATAATATCCGCTTTTTGATTGCGGACGTCATTCATGGTAGCGCCCGCCGCAAAATCGAAATATTTGTATAAATCAAAATGCCGCAAAATCTCAAACGCAAACACTTCCGGTTTTGATGTCGCAACAATAAGCGTTTTCCCGTTTGTTTTTAATCGTGTCAGCAGATCGTGTATTCCGTCATAAACCTTATTTTCATACATCCCCGATTTCTTAAAATATTCCCGATAATATTGAACCGCACGTTCACATTGTTCATCGGAAAAACCGTAAAATGATCTGAAAGACTCTTTCAAGGGCGGTCCGATAAACGGATATAACTTCGACCGATCCGATACATCAATATTAAATTTGTGCAGCGCATACATCACGGAGTTGGTAATGCCAAGCCCGGGATCGGTCAGAGTTCCGTCCAAATCAAAAAGCAAATATTGATACATGATTCACACCTATACTTAATTTGTTACATCAGTATTTTACCACGAATCCAAACGGAGCGCAACACAAACCGCGTCATGCTCTCGACACCGCCAGCAGATGTCCCGATAATCCTATGATTTCTTCATTTGTGTCCAGCAGCCGCACGGTGTTCATCAGCGCGTTGCGCGAGACCTCGTTTTTCCACAGCCCGTCAATATCACGGGCAAGCCACGCACCGCCCATGACACCGTGAACAACGGAATCAAAAAAGCCGCCGTCTTTTAACTCGGACTTTAAGGCTTTTGCCGTGTGCAAATAAGCGCTGCCCAAGCCCTCATATACTTCCCTGTTCGGGTTGTTGTGACAGCCGTCCTTCAACTCACGCTCCACCATTGCCAAGAATCGCGGGTCTTCCAAATAGCTTTTGCCGCCGTTTGGCGCGTAAACGGTGATTTTGTCCAGCAAAACCGAAAACGGCGTTAAAGCCGCCGTAAAGAGCACGCCGTTATTTTTCAGCAAGCGACAGCTCTCTTTTATGGCTTTAATCCGCTCGTCATAGTCGGTAATGTGATAGAGCGGTCCCATCAACAAAACCGCGTCCGCGCTGTGATCGTCTCTCGGAACGTTTCGCGCGTCGCACACCTCGCTTGCGGCGAGTGAACAGTCCGGATATTCCGCGGCAAGCTCCCGGCTCAGCCTGATGTTGGTTTCGGATAAATCAAAAAGATGCACCTCGTAGCCGAGATGAGCCAGCCACCACGCATATTCTCCGTAAGCGCCGCCGATGTCGTAAATGACGGCGGGCGGATTCGGCAGATGTTCAAGCATGATTTCTTTTGTGCGCTCAAATTCAATTAAGCCAATGTCTTTTCTCAATCGGTGGTATTCCCGTCCGGCTTCGTAATATGCCGGAACAGATTTGTCTATTGCTTTCATAGTTTTCTCCCTTTTGATGCTTCATTTTTTGTTGTTGGTTTTCTTCATTTTCTTGGTGATATAATGACTGTTCCTGCATAATTACTCACTCCTTTCAAAAATATAAAACGGCCAGAAGCTTTTCAAGCCACTGACCGTTTGCCGATAAATCCAAAAAATTACGCGCGCAACAAACTAAGCCAATCGCCTGATCTGACTTTGGCTTGCGGATGATTGATTCTGTTGGATACAAAATACAACATGATATCGTCCCTCCGTAATTTGCTGCCTATTATAGCATCTGTTTTTTTGGATGTCAAGGTGAAAATTTAATCATTGCGAATCAATCATCTTAACCGAAAACCAAACATCGGCTTTCTCACAAACTTTTAATTCATCTCCACAAGTAAAGGAATCAAGCAAAAAAGCAAAAAATACTACTCCTCAAAACGAAGCTATACAGCGCAAAAGCTCGCATTATATTCGCGTTTTGCGCTGCTTTTTGAGGTAAGGGTGTCAAAGGTAGGAGGATAAATCAATTTAGTGAATGAGTCAATACCGCAGCAGCTATTTTACAAATATTTTTTTCTTTCAAGCCTTTTCAATCCGCAGCGGCTGCGTTATAATTAATGTAAGGAAGCAAATCTGTAGGGACACACTGATTAATTCGGGTGCGTAATTTGGAGCGATGGTTTTTTTCAGTCTTACGGAAAAGAGGCAAGCGAGTTGCGTGCGCTGCCGTTAGGCGTGAATTAACCAGCGGTTCATTAAGGATATCACGGGAGGCAGGAAAATGAAAAGGATACTCGGAAGCAAGATCCTGACAGCGGTTGCCGTCGGCATTGTACTACTGACATTTGCGACCGCTGTGTGGAACTGTGTGCGATATTATATCGGTTTGGATATTTTTGAAACGTCCGATATGTTTTTGGAAGGCGAGTATTCCGTTGACGGCGGTGAATGGCAGCCGATCGATACAAACAAACCCATCGGCGACCATTTTCACAAGATCGTTTTTAAGGGCAAGATTGCGCCGATGATCACAACGCTTTACAGAAGCTTCAGCATTTCCTCGAAAAATGTTTGGTACACGCTTAAATCAAGCGACGGAACAATAATCTCCGACTATAATTTTGAAAACTCAAAGATTTCATATGAGCATCTCAGATCCGACAGACCCATGGCTCTTGATATGCCGAACACTCCGGGATATAATGTCAGATCTGTCAGCCTTGAATTCTTTAAATTCAAAGGCGTACCGGAAAATTCCGAGATGATTTTTGAGGTTGAATATCCGTATGAATTCGCGCTTGAGAGCTTTAGCGATTGCATAGATTTCACAGTCAGTACCGAAAACGGCTTATACCTGCGCTTCTTCTATGAAACCCTGCTTCCTGTGATGCTGTTCTCGTTAGTGTGCTTTTTCGGGCTGTTCTTCTTCCCCGCTGCGGGTTTTATTCTCGGAAGAGTCGATTACAGGTTCCTCACCTTCGGTCTGCTCAGCTTCTTCTGGGGGCTGTATATGATAATGCAGATTACAAGCGGATATCTTAACGTTTGGATCGTCGATCCCACCGTCTGCATGATGATCGATAAAATAACCGAATACTGCTTTGTCACCGTGATCCTGTTTTATTTCAAATCCAATATGCAAAGGAAGAACTCGCGCGTTTTTGCCAACATCACTTCGTTGGTTTATCTGTGCTGCGTTGTCACCGTTTACATTCTTCACCTTTGCGCCGTGACCGATCTGATCGCAACTTCGATATATTTGAATATTATAACCGCTGTCTGTATCATTGTTATGGTCGTGCTGCTCAGCCTTGAAACCAAGGGAAACCGCAATGGTCTCTTCTTTTTGCTATCGTGGGTGCCGCTTCTGCTTACGGTAACGCTCGACATAATCGACCATTTCACCCACCTCGCAGGCTCGCATTATTTCAATTTCGGATTGACAGTAACGATGATCGTGCAGATCGTCGGGTTTATTCTCGCTTTGCGCCAGCAATACCTCAACACTATACGCTATGAGAAAATGCAGAAGGAGCTGTATGAAGCGAAGGTTGGCATTATGGTGAGCCAGATCCAGCCGCACTTTATGTACAACGCCCTGACCTCGATAGCCATGATGTGCACGATCGACCCAGACACGGCTCAGGAAGCAACCGTGACCTTTGCGAAATATCTTCGCGGCAACATGGATTCTTTAAAGCAAGCCGCTCCTGTTCCGTTCTCACGGGAGCTTGAGCATTTGAAAAAGTATTTATATATTGAAAAGCTTCGCTTCGGAAACAAGCTCAATATCGAATATGATATTCAGACGACCGACTTTGTTCTTCCTCAGCTCTCCATACAGCCCTTGGTAGAAAACGCCGTAAAGCACGGAGTCGGAATGAAGAAAAAAGGCGGAACGGTGACGATAGCCACACGCGAGACGGACACAGCCTTTGAAGTGATAATCTCCGATGACGGCGTCGGCTTTGACGTTTCAGCCGAAAGAAAGGATAACGGCCGCTCACACGTCGGCATGGAGAACACAAGGCGAAGGATAAACGGAATGTGCGGCGGCGAGGTAAAAATCGAAAGCACGGTCGGCGAGGGAACCACGGCAGTTATAATTCTGCCGAAAGATAAACAAAATTATCCGGTCAAAAACGACTGACAATTCATAAAGAGCAGGGTGCAAAAGCCTTGCTCTTAACTTTTTTATAATTTACAGCAGCACACTCCCCTACAGCAGCGCACTCCCCTACAGCAGCGCACTCCCCTGCCGCTGTAAATGCGCTTTTGTTTCATGTATAGTTTTATTCATAGTTTCATGCATAATTGATATACAGTTTTTGTTTATAGCTTGAAGTTTTTTATATGTTGTGCTATAATATAGTTTGGATTTTTGTGTAAAGACAGGTGCATCTATGGAAAATCAAAAAACCGTTATAAAGGTGGGCACCTCTACCCTCACCTATGAGAACGGAAAAGTTAATTACAGGCGCGTTGAGTCGCTGTGCAAGGTGCTTGCCGATTTGCAGAACAGCGGAGAGAACATAATGCTTGTTTCCTCCGGCGCTATCGGAGTGGGAATGGGAAAAACAGGAATCTCCAAACGCCCCGCCGAAACAAAAAAGAAGCAGGCTTTGGCTGCTATCGGTCAGTGCGAGCTTATGTTTATGTACGACAAAATTTTCGGAGAATACAACCACTCGGTAGCTCAGATCTTGCTGACAGCCGACGCAGTTGAAACCGAGAAAAAGCGCCGCAACATCAATAACACAATCGACGAGCTCCTGAATATGGGCATAATCCCGATCATCAACGAGAACGACACGGTGTCTATCGACGAGCTCGAAGGAAACAATTTCGGCGACAACGATATGCTTTCGGCGATCGTTTCACACATCATAAACGCCGACAGGCTTGTTATACTGACCGATATCGACGGGCTATACGACTCCAATCCGCGCGTCAACCTCAACGCGAAAAAGCTTGACGTTGTGACAAAAATCAACAAGACGATTTTAGATATGGCTGCCGGAACAGGCTCAAACCGAGGCACGGGCGGCATGATAACAAAGCTTCAGGCGGCTGACTACGCAACAAAACGCGGGATAGAGGTTCATGTTATGAACGGCAACAATCCAAAGCAAATATACGATATTTTTGAGGGAAAAACCCCGGGCACCAAATTTTTGGCGCAACGATAATTCTTTAAAAGCAATAAAACATAATTAAAAGAAACATAATCAAAAGATACGAAAGGAAGAACAAACAACATGACACAGCTTGAAATGATGGGCTCAAACGCAAAACACGCCGCGCGCGTTCTTATGAATGCAGGAGCAAAAAAGGACGAGGCTCTTTTAGCGATCGCTAAAGCGCTCAAAGAAAACGCCTCAGAAATAATCAAGGCAAACGAAGCGGATATCGAAAACGGCAAGGCTGCGGGATTGAGTGAATCCCTACTTGACCGCCTCAAGCTCGACGAAGGCCGCATTCTCGGCATGGCTGAGGGCGTTTCACAGGTTGCGGCTCAGCCCGACCCCATCGGCAGAGTCATCGAGGGAAGAACGCTCAAAAACGGTCTGAAAATTGAAAAAATCACCGTCCCCATGGGCGTTATCGGAATCATCTACGAAGCTCGTCCCAACGTAACCTCCGACGCCGCCGCTCTTTGTCTTAAAGCGGGCAGCGCGGTCATTCTCCGCGGAGGAAAAGAAGCCATCAACTCAAACATGGCTATAACAGCGGTCATGCGCGACGCGATAGAGTCTGCGGGACTTCCGCGCGACTGCGTGGCTCTTGTGACCGATACTACCCGTCAGAGCGCGACCGAGCTTATGCAGCTCAGCGACTACCTTGACGTGCTTATTCCCAGAGGCGGAGCGGGACTTATCAAAAGCGTCGTTGCAAACGCGAAGGTTCCCGTAATTGAAACGGGCGTGGGCAACTGCCATGTTTATGTTGACGCGAGCGCCAATATCCAAATGGCTACCGACATCGTTTACAACGCAAAGACCTCACGTCCTTCGGTGTGCAACGCGATCGAGACCGTACTTGTCCACAAGGACATCGCCCCCGAAGCTCTGCCCGCTATAAAAGCAGCTCTCGACAAAAAGAATGTTGAGATCCGCGGCTGCGAAAAAACGAGAGAGCTTTTGGGCGACTCCGTTATCCCTGCCACAGAGAACGATTACGCCGTAGAATTTTTGGATTATATTCTCGCTGTAAAAGTTGTTGACAGCCTTGACGCCGCGCTCGACCACATCGCGAAGTACAGCACAGGTCACAGCGAATGTATAGTAACAAGCGAATACAGCGCCGCCAACCGCTTCACCGCCTGCGTCGATTCCGCCGCAGTCTATGTCAACGCCTCCACAAGATTCACAGACGGCGGAGAATTCGGACTCGGAGCCGAAATCGGCATTTCAACCCAAAAGCTCCACGCAAGAGGACCCATGGGTCTGAATGAGCTTACAAGCATGAAGTTTATAATCCGCGGTGAAGGACAGATCAGATAAACAAGCATAGCAAACAAGTATAGCAATCGTTTTCTATAAATAAATGCTTTGTTTTCCTGCGCCGCAGCGCAAGATGAACTTTTCCAAACGAACACACAGCATTATAAATCAGGAGCGGTCGGCTGAGCCGACTGTCAGTTCGCGATTCTGACTGTTGATTTTCAGCAAAATTAATCTTCCCACGCTTTAAGCGGAGCGACGACATTAACTCCACTCTCCACACTCCACACTCCTCACATAAGCATATACATCAGCGCGAAAAGGAGCGACGGGTCGTTTTTCTCGTCCATCAGGAGCAGAAGCAAAGTCAATATTAGGCTCGTTTCCTTGTCTTTTAAGAGCGCTTCAAGCATATTCGGCTTCGGCGGCTCTGCGGGCGGTTTTGGCTGATGATGAACCGGCGGCTCATTTTGCGGCTCAACAGGCTTCGGCGGCTCGGGCTTTTTAGGCTCTTCCCTCTGCGGCTCCTGACGCGGCGGCGCGGAGCGGCGGTTCTGTGACATTTTTCTGGCGCGTTCAAGCGCTTCCTCCTCAAATCCCGGCATATTTCACCTCAATCACCTTAATAACCTAAATTATACAGCGCTAAAAAAACAGTCCGCTGTCCTTTAATAGCGGAATTATATGAATGAACCCGATAAGCCTTTGCGCGCTGTTCAGGCGTTCAAGCTTTTCTCCGCTGAGAAACGGGCGCAGAGCGTTCAGCAGTGCCGCAGTTTCATCGTTCGGTTTTGCGGCGTTCATAAGCGGAGCTAACCTTGTGAGCGCACTCATCATCTCGCCGCCTCCCTGAACGGACGGCTGAGCGGGCTGAACAGGCTGAGAGGGCTGAGCGAAAGAGCCGCTCTGCCCAAGACCTAACTTTTCTCCCAAGCTCTGCACCTGCCGCATAGCTTCGGGGTTGCTCATTATTTTATTGATGGTATCCTGTAATTCAGACATATTTTCACCCTATTATCCAATATCGTCAACTAAACCCAACGTCGCAATGAGTACGTAGGAGCGAACCCATGTGTTCGCCCGGGCGCACACGCAGGTGCTCCCCTACAATTCTAAGTAATCCGTTTTGTTGTTGCCTTTACATCATTGCTCTATTGTCCGTTTAATAGCTTAAGCAGCGCCTGAGCCTCAGGGCTTTCAAGAAGCTCCCGCGCTTTGTCGGGGTCGCTCAGCACCGACTCCACCTGCTTTGCTTTTTCGCCGTCAAGATTTTTCATTAAATTATTTACGTCGCCCGTGCGGTATGAGGATTCTATTTCCTCCGACGGCATATTAAGCCCGCGCGAAAGGCTCTCAAATATCTCATTTCTTTCACTGAATTTATCCGCCATATAAACCACCTCAATCCATACTATGCGCGAAGGCGAAATTTATTCCGATACTCAATTGCTTTTGCGCGTTTTAACCGAATTTGTATCAGAACGGAGTTTTTGTATGCGTATTTTAGTTATTTCCGACACACACGGCGATTTCTTCTCACTTAAGCACGCTCTTGACGCTCAGCCGAATGCAGAGGTTATCATCTTTTGCGGCGACGGGTCGGAGCAGTATACTTTTTTAAAGCAATCTCTCCCGGATAAAACGGTAATCGGAGTCCGCGGCAACTGCGACTGGTCAAGCAAGCTGCCCTCAACGGAAATAGCTGAGGTCGGCGGCAAGCGGATCTTCATTACCCACGGACATTTGTATAACGCGAAATTTACTTTTATCAACCTTATTGAAGCCGCGCGCGAGCAAAACGCCGACATTCTTCTGTTCGGTCACACACATCAGGCTGTGACCGACTATTACGAAGGTCTGCATATTATGAACCCCGGAAGCTGCTGCGGCTACGGCGCGTCTTACGGCTATATCGACATCACCGACAAGGGCGAGATCATCACGAACATTGTTAAGCTTGGCAGAAGGTGAGCGCGTGAATTTTAACGGATTTTCATTTGACGACGACACGCGCAGCCTGCTTGAAGAGCTTGACCGCGCCTCTCGCGTCCCTCACGCCATGATAATTGAAAGCCCCGACGCGGAGAAGGCTATGCAGGCGGCGGTATTTCTTTCGATGTACGCCTTGTGCGACAGAGATGAAAAGCCCTGCGGAGAGTGCAAAAACTGCCTGAACGCAAGGAACAGGGCGCATCCCGACGTGACATATTTAACGCTGCAAGCTAAAAAAACCGTTTACACCGTGGAGCAAATGCGCGCTCTAATCCAAGACGCATACATTCTTCCAAACGAGGCGAACGCGAAGGCATATATATTTGAAAACTGCGACGAGCGGTTATCGGTTCAGGCTCAGAACACCTTTTTAAAGCTTTCGGAGGAACCGCCGCCCAACGTTTTCTTCATTCTTCTGTGCCGCAGCGCTCAAAGCCTGCTCGACACGATTTTATCGCGTTTTACGGTGATAAGGCTAAAGGGCGATAAAGCGCTTGACGGAGAGATTTTGGCGGCGGCGCGGGATATCGCAGGCTCAATAACGGAAAACCGCGAATATCCGCTGCTCAAGGCGCTGAACGCGCTTGCGGACAAGGACAAAGCGTGCGATATACTATCGGCGGTCAAGCTTATTCTGCGCGACGCGCTTGTGGTCCTTTCGGGAGGAGAAGCGAGAACCGACGAAGAAGCCGCCCTAAAGCTTGCCGGGAGGCTTACAAAAAGCAAACTGATAGAAATGATCGAGCTGTGCGACAGCTCTTCCGTAAATATAAAACAAAACGCAAATATCAATCTCCTCACAACCCGAATGTGCGGAGAATTCAGGAGGATAACATGGCAGAGGTAATTGGCGTAAGATTTAAAGATGTAGGCAAGGTTTATTACTTTGACCCGCTCGGAAATGAGCTGCACGTCGGCGAGATGGTCATTGTCGAGACCGCTCGCGGTCTGGAGTGCGGCGAAGTGGCTATGACTAACAAGGAAATGAGCAACGAAAGCCTGAATCACCCTTTGAAGCCGCTTATTCGCATTGCGACCGAAAAAGACCTGAACCACGTGGCTGAAAACCGCATAAAGGAAAAGCAGGCTCGCAAGATCTGCGAACAGAAAATTGCCGCCCACGGGCTGAAAATGAAGCTTGTGAACGTGGAATATACCTTTGATAACAGCAAGATAATATTTTATTTTACCGCTGACGGCAGGGTTGACTTCCGTGCACTCGTAAAGGATCTGGCTTCCGTGTTCCGCACGCGTATCGAGCTGAGACAGATCGGCGTCCGCGACGAGGCAAAAATGCTCGGCGGTTTGGGAATCTGCGGCAGACCGTTCTGCTGCAACCGCTTTATGGGCGAGTTCCAACCCGTTTCGATCAAAATGGCAAAGGAGCAGGGATTGTCCCTCTCCCCCGTCAAAATCTCGGGAACCTGCGGCAGACTGATGTGCTGCCTGAAATACGAGCAGGAGGCATACACCGACCTGTTAAAGCACACTCCGAAGGTCGGGGCTATAGTAAACACCCCCGATGGCAGAGGACTCGTTGTGGAGAACAATCTCATCGCCCGCACGCTAAAGGTGAAGCTCGACAACGCGCCCGCCGACGTAGCGCCCAAAACCTACACCGTGCGCCAGTGCAAGCTGGTTAAGGACGGATATATCAGGGTCAACAAAAAGGAGCTCGAACAGTTGGGCGGCTTGGAATGAGCGCCGTTGGGCACTCACGCCCGTCTTTTGGAACGTCAATCTTTCCAAGCACTCATCAACAGCGGAACAGAGAAGTATCAAATAACGAAAAATAATAATATTAATTCACAAAAAATCAATAAATTACTTGAAAAATTTTTTATTTGTGCTATACTTTAATTAATCAAATAAGGAGGTATTCAATCCATGGCATATGTAATTAATGACGAATGCATCATGTGCGGTGCTTGTGCAGATGAATGTCCTTGCTCGGCTATTTCCGAGGGTGACGGCAAGTACGTTATCGACGCTGACGCTTGTGTAGACTGCGGCTCTTGTGCCGATGTTTGCCCCGTAGGCGCTCCCAACGAAGGCTGATTCAGGTCAAGAAAAATCCGAACAGGCGGCAAGGTTCGACCTTGCCGCCTTTTTTGCCTCTTAGTTAGCACAGGGCAACCGGATTGTACAAAGCATGAGCGCTGCGATAAAGCATGAGCGCTGCCGCGCTCTATTCATGCCGCATAGCGGCAATTCACGGCAAAGCCGATTCATGTCCGAATGACAATTCAATCACAGTACAAACGCTTGATTGTATCTCTAACTTAATTAATGACGTAAAGCTTGATACAAGAATGAATTGTTGCTTTCGCAACATAAATTTACTGTGTAATGAATTGCGCTTACAGCGCGTGAATAGCAGCAAGGCTGCATTTTCAAAGTATTTTTCCCAACCTCATATTGCAAATACCTCTTGCGGTATCCTCTCACCTATTGTATAATAAAGGCAACACATTTTTACGGAGAGAATATGGAAAACATTCATCTTGAACCTTTAGGCGGCGGCATGGAAATATTTGTTTCGCGGAGCTATCACTTTTCAACAGATACTATATTGCTCGCGGACTTTTCAAAGCAGCAGGGCGCGAAGCTCTGCGCCGATCTCGGAACGGGCTGCGGCACTATTCCGCTGCTCTGGCTCAAACACGAACCAAGGCTAAATATCGCCGCTGTGGAAATCCAAGAGGACGCGTGCCGCCTGCTGAGCGAAAGCATAGCGCACAATCATCTCGAAGACAGGCTGACGGTTTATAACGCCGATTTAAAGGATCTGAAAGGCGTGCTGCCGTTCGGCGCGTTTGACGCGGTAGCCTGCAATCCTCCCTACAAGCCGACTGGCACGGGACTTCAAAACCCTGCCGAGGCAAAGCAGATCGCACGCCACGAAACCGAGTGCTCGCTGTCCGACGTTTGTCAGGCGGCGTCAAAGCTGCTTCAATTCGGAGGAAAGCTGTTTTTGTGCCAGCGCCCCGAACGTTTAGCGGACGCAACGGAAAGTATGCGCGAGTTCGGAATCGAGCCTAAGCGTCTGCGGCTCGTTCAGCAGCGACGTGACAAAGCGCCGAAGCTGTTTTTGCTTGAAGGAAGACGCGGAGGCAAAAGAGGCTTTCTTGACGTGCTTCCGACGCTTTTCATAGAAGACGACAGCGGCGGCTTTTCAAAGGAAATGCTTGAAATCTACGGAAACTATAAATCTTAGAACAACAAATATAAGGATATAAATATGTCTGGAATTTTATATGTTACGGGAACGCCGATAGGCAATCTTTCCGATCTGTCGCCGCGTGCCGCTCAAACTCTGTCTGAGGTCGATTTTATCGCTGCCGAGGACACCAGAGTTACGCTCAAGCTTCTGAATCATTTGGGGATAAAAAAGCCGATGGTGAGCTATTATGAGCACAACAAGCGCGAGCGCGGAGAAATGATCTGCAAACGAATTGAGCAGGGCGAAAACTGCGCCGTTGTCACCGACGCGGGTATGCCGTGTATTTCGGATCCGGGAGAGGATCTGATAAAGCTTTGCGCCGTGCGCGGAATCAAGACCGTTGTTGTTCCGGGACCGAGCGCGGTCGTTTCGGCTCTCGCGGTTTCGGGGCTGGATACGGGACGGTTCACATTTGAAGGCTTTCTCAGCGTGAACAAAAAAAGCCGCAGCGAGCATCTGCAAAGCCTTCTTCACGAAAAGCGCACCATGATTTTTTATGAAGCGCCGCACAAGCTCCCCGTGACCCTGCGCGATTTTTACGATGCGTTCGGCGACCGCAGACTGAGCATCGTGCGCGAGCTCACGAAAATCCATGAGGAAGTCATTCGCACCACCACACGCGCTGCCGCCGAGCAGCTTTCCGACGGCAGCATAAAAGGTGAAATCGTGCTTGTGCTTGAGGGCGCGCGCGAGGAAGAAAAGAAATATACTCTGCAAGACGCCGTTGCATTTGCAAAGGAGCTCATAGCTGACGGCGAAAAAACGACCGAAGCCGCAAAGCAGGCAGCCGCCGCGACAGGCTTTAAGAAAAATGAAATATACAGGGAGCTGATTTGATGACTTACGAGACCGCGCTTGAAAAAATCCACTCGCTTCTGACCTTCGGTTCGCGCCCGGGTCTTGACCGTATGCGTGAGCTGCTGCGCAGGCTTGACAATCCGCAGGACAAACTGAGATATATCCACGTCGCGGGAACAAACGGCAAAGGCTCCGTTTGCGCGGTGCTTTCATCGGTGCTGACTGCGGCGGACTACAAAACGGGGCTGTTCATCTCGCCGTATATAACCGACTTCCGTGAGCGTATCCAAATCAACAACGAAATGATTTCAAAGGAAACTCTCACCGACGCGGTCGAGAAAACCTTTCCCGTTATTGAAGAACTTCGCAAGGAAGGAATCATCATAACCGAATTTGAGTATGTAAACGCTTTGCAGTTTTACATTCACGCCCGGGCGGGCTGCGATATCGTAGTGCTTGAAACGGGAATGGGCGGTCTGCTCGATTGCACAAACGTCATTGAGCCGCCCTTAGGCGCGGTGATAACATCGATAGGACTTGACCACACCGCAGTGCTGGGAGAAACTATCGAGGAGATCGCCGCTCAAAAATGCGGTATCATTAAAAACGGTTCGGCTGTGTTCACCTCGCGCCAATGCGTTGAAGCTATGGCGGTGATCGAGGAAACCGCCGAGAGAATGAACGTTCCGCTCATAAAGAGCAGCAATATCAAAGTCGAGCTCGAAGAAATGACGCTTGAAGGCAGCAGATTCACGGCGGACAATATTTCTTGCTATATTAAACTCGCAGGCAAGCACCAAATCGAAAACGCGGTCACGGCTCTGTCAGTATTATTCTATTTAAGAAAAAAGAAGATTCTTTCGATCAGCGATGAAGCATTCATGGAGGGCTTGGAGGCGGCTGAAAACCCTGCACGTCTGGAGCTTCTTCATAAAGAGCCTGTTGTGCTGCTCGACGGTGCGCACAATCCCGACGGAACGGCGGCGCTGAAAGAATCAATAGTAAGCTTTTTACCTGACGTTCCCGTTTTCGGCGTTTCGGGAATGCTCGCCGACAAGGATGTTGACTGCTCGGTTAAGCTGTTGAAGGGAGTTTTCAAAAAAGTATTCACCGCTCCCATCAACAACCCCCGAGCCCTCGACGCCGAATCGCTCGCCAAAAAATACCGCGCTTCACAGACCGACGCGGAAGCCTGCGACTCACCGCCGGCTGCGTTTGAATTGGCTTTTGAAGCCGCGAAAAATAACAACGGCGCTGTAATTATCTGCGGCTCGCTTTACTTAGCCGGGGAGATCCGCCCGTACATTATCGAAAAATTTAATCAGACTACAGAATAAAACAAATTTTTCACGCTATACTAAGTTATGATTAGTACAGCGTGATTTTTTTATTATAAACTTCTTTCCGCCATTGAGAGATGTTTTAAAAAATTAACGCTCCAAGTTGAAAGGATGTAAAAAATGGTTGAAACAAAATATAACAACGACGTGCTCACCGCCTACATATCCGGCGAAATCGACCACGACAGCGCGGCGCGGATACGCTCGACCGTGGACGGCATGGCGCAGGAGGTAAAGCCCCGCCTGCTCTGCCTCGATTTCGGCGGAGTCAGCTTTATGGACTCGTCGGGCGTGGGGCTTGTTATGGGCAGGTACCGCCAAATGAAGCTGTTAGGCGGCTCGCTCCGAGTGATAAACTACTCCGACATTATCTACAGGATTTTCGCGATGTCGGGACTTGAAACGCTGGGGGTGCTGAGATGAAGACCTTAAATAAAATGAAGCTGAGCTTTCCGTCTAAAAGCTGTAATGAAGCGTTCGCGCGCACCGCTGTGTCGGCGTTTATAATGAATCTTGACCCCACCGTTAACGAGCTGAGTGATTTAAAAACCGCCGTTTCCGAGGCGGTAACAAACTGCATCGTACATGGCTACAGACGGCAGGACGGCACGATCTACATAAGCGGCACGATCAGGGAGGACAACAGAGTTATAATCAAGATCCGCGACACAGGCTGCGGAATAGCTGATGTTGAGCAGGCGATGAAGCCGCTTTTCACGACCGCAGCTGATGAGGAACGCGCGGGGCTGGGCTTTGCAGTCATGCAGAGCTTTTGCGACAGGGTTCGGGTCAAATCCGTTCCCGGCAAGGGCACGACCGTCACGCTTGAAAAGCAGATTGGAGCCGATGACTGAACGTGATGTTTCCGCCGAGCAGCATATGGGGCTGGTTCACGCGATCTGCCGCCGCTTCTCGGGCAAGGGAATCGAATACGAAGAGCTGTTCGCGGCGGGCTGTCTCGGGCTTACAAAGGCATTGAACAACTTTGACGAAACGCGCAGGATCAAATTTTCAACCTATGCTTTTCCCGTTATCGCAGGTGAGATAAAAAGGCTGTTCCGCGACGGCGGCGCGGTAAAGGTCAGCCGCTCGGTCAGAGAACTCTCGCTGAAAATCACAAGACTCAACAGTGAACTGACCGAAAAGAACGGAACGGAGCCGAGCGTGTCGGAGCTCGCCGAAAGACTGAATGTCAGCGCGGAAAAAATTGCCGAAGCCGTCGGAAGCAGCCTTATTCCTCTGTCCGTCAACGCCGGCGACAATGGAGAAGGAGCCCTTGACGGGGCTTCGGCTCCCGATATTCAGGATGAGATCACCGAACGCCTTAGCCTGCGCCAAGCAATCGGCGAGCTTGATGACAGGGACAGGAAGTTGATCATTCTGAGATATTATAAAAATAAAACTCAAACCGAAACAGCGGGAATACTGAACATCTCTCAGGTTCAGGTAAGCCGCCTTGAAAAGAAGCTTCTCGCCCGCCTGCGAACACAGATGTGCTGCTGATATATTTCTATATTGGAATTATACTAAAGCTGATTGCCCCTGATAACAAGCTCCGCCCATTCAGCAGGCCCGACCGCACCGTTTTGTTCTATGCCGAGTGAGCGCTGAAACGCCGTTACAGCCGCTTTGGTGCGCGGTCCGAATATTCCGTCAACCGCGATCATCGGTATCGTGGGATTAGACTGTGAAACAACGTTGAGATATCTTTGAATTATCCTCACGCTCTCTCCCCTGTCGCCCTCTACGATAAATCTGCCCGGATACGGTTCGCCTATGGCGCTCTGATAGCTCGGCGGCAAATCCCTGACAGCGGCGAGATACGCCTGCTCTATCTCGTGAAAAACATTTGCATCCACCACGCCCGTCACAGGCAGACCGTAGTTGTTCTGAAAGGTGTAGACGGCGTCGCGCGTCATTTCTCCGAAATATCCCGTAATGGGGATAGGCGGAAGATCGGGATAGAAATAGCCCAAAAACGCAAGATAGTATTGAAGTGCCTCCACATCAACTCCGCGCGCACCTATACTCATTTCCCGAGTGTATCGCTTTTCGATCTCGGACAGGGTCAGACCCTCGCCCGTTATCTCCGAGAGACGCTTTACACCGGCAAAAATCTGCTTGATTTTATACCACGTCGCCTTTCCAACAACTCCGTCGGGGTCAAGGTTAAAAATCGTTTGGAACGCTTTGACGGCTTCTTCCGTTTCCAAATCGTAAACGCCAGTATTGCCGTTCACCGTGGGAATGGCGGGGTAGTTTTTTGCTATGCGGTTAAGCTCGCGCTTAATTGTCAGCACATCGTCGCCGAAGGAACCGCGACGCAGCGCAACGCCGGGATAAGATTCGGTATTGCCGCCGACATCGGCGTTGTAAACAATGCTGATATCGTCGCCGTAATAGTATCTGAGAATTTGAAGCGGAGTCATGCCCTGATTTGCGAGCGTCACGGTCCCCCACTGTGAAAGCCCGTTGCAGTAGGTCGTATAACCGTCGCAGAACTGTGCATAAAGCGGCGCGATGCTGCCGGTGCGCACGATATAGTTGTTAAATATCTCGTCGGCAATGCGGCTTATATTGTCGTAAATCTCGCCGCCGTACACAAATTTCTGGTCGATTGAGGTGTTGTCCGTAATATCGAAATCATAGCCACGGCTGCGGTAATACTCGGTGTAAACGCGGTTTAGGGCAAAGGTTATCTGCGCAAGCATATTCGCGCGAATCGCGTTTTCAGGCCAAGTCGGATATATTTCATTTGAGGCGACATTTTTAATATACTCCGTGAACGGTACGGTGACATTCGCTGCGGGTGTGTTGGGGCGTCCGAGGTGAACGGTGATCGTCTGAGGTATAACGGGAGTTGCTGCCACGTTTATCCCTCCTTATCGCCGCTGAGCGGTTCGAGAGCAACGGGCAGAATCGTTTCTATCCTGTCCTGAACCGTCACGGGAAAATCCACCACCTCGCGGAATGCGGGATGAAAGACCGAAATAAGATAAACGGTGTTGTCCTTTCCCGCGGTTTCGGGACTGTTGTTCTCAGCTGCACTGCATGCGGGAAGCACTATCTCATTGACGATCCCCGACTCATCGGTTACGTCGTGATACAGGCTGTAGCGCGTTCCGTCGCTCATAACCGCCACATCAACAAAAACGTTTTGGACAGGAAAGCTGCGGTTAGCGGCGCTGACCTGAACCTTGAGCGAGCCGCGCCCAGGGTGGCTGTCAATATACTGCTCAAATTCGGGCTTAAAGGGCGACGCGCCCGAAACTCGGTTTTCAAAGCTGTTGATCATATAAAAATCCCCTTTCACCGCTCATTCTATGCGGAAGAAAGGGGATTGTTTCCTTTTTATGGAAATAAGAAAATCCAAGAAAATTATTTTTGGAAATTATTTTTGTAATGATTTGTTATGAAACGTTGCCATAGGGCGACTCTAAGATGCTAAATATCATATGAGTACGCCATCCATGCAAAGCAGAGTGCGGTATATAATGTATTGGAATTCTCCGCCGCGTCATCCTCGGAAGCAAGAGGCTTGAGCATATGGCTCACAACAGCCTGATAATCCGGGTCGGGTTCATCAAATTTCAGCGTAAATCCCGATTTTCCCTTGCTCAAATAATCGTTAAGGTCAAACTTGTCCTGTTCAAGCTGCAAGGAAACATTATCAAAAAATTCCTGCATAACCTTTACCGCTGAGGCTGACGAATTGTTTTTCAGCTCACCGAACGCGGGCTTCTGCATGATGCTTGCGTCGATCGCCTTGATAGCTGGGTCGGAATAACGGATCACATTTTCCAAGTCACCGGTCGTAAAGCCCTCTCCCCTCTTGCGATTGCCGAAAGCCAAAACACAGCGCTGCGCGTCTGTCAAGTCGCTCATTTTCAGACTTGTGAGCACGTCGCTCATATCGGCAAGCCTGCTGCTGTACAAATTATATTGCTTTTTGAGCTTTTCGGGAAGATCATCATACGATGAAAAGTCAATATAAGCTTCCGTCAGCTTGTCATAGCTCTCTTTGATGGGATCATCGGAGGTTTGCAGAGTTCCTGGCTTGAAGGACGAAGAGTATTCCTCTCGGCACTTCATTAATTTGGCAAACTCCCTAACGGCGTCCGCCTGCTTGCCCTGTACTTTTTCGATCGTATCAAGTCCCTTGTCGATATCACCGTTCAAAATACTCTGCTCAGCCTGAGATATTTTATACGGGTCGGAATTGCGGTAATAAACACGCGAGGCAAAATATCCGCCTATCAAAACGAGCACAAGCGACGCGGCGATAATCGCGACGATCAAAACTGCTTTTCCGCTTTTTTTCGGAGCAGGATCATAGAAAGCCTGAGGCTGCGGCTGTTGAGGAACAGACTGCGGCACAGGCTGATCCATGTGGTGTATGCGCTTACGTGGCGGTGGAGGTGCGGTTTTTCGCTCATACACTGCCCGAGATTCCCTCGCTGTTTCGGGAGAGCTCCCGGCTCGCGGCTTGACAGTTTGTTTTTTAGGCTCGGGTGCTTTTCTTCTCTGCTGATTGACGGACACCTTATCGGCTTTTTTGGAATTGTGTTTATCAGTCTTTAACGGCTCGGGACGGTTTTTCGGCTCCATGGGCGACTCAGCATAAACGGTTTTGTTCTCGTCGATCTGTTCAAATTTCGCAGATTTTGAAAAGTCGAATTCCGGCGATTCCCAACCGCAAAAGGGACAGACTTCCACTCCGTCGGGAATCTGCTTTCCGCATTTTCCGCAAAACATATATACACTTCCGTTCAAATTTTGATATTTTTATACATTATACCATTTGAAAACGGTTTTGTAAAGGCAACACCGCACAATTCGCGGCGCACCCCTTGCTTACTTCGCAATCCGCACTCCGTAATTATGCGGCATTGCCTAAATAGATGATTCACCGCAATCACTTTAGCAGTTTAAAGCATAGGCGCTTTAAAGCGTAGCAATTTAAACCAAAAAAGCGTCCTTGCTTTGTAAGGATTCCACAAAAATTAGCTTATCGGCTTAGTTATACTTGACAAAACAAGAAATTCATGCGATATTATTAATGTTATTATTGCCCCGCGATAAACCGTCGGGGCGAATTTTTGCGATTTTTAAACAAAAAGGAGAAAGCATATGCCAATAACCGAGCTTCTCACCAGAAACGCAACCTATTTTAAAGATGAGGTAGCGCTGGTAGAGATAAATCCCGAAGTAAAAAATATTCCCTATGTCACGTGGCGCGAATACTCCCTAATCGAGTCCAACCGCAGCGGAGCGTTCCGCAAGCAGCTCACGTGGGGCGAATTTGACGTAAAGGCGAACCGCTTTGCAAATCTGCTGCTAACCCGCGGCATTAAAAAGGGCGACAAGGTAGCTATCCTTTTAATGAACTGCCTTGACTGGCTGCCGATCTATTTTGGCATTCTCAAAACGGGCGCTATCGCCGTACCGCTCAACTTCCGCTATACAGCCAAGGAAATCAGCTACTGTGTAAACAAAGCCGACTCCGACGCGCTCGTATTCGGCCCCGAATTCATCGGAAGAGTTGAGGATATACTCCCTGAGATCTCACGCGTCAAAAACTGCTTTTATGTGGGCGATGAGTGTCCGCCCTTCGCCGACAGCTACGAAAAGCTGATTGGCTATTGTTCTTCTCAGGCGCCGAGCGTATACATAACCGACGACGACGACGGAGCGATTTATTTTTCATCGGGCACCACGGGCTTTCCCAAGGCTATACTTCACGCACACCGCGCCCTTATGCATTCGGCAAAGGTCGAACACGCCCACCACGGACAGACCCACGACGACGTTTTCCTCTGTATTCCTCCGCTTTATCACACAGGCGCTAAAATGCACTGGTTCGGCAGCCTGTATTCGGGCAGCAAGGCGATCCTGCTTCGCGGAGTAAGCCCCGAATGGATCATCCGCACAGTAAGCGAGGAACGCTGCTCGATAGTTTGGCTGCTCGTTCCGTGGGCACAGGATATTTTGGACGCTATCGACAGCGGTCAAATCGACATCAACAAGTATGATCTCAGCCGCTGGAGATTAATGCACATCGGCGCCCAGCCCGTTCCCCCCACTCTTATCAAGCGTTGGAAAGCCGTTTTTCCGAACCATGAGTACGACACAAACTACGGTCTGAGCGAATCTATCGGTCCCGGCTGCGTTCACCTCGGCATGGGCAATATCCACAAGGTCGGCGCGATCGGTGTACCCGGCTACGGCTGGGAGGTGCGCATCGTTGACGAAAACCATCAGGAGGTCACCGACGGCGTAGGTGAGCTTGCGGTAAAGGGTCCCGGCGTTATGAAATGCTATTACCGCGACGCGAAAGCGACCGAGGAGGTTCTCGACAACGAGGGCTGGCTGTATACAGGCGACATGGCAGAGCGCGACAGCGAAGGCTTTATATATCTTGTTGACCGCAAAAAGGACGTAATCATCTCGGGCGGAGAGAATATTTATCCCGTTCAGATAGAAGATTTCCTCCGTTCTCACGACGCTGTAAAGGACGTAGCGGTAATCGGTCTGCCTGACCAGCGTCTCGGTGAAATCGCCGCGGCAGTCATTGAGGTCAAGCCCGACCGCGAACTGAGCAGCGACGAGGTAAACTCCTTCTGCATGGCTCTTCCCCGCTACAAGCGCCCGCGCAAAATCAT
>JBGUPW010000118.1:0-6056 GCA_045130495.1 Ruminococcus sp. | reverse complement strand
AGCGGATTTCTCCAGAGCCTTGGCAGTTACCTGATTTGCCTTAGCCGCTGTTTTGGAAGCGGTGTCGGCATATTTGCTGTTGGCGTTCTTGTTGTCGGAAGCTTTGCTGCTGTTATTGCCGACGATTGAAGTTACCGGGCTTGTTGCCTGAGTTACCTCTACCGCAGCGGGCTCCTCGTAAGGAACTACATACTGAACGGCAGGCTCCTCGGCGGGCTCTTCCTCTGCTGCTTCGACAGCTTCGGTTTCTTTAACAGCCTCGGTCTCCTCGACAGCTTCGGTTTCCTCAACAGCCTCGGTCGGTTCCTCGGATTTCTCTTCGGACTTCTCTTCGGCAGCGGGAGTATCGCTTTCGATAGCGTCGTCGCTGAAAAGGATCTCGAATGTCTTGGCGTCTACGATTCCCGTAGCCTCAAGACCGTTTGCCAACTGGAAGTTCATAACAGCTTCTTCGGTGAAGTCGCCGTAGATACCGGCTGTATCATGCGAGTAGTAACCAAGCTCTGTGAGCTTCTTCTGGATCTTGGCGACCGTGTCGTTGAAGTCGCCGTACTGAGCGACGATCACGGGAGCCTCGGTGGGTTCCTCCTCGGCAGGCTGAGTTTCCTCGGGCTCGGTCTCCGCAGGAACGGTTTCAGCGGGAACTGTTTCCTTGGGCTCGGTCTCTTCGGGCTCGGTTGCCTCGGGTTCTGTTTCCTCCGGAACTGTTTCCTCGGGTTCGGTCTCCTCGGGCTCGGTTTCCTCAGCTACGGTTGTTTCTTCTTTCTTGTCGCTGTCGTCCTTCTTTGCGGCAGGGGCGTTGTCCGAATAGAGAACCTCTCTGTCGGCGCCCGCGATACCGTCAGGTGTAAGACCTGCGTTTTCCTGGAACTCCTTGAAGGCTTTCTCGGTTTCATCTCCGAAATAACCGTCGATTTCTCCGTCATAATAGCCGAGCTCGGCAAGACGGGTCTGGATCTTAACTACCTCGTCGTCCTGAGAACCCTTTCTCCACATTGTAGTCTGGCTCTTTGAAGAACCGGACTCGCTGTCGGAGGATTTCTCTTTCTCGGATGAAGAAGCGGTTGAAGAAGTGTCTGAAGGCGTTGTGCTTGAGTGACCCTGCGAATCGAAGTAGTAGGTCGTACCGTCAATTGTTCTTGAGGTGTCAACTACGTATTCGCCGTCCTCGTAATAGTAATAGTTGCCGTTAAAGTTTTCCCAGCCTTCTTCGGGATAAGTAACAGCAGTCAGCTTAAACCAGCAGTCCCAATTGTTCCAGCCGTTTTCGCCGATTTGCTGGTAGCAAACGCCGTAGTCGCTTCCGCGGGCGTCTACCTCCATGCCATCCTCAATGTAAACGCCTACGTGACCGGGTCTTGAAAGACCAAGACCGTGAACTCTCGGAATACCGCTGTCCACATAACCCCAGTCCATGCCGTTTGCCTGAGCATCGGAAAGCATGCTTGTTCTGTCGCCGCCGCAATAGGACCAGATAAGTCCCGAACAGTCAACGGCTCCCGGGGAGCAACCTCCCCAAACGTAGCTCCATCCCTCATAATACGCGTTGAGCGCGTACTCCGCGAGTCCTGCTCCGGTACCGGAGGCTCCGGCCGTGATTCCGGTGCCTGTTACCGCGACGCCTGAAACGGTTGCCGCGCTGAGCGCAATAGCGATGAGCTTCTTTACCCTGTTCATTTCTATTACCTCCAATTCGAACAAGTATGTATTTTGTAACCGAATAATTACAATGTAAAAAACACTTGTTAACAAATTTGTAACAATTATAGCATCTTATTCCGGAAAAATCAACCCCTAACCGCGGCTTTTTTTTAATCTCTGTGAAATTCAGTCAAATTGTTCAACAATTATTTCCTTTTAGAAATTAATTTAACGTTTTTTAGTTACAATATCGTAAATTATTGTAATTGTTGCGGCATGAAAAGACAGTATTTCTTCTCCCTGCCTTTTGCTTTGGTGATTCATTTGGGAACAATTGCAAGACGAAATTCCCCGTATAGCGACCGCGCAAGCTGACTTTAGGGGATCTCTGATAATTCAATGTTGTGCAGAAGTACGGAAGCTTTGCTGACTTTATACCTCCGTAATGCTTTCTGCATTGTTTTTTTCTCTAAAAATTTTGATTACATTTAAAAAAGCAATTGCAACCTACGTTTTTTTATAGTATAATAGGTTTAATTAGGGCATTGTTTTACCGACTGCTCGCCGGAGCATATGTTTTGCGCCGCTGCGCGTTTGTTCTGTTTACTCATTATTTACCATTATTACTATAACGAATGACAGGATAAGCCTTGATAAATCAAACGCTAAGCCGGTAAAGCGCCACGCTCACGCAGGGCTGTTGCTGTCGTCCGGAAGTTGAAAGGAATTTTGAAAATGAAAAAGATTGTAAGCGCTATTCTCGCGCTCGCTCTTTGCGCGGGCGTAGCGGTTGCCGCCACGGGCTGCGGCGACAAATCCAAAAACTCAAACAAGGGAACCACATCCACTTCGAGCGGTCCCGGATATAAGGTTGAACCCACAAAGCCCGACTTTGAGGAAGGCGATTTCGGTTATTACAGACTGAACGACAAAGAGGTCAAGGTGACAGAATATAAAGGAAAAGCCAAAAGCGTTGAGATCCCCGAAACCGTCAGCGGAGCCAAAGTGACCGTTATCGAGTCCAACCTTTTCCAGAACTCGGAAATTGAATCGGTAAAGATCCCCAAGACCGTCAACGAGATCCAGAAATACGCCTTTGCGGGCTGCCAGAACCTCAAAGAGGTCGCGATCCCCGAGGGAGTAACGATCATCGGAGCGAACGCGTTCTGGAACTGCAAGAACCTCGCAAAGATCTCGCTTCCGAAAACACTTAAAACCGTTGACTGGAACGCTTTCTCCGCGACGGGCATACAGTCGATCGAGATCCCCGAAAGCTCAACCTATTCTACACTGAGCCAAAGACTGTTCGCCCAGTGCAGCAAGCTTACTCAGGTAACGATCCCCGTTACCATCACAACGATCGCGGACGACACCTTTGCCGAGTGCGCCGAAGGTCTGACTATCAAGGCATACACAGGCTCTTACGCCGTATCCTACGCCAAGAGCCGGGGCATTAAGGTTGAAGAACTCCCGCGCAAATAATAAAAGAGCACTGATTAGCACACGGCGTCTGTAAAATGCGCGGAACGGTTAATCAGAAAATATCATAAAAAGAGGTAGATTTTATGAGCAATAAAGAATATCCCGTTGTGAACAGTGCGGAAAGCTTTGAAGCGGCTCTGAACAGAGTCAGAACCGCTCAGAAGGAATTTTCGTCGTTCACTCAGGAACAGGTAGACAAAATTTTTCTCGCGGCTGCAACCGCCGCGACCCGCGCAAGGATTCAGCTTGCCAAAATGGCGGTTGATGAAACGGGCATGGGCGTCGCAGAGGACAAGGTGATAAAAAACCATTTTGCCTCCGAGTATATTTACAACGCGTACAGGGACACAAAGACCTGCGGCGTTATAGAGGAAAATCCCGTGTTCGGCACAAAGAAAATCGCGGAGCCAATCGGCGTTATCGCCGCCGTTATTCCCACGACCAACCCCACCTCAACGGCAATTTTCAAGGCGCTGATTTGCCTTAAAACCAGAAACGGCATCATCATCAGCCCTCACCCCCGTGCAAAGATGAGCACGATCGCCGCAGCGAAGATCATTTTGGAGGCTGCCGTAGAGGCAGGCGCTCCCGAAGGCATCATAAGTTGGATCGACGTTCCCTCGCTTGAGCTTACAAATATGCTCATGCAGGAGGCTGACTGCATTTTAGCCACGGGCGGTCCCGGCATGGTCAAGGCGGCTTATTCGAGCGGCAAGCCCGCTTTGGGCGTCGGCGCCGGCAACACGCCCGCGATAATCGACGAGAGCGCGGACATTCTTCTCGCGGTCAACTCGATAATCCACTCCAAGACCTTTGACAACGGCATGATCTGCGCCTCCGAGCAGAGCGTGATCGTCAGCGACAAAATTTACGACGCGGTAAAGAACGAGTTCAAGGCTCGCGGCTGCTACTTCCTCAACGACGAAGAAATCCAAAAGGTGAGAAAGACTATCATCATCAACGGCGCGCTCAACGCGAAGATCGTCGGTCAGAAGCCCGTAAGGATAGCGGCTCTCGCGGGAGTTGAGGTTCCCGAGAGCACAAAGATACTAATCGGCGAGGTCGAGTCCGTTGACATCAGCGAGGAGTTCGCGCATGAAAAGCTCAGCCCGGTTCTTGCTATGTACAAATTTGAAAGCTTTGACGAAGCAATTGCAAAGGCAGAGCAGCTTATCGCCGACGGCGGATACGGCCACACCTCCTCGATTTATCTTGACGCGGTAAATCAGAAGGACAAAATCGACCTTTTCGCTTCAAAGATGAAAACCTGCCGTATTCTTGTAAACACTCCCTCCTCGCAGGGCGGCATCGGAGATCTGTACAACTTCAATCTGACTCCCTCGCTCACGCTGGGCTGCGGCTCATGGGGCGGCAACTCGGTAAGCGAAAACGTCGGAGTAAAGCACCTGCTAAACATCAAAACCGTAGCCGAGAGGAGAGAAAATATGCTTTGGTTCAGAGCGCCCGAGAAGGTTTACATAAAGAAGGGCTGTATGCCCATAGCGCTTCAGGAGCTTAAGGACGTAATGGGCAAAAAGCGCGCATTCCTTGTAACCGACTCATTCCTGTATAAAAACGGCTATTCCAAGCCGGTCACCGATAAGCTTGACGAAATGAACATCGCCTACACGGTGTTCTCCGACGTTGAGCCCGATCCCTCGCTGCTTTCCGCTCAGAACGGCGCGGAGGCTATGCGCAAGTTTGAGCCCGACGTTATAATCGCGCTGGGCGGCGGCTCCGCAATGGACGCCGCGAAGATAATGTGGGTGCTTTACGAGCATCCCGAGGTGGATTTCCAGGATATGGCCATGCGCTTCATCGACATTCGCAAGCGCGTATACACCTTCCCGAAAATGGGCGAAAAGGCGTATTTCATCGCTATCCCCACATCTTCGGGCACCGGCTCCGAGGTCACTCCCTTCGCGGTCATCACCGACCAGGAGACCGGAATCAAATATCCGCTCGCAGATTATGAGCTTATGCCGAACATGGCTGTAGTTGACGCAGACTTTATGATGAGCGGCCCCAAGGGACTTACCTCCGCCTCGGGCATCGACGCGGTTTCTCACGCGCTCGAAGCTTACGCCTCCGTAATGGCGACCGACTTCACCGACGGTCTGGCGCTGAAAGCTCTCAAGGTTATTTTTGAGTATCTGCCTGCCTGCTACGAAAACGGCATGAACGAGCCTGTTGCGCGTGAAAAGGTTGCTCACGCCGCTACTATGGCGGGAATGGCTTTCGCGAACGCTTTCCTCGGCGTGAGCCATTCAATGGCTCACAAGCTAGGCGCGTTCCACCACATCGCCCACGGCATTGCAAACGCCCTCATGCTCGAACAGGTTATCCGCTTCAACTCCGCCGAGGTTCCCACAAAGATGGGCACCTTCCCGCAGTATGACCATCCGCACACAATGGCTCGCTACGCCGAGATCGCTCAGTTCCTCGGCTTCGGCGGCAAGGACGACGCAGAGAGCGTTGAAAACCTGATCGACGGAATCAACGAGCTGAAGGCTAAAATCGGCATAAAGGGTTCCATTGCCGAGTACGGCATTGACGAGGAAACCTTCCTCGCGTCCCTCGACGAGATGACCGAGCAGGCGTTTGATGACCAGTGCACCGGCGCGAACCCGAGATATCCGCTGATGAGCGAGATCAAGCAGATGTATCTCAACGCCTATTACGGCAAAACCTTTACCGAAATACCCAAACCGGATGAAAAACAGCTGGAGAGGAGATAAATCATGAAACTCGATAATGTTATTGCAGTAAGAAAAACCAAGACCATTTATCGTGATGGGGATACCTGCATCAAGGTGTTTAATCACAGCTATTCCAAAGCGGATATTCTCAACGAGGCGCTTAACCAGGCACGCGTGGAAGATGTCAGCCTGAATGTTCCGAAAATTCTGGAAGTAACCACGATAGACGGTCAG
>JBGUPW010000117.1:0-3355 GCA_045130495.1 Ruminococcus sp. | reverse complement strand
CTGAAACAATCAGTAACAGAAAAATCACGGCGCAGTTGAAAAAGAATCATTTGAAGCTCAGTTATTTAATTGTTACGCCGGAGCAAGCGAAAGCGCTAAAAGAGCATTGTATTTTGTTCGCCTGTTATCCAAAAGGTGAAAAGCTGAATATAGCTTTTGCACCGGAAGATAAAGAAAAAGTATTGAACGTACTTTTTCCCAACAGAGAAGAAAAAACCGTTAACGAGGAAACCTTTTTTCAACGTAACGCGGCGCTCAACCGTAAGCTAAAGGATATTGCAAAACAAACGGGAGAAAAAATTTGCTACAAGGTGGTAACACCCGTACAGTTTGAATTTTTGAAGAAAAACATAACAATGAAACAGGTGGCTGCTTTCAGAACAACAGACGGCAATGTGAATCTGGCGTTTTTAGAATCACAAAGCGCCGTCATCAATCAAGCGTTAGATAAATTATTACCTAACACGAAACAGAATCCCAAAAACGTATTATAAGGTGGTGACAAAATGAATGAAGAACAATTTTTGACAGAAATCGGCGCAGACATCACGGAGATCGCGCTAATCGAAGAACCCGAAGAAGAAATAATATACAATTGGGATGGTGAATTATTCAATGAGCAAGCTGAATAAAATGCGTGAGCAAATTGCAAGCGAGTTTATCGCCGCATTGCAGAAGGATGTAATTCCGTGGCACAAGGATTGGTGCGGCGTTGGTGCGCCGTATAATGGTGCCACCGGCAGAGGATACCGTGGGCTTAATTATTTTTGGCTCGCGTATGTGGCAATGGAAAAGGGGTTTTCAGACCCGCGGTGGTGTACGTTTAAACAGGCAAAGGATAAGGGGTGGAAGGTCAATAAGGGTGAAAAGGGTACGCGAGTTGAATTTTGGTCATTGTATGATACCGAGAAAAAGCGCAAGCTTACACCGGCTATGGTTAAACAACTGCGAGATTCCCTTCCTCCTGACGAATTCGAGGACAGAGTAAAGCCAATTTCCAGTGTTTTCACAGTTTTTAACGGTGATCAGCTCGACGGTATTCCTGAGCTTCCAAAGCCCGAACAGTCAGCGTTCAGTACGGATGAGCTGATTGCTGTGCGCGATAGGCTGCTCACCAATATGAATTTGGAGCTGCGAGAGGGCGGAAACCGCGCGTATTACAGCCCGTCGCACGATTATGTGCGTATGCCGAAAATGGAACAGTTTGTTAGCGCCTACGGCTATATGTCCACATTTCTGCATGAATCCGCTCATGCTTCGGGAGCAGCGCACCGACTCAACCGTGACTTGACAGGTGAATTTGGCAGCGAGAGCTACGCCAAAGAAGAATTACGTGCGGAAATCGCGTCCGCGTTTACCGCAAGCGCGACAGGAATCAATTATGAGCAGTCGCCCAAAATGGAAAACCACGCGGCGTATATTCAAAGTTGGATAAAGGTGTTGGAAAACGATCCCAACGAGCTGTTCCGGGCAATCAAAGATGCATCGAAGATTTCCGATTACCTGATTGAAAAAGGTGAGTTTGTGGTCAGCGAGGATTTGACGGAATCAGAATTATCGGAATCCGATGTGACCGTCATCGACCCCGAAAAATTCAATGATATGCTGCAAGGCTCAAAGCCCAAATATCGTTATTGGGAAGTTACAAAAGAAGAACGTTCAAAACTATATCAGGCAGGCTATCAGAACCCGGAGGATTACCAGCAAAGTGTTTCTCACCCCGATAAAGCTATCTTCCGGTTTGATGCATCCAAAACGGCAGAGATCAACGCCGTTTTGTTACCTGCCGCTACGAGAATGAAAAAAGTATAAAAGGAAAAATAAAATGAAGCTGATTCAGATTGAAAAAGAGGATTTCAGCATTTGTCCTCATTGTCAAAACCTACTCGACAAAGGCGAGTATTCTTACGGAGCGGATTTTCCTATAGCAGAGCATGACGATTCTTTTTATATCAGAAAAAACAACTCCCGAAACAATTTCGACTTAGTTTTTGAAAGTGAGCACATAGACAATTCCTGCCGGATTTATTTTTGTCCGATTTGCAGCAGAAAGCTGAGATAAAGGAGCAATCAATGAGATTCTTTCAGGATTCACCTTATTTATTTCTGTCAAACCATAAAGTTTATGTTATTGAGGAATCGGATAATCAGAAAAACATCGTTGAGAAACTTATTAAAGATATTTTAATCATTCAGGATCACGTAGAAGTAAGCTGCGGTTTGCATGAGTACTACATTATCGGCGAAGGCGCTTTTGTGACCAGAGAAGATGCGATTGCATATATACTGCTGCAAAATTCAAAAAGTCCTCTGGTGAAGTCAATGCTTATGCTCTACAGGACAAATGACGGTTTAGAAGGCACAATAGAATTTCTCGCACGGGAACATTCGTGCTCTTGTTTTAACAGAGAATTAGATGATATCTGTTATTACGAGCTGTTGGACATTCCGGATAATAACATCTATCAGTTTCGTAATATCATTACAGGACAGCGATTTGATGTGTATTTACCTCCGGCAGAAGACGGAGAATACTATACTTCTAAAGCGATGTTTAGCTATGTTGATAATAACCTCAACAGACATAACGTAAAACTCGCGTCTGAAGCAATCAGCAAATATTGGTTGGAATAAAAAAGCTCTTTGTACTTATATACAAGGAGCTTTTGAAAAGACGGATTGCGGTCTTTTTATATTAGATTTTGAATATCTCTGCCGCCGTAAAAAATCCTAACAACTGTCACGGTACGAATATCGTTGTCAACCAGATAATAAGCTACATAGTTGTCAACGGCAACTTGCCGCATGTTGATTTCCGACCAAGGCTTCCAATCTACAGCTTTGTATTTTTCCGGAAATGTCGTTAAACCGTGAATTTTCCTTCGGATTCGTTCCGTTTGATTTTTAGCGTTGCTCTTTTCTCCCAAATCAACAGCAATATAACGGTAGATCGCTTTTAAGTCCTCGTTCGCTTCGGGAGAATAGATCACCTTGTATTCTGAAATGCTCATAAGCTGTATAACTCCGATAATTCCTGTTCAACCTCAGCTTCGGTTAATGTTTTGCCGCTTTTTAGAGAATTGACACCTTTCAATAATTCAGCGTTAAGCTCCTCCTGCGACAATGAGGAGATATCAACAGGCTTGCGGGCAGGCATTTTGATTTCAAACGGCATCCCCTGTAACAGCACGATTTGGCTGTATAACATCTGAATGGCGTTGGAGGGAGAAATACCGAGCTTATTCATAACGCTTTCTGCATCTTCTTTTAATTGTGTATTGATTCTTGCGTATACCGGTGATGTGTTTGCCATAATAGTCACACTCCTACAATAAAGTAATCATTTCTTTTGCTA
>JBGUPW010000116.1:0-3029 GCA_045130495.1 Ruminococcus sp. | reverse complement strand
ATGGATTGTTAATCATATAACGTAAGAAATACCCCTATACAGAAAGTTTTTCCCGCGCCGGTTATGGACAACTGCGCGGCTTTCTGTTATGATAAAACAAGGAAAATTTCTGTGGGGTGTAATGTTATGACTTACGATTTTACAACCATTATGGATCGCAGCGGTAAGGATGCATTGGCTGTTGACGCAATCGGTGCTTACGTAAGTTGGGCGGTTGTTCCGACAAAACCGAAGGACGGCTTTTCGGCTATCCCTATGTGGGTAGCGGATATGAATTTTCCCACAGTCCCTACAATCCCACGGGAAATCATAAAAAGAGCGGAACACCCTGCCTACGGCTACTACATTCCGACAAAGGAGTACTACGACAGCATCATCGGCTGGCACGAAAAGCGCAACGGCGTTACAGGCTTGAACGCTGATAATATCGGTTACGAGAACGGCGTGCTCGGCTGTGTCAGCACAGCGATTCAGGCGTTCACAACACCCGGCGAAAAGATTATGCTGCACAGTCCCACCTATATTGGCTTTACGCATGTATTGGAGAATACAGGCAGAGTTGCCGAGCTGAGTCCGCTGAAAAAGGACGAAAACGGTGTGTGGCGAATGGACTATGAGGATATGGACAGACGCATACAGAATAATCATATCCACCTTGCCATCCTTTGCAGTCCTCATAATCCCTGCGGCAGAGTGTGGGAACAGGATGAGCTTAAAAAAGCGATGGAGATATTCCGCAAAAATCAATGTATTGTCATCTCAGACGAAATATGGTCGGACATTCTCCTAAACGGACACAAGCACATTCCGACTCAGAGCATCTCGGAGGACGCGAAAAACAGAACAATAGCCGTTTACGCGCCCAGCAAGACCTTTAACCTCGCCGGCTTGATTGGAAGCTACCACATCATTTATAACGATTACCTCAAAGACAGAATGAGAAATCAATCGGATATGAGCCATTATAATTCGATGAACGTGCTGTCGATGCACGCTCTGATCGGCGCGTACAAGCCCGAAGGACATCTTTGGGTAGATGAGCTTTGCGAGGTGCTGTCCGAGAATGTCAACGATGCTGTTTCGTTTATTCAAAACGAATTTGACGGCGTTGAGGTATCAAAGCCCGAGGGAACCTATATGCTGTTCCTACATTGCGAGGAATACTGCATACGGCACGGAATCGGCATTGACGAGTTGATTCAAAGAGGCTGGGACGTCGGTGTAGCGTGGCAGCAGGGCGCGCCGTTCCACGACCCGTGGGGAATCCGAATGAACCTCGCTCTGCCGCATTCGCTTGTTATGGAAGCGATGGACAGATTGAAGAAATATGTTTTTTGAAATAGGCGAGTAAATCGGAGTTTAGGAGATCGGAGTATTGAAAGTAAAAACAGAAAAGAAACAGAAGATACCTGTATTGATCTTATATTCTCTCATTTTATACGGGGTTTGGGCGTTGTGGGAGCTTTTCGGTAGAAGCGCGGCCGGCAGAGTTGTATCCGACGAGTTAATGCTTGAAATGATAACAGAAGGAATCATTAAAGTATCGGTCTGGGTTTTGCCCGCGGTTTGTTTAGTGCGGTATTTCAGGGATGATGTATATATCGGATTAAAGGATATGTTCACAAATCGAGTGAAGCTCCTTAAATATATCCCTGTATATCTGGGCTTTACCGCTTATTTGATCATAGGCGCTTTTATTCGTAAAGGCGGATTGGCTGTCAGCGACAGCTTCAGCTGCAGCGAATTGATTGATGTTCTTTTTGTAGGTATTACGGAGGAGATGGTTTTTCGCGGCTGGCTGTTGAATGTTACCGTCAGCGAAAAAAGAAAATGGCTGCCGATAATTATCAATGCGGTAATGTTTCTGCTGATCCATTTCCCGATTTGGATAAAAAGCGGAGTGTTTATAGATAGTTTCACAAGTCTGAATTTCTTGAGTGTGCCCATATTGAGCGTCATTTTCAGTTGGTCATTTATAAAAAGCAAAAGCATCTGGATCCCGATTACCCTGCATATGTATTGGGATTTGCTGATGTGTTTGTTTTATTAGTGATTTTATCTGTATTGTCCGAAACAAGAAAGATACGTTTTGGCTGCGGATACAGAACAGTTGACGGAAAACGACAGTATTTCGCATGGCACGGTCATCCCGACAGGAACAGCGACTACATAACCACGACCGAAATCAGCGAAAGCGAATTCGATGAAATAAATAAGAAATATCCCATAGAGATCGTTGCAAACAGAGAAAAAGCAGAGGTGTTCCGCAACAGATATGTTGACGATCATCCGGTCATTCTTGAGGGATGGGGTCGGTTGCTGTAAGTGCGCTGCATAATTACGAAAACGGAGAAAATGATATGAAAAAACTCGCTGTATTATTTATCGCGATTATTATTTTGCTTTCGGGCTGTACCGCTTCACAAAGCCGAACCGATGCTACCTATACGCAAATCACACAGGAAGAAGCAAAGGTTATGATGGATAAAAACGACGGGCATATTATCGTAGATGTGCGTCGTCAGGATGAATACGACACAGGGCATATTCCCGACGCCGTTCTGATCCCGAACGAATCCATCGCAGACAAACAGCCTGAGGAGCTGCCCGACCTCGATCAGATCATTTTGGTTTATTGCCGCAGCGGGCGCCGCAGCAAGGAGGCTGCGCAAAAGTTGACAGACATGGGATATACCAATGTTTATGAATTTGGCGGTATCATCGACTGGACGGGAGAGACTGTGATGAGTGAAACGGAAACGACGCAAGCCGTGAGTGCAACACCGGTACTTGTGATAAAAGCTAACGGAAAGGTGTTCTACGCGAATCTTGAAGACAACTCCTCGGCAAAGGCTTTTATTGAAAAGCTGAGCCCGCAGGAGCTCACTCTTGAGCTGCACGATTACGGAAACTTTGAAAAGGTGGGCGATCTCCCGTGGGAACTGCCGCGCAACGACGAGCAGATCACCACAGAGCCGGGAGATGTTATTCTGTACCAAGGCAATCAGCTGACGATTTATTATGACGAG
>JBGUPW010000115.1:0-10150 GCA_045130495.1 Ruminococcus sp. | reverse complement strand
GCGTTTTATGACTGCACCGGATTAACGACAGTTAATATCGGCAGCGGTGTTGAAACAATGGGAAGTAGCAGGTATTATCAGTGCGGTTGTTTTCAAGGGTGTACGTCATTAAAGACTGTAACGATTGCGGAAGGAACAAAACAAATAGGTCTGTGTGATTATAACGATTGTATATCATTGGAAAAAATCGAAATACCGTCTTCGGTTGTGAGAATCGGAACAATTACAGAAGACAGCGATGATTACAGACATGGTAATATTTTCTGTAATCATTCTTCTTCACTTACAATTTACGGAAAAAAAGGTTCACTTGCTGAAAAATTTGCTAATGCAAACGGTATAAACTTTGTAACAGGATCAATTCCTGTACTTCCTACCTCAATCACACTCAGCAAAACCTCGCTTTCTCTTGCCAAGGGTTCTTCGCAGACGATCACCGCGACTGTAAAACCCGCCAACGCTTCTAACAAAACCGTAACATGGACGAGCAGTAACACCTCGGTAGCCACGGTATCAAACGGAAAAATAACCGCGAAGGCGGCAGGCACGGCAACTATTACCGCAAAGACCGTCAACGGCAAAAAAGCGACCTGCAGCGTGACTGTACTTCCTGTTCCAGAAGCCCCGTCGATCAGCGTTTCAAACAATGCGGACGGATTAAAGGCTTCATGGGGCAAGGTGATTAACGCTGTGTCTTATGAGGTTCAGTATAAGGCTTCTACCGACAGCAGCTGGACAAAAGCGACCACGACCGGTACAAGCTACACAATTACCGGAGCGGTTTCCGGAAAGCTTTACTATGTAAAGGCGAAGTCCGTGGGATCGGGCGGAGCGAAGAGCGAATCCTGCCCGACAAAGAGCCTTACATTTATCGCGCGGGCGACGGTTTCATCGCTTGGTTACAGCAACAACGCGATTACCGCGAAATGGGGCAAAATCGGCGGCGCGACAAAGTATCAGGTTGCATATAAAAAGGACGGCGATTCTTCATTCACAACGGTTACCACTACCAACAATACGTACACGCTCTCAAACGCCGTGGCGGGTAGGACCTATACCTTCAAGGTTCGCGCGCAGCTTGCAAAAGACGGCACCACTGTTTCGGGCGCGTGGTCGGCTGAAAAGACGGTCGTAACTTTAGCTAAGCCCACCGTGACCGCCGCGAGAGTTTCGAGCAACGGCACCGGCATATATGTAAGCTGGAAAGCGGTAACCGGAGCTAAAAAGTACAGAATCTATTACAAGCTCTCTACCGAATCGACGTGGACGGCAAAGGCTATGAGCAACATCAGCTACACGATCAAGAATGCCGCAAAGGGCAAGGTTTACAACATAAGGGTCTGCGCGGTTTGCGACACCGGAAACGGAGCGCTCACACCGGTTCAGTCGGTCACAATGAGCAAGTAACATCGAAAAGCGCAAAGTGTTTACTGTCAAAAATATAATAGCATAAACACTCCCGCCTGACTCGTGAAAAAGTCAGGCGGGAAAAATTATGTTTGATTTGTTCGGCGCAGTGCCGGCTTGTATTATTATATATGACCCATATGTGCAAATCTTACAAAATAACGGGGCGTAATTTGGATTGCATGAAAGGTAAAATTGTGTTATCATTAAAGTTCAAGAAGTATTAATTTCCGAATGGGGATCGTCCTATGAAAAGAGAGCTTTTAAAATTTATGACTATGGTGCTTGTCCTGTGCTTGCTGTTTACGTCGTTTCCTGCGGCGGCTCTGGGTGAAAACGAAAGCGGTGAAGGAGCTTCGGTACACAGCGGAATTGATATTTCAACCGCCGACTCTATGGGTGAGATGATCGCGGACGAGCTTGGAGAAGAAACGGGCGAAAGCAACGGAGTAAAGGTTTTTTCTGTTGAGGTCAAGGGAAATGTCGCGACTGCGGAATTTGAGACAACGCGCGGCGCGGAGCTTGTTGTCGGGGTTTACACGGAGGACGGCGCTACAATGCTCGGCTCGGGCAGAAAGACTGTGACGGTTGACGATAAAACCGCCGAAATCACAATTGAAATCGACAATATGCCCCGTTATTTTTATTTGAGGGCTTTTATGATCGACGAGCGAACGCTCAAGCCCCTTTGCCGCTCATATGAGTGCCCGAATTATACGCGGGATATGCAGGAGTTTTTCGGAAAAGCTACCGCTGATTTTGCACCTGACAGGCTGCTGATTTTTGATGAAAGCGCGGATAATAATTTTGCAGTGTATAAGGACAGCGTGATTTTAATTGGAAAATCGGACAGCATAAATACAGTAGCTCCCGTTGACGAACAAAACAAGATATATAGAATTCAGAATGCCGATGAGTCCGTGCGCTCATTGGCAGAGGGAAATATTATTGTCTGTGAAAACGGCGAGCACGGTTTATTAGTTGTCAAAATCTCCGCCGTCAGTGTTGACGGTACGACTGTTACCGTTGCGGGAGGGGACGTTTCGCTCGGCGAGGTATTTGATTTTGTGAGAATCGAAGGTTCAGCCGATCTTTCAACCGCGAAATTTAAAGCAGACTCTATGGACAGCGACGTTCGATTGAAGAAAGCCGATTCCGAGGATACCGCTTCCACGGACGAGATAAGCGCGGAGGGCTCCGGCAATACCGCTCCCATAGAAGCGGAGAGCACCGAAAATCCCGCTGTGACCGAACCGGCAAATGAGGGCGAGGCTGACAATAATAGTAAAAAAGCTTTTGCTTTTGAGCGCTTGAATGAGGCGTCGGGAGCTTATGCGTCCGGTTCGTTGGAGCTTTCAGCTGAAGCTTCGGTAAAGGTGTTCCTGACCCCGACAAAAAAGTATGTTGAGCTTTCGCTTAAATACAGTGCAGAAATCGATTTTGCGCTTGATTTTGACGGGCGAGAGGAGCTTTCACTCGGCGAATTCAGTTTATATCCCGTGAAATTTTCCACAGTCGGCATAGAGGTTTCCTTTGCACCTGTTTTGGTTTTAGAATCAAACGGCAGTCTTAACACCTCGGGAACGCTGACGGGTTCTTTGGGGCTGCGCGCTTCAAATCAGGGAGTTGAGGATATTTCACGAAGACCTGAATTTACCTCCGAGCTTCACAAGGGAATTAGGCTGTTTGTCGGCTTAAAGTCCGATTCGGCTCTTTCCGTTCATTTTTTGCCCGAAGGCTCCGAGCCAAACGAGGAAGTTTCGGCTCGGCTTTCGGGAGAGTCGGGCATTGAGTTTCACGCGGTTTCCCGTTCTCCGAGCACCGGGGACAGCGCGGTTTCCTGTTTTGCGAGCACCGGGGATAGTGCGGAATGTCTGCACGAATGTTCTTCCTGTGTTGCAGGAAGGCAGTATTACAGACGGAAAAACAGCGTGAGCGTACATTTGTGCAGTGATGATTTGAATTTCACAGATGAATCCCCCGTGAGCAAGATAAAGCTGAGAGATTTTTACTATTCGGAAACGCACGACAGCTTCGGTTGGACGACCTGCCCTTATATTCAGTACCGCGTTGATGTTACCGTTACCGATGAAAATAACCGTCCCGTCAGCGGCGCGGAAATCGGCGGCAGGGGAATGACGGACGACCGGGGCAACATTACATTTTATCTGCCCAACGGCAGTTATCGGATAACCGCCGCCAAAGACGGCAAAAGCGTTGAAAAGACTTGTAAAATCAACAACAGGGCGATAGGAGTTCTCCTGACTCTACCCGGCGGTAGCGGAGATTCGAGCGAAGACGAAGCACCGGTCGGCAGCGACGATATAACGGCGGAAGAGGGCGCTTCACACGGCGCGGTGCAGACTATGGACAGCGTAGAAATCGTCGAAAACGAGGCTAAGACAGTGACCTTCAACGGCTGCAAGCCGAATGCAATATATAACTTTTACTCGCTTAAGGTCAGAGAGGACGGGCTTGACGGCGGCAATCTGCTTTATCTGTGCAGGGTGACAGCCGACGCCAACGGTTCAGTCACGATCACCTACACCGGAAGGGAGGCTTGTGAGAATCCCGCCGAGTTTTTGACTGCGTTGGAGGAGG
This sequence comes from Ruminococcus sp., assembly GCA_045130495.1. Taxonomy (GTDB): domain Bacteria; phylum Bacillota; class Clostridia; order Oscillospirales; family Acutalibacteraceae; genus Ruminococcoides. Next base: position 6,142 of record JBGUPW010000115.1, on the reverse strand, counting down.
TAAACGTCGCGGATGTTACCGTTGAGTCGGCGGATCACATCTATAACGGCAGCCGCCAATATTATCAGCCTGTGCTTAAAAGCGGCGGCTATGAGCTTTGCGAGGGCATAGACTACACCGTTCGAGGCGGTTATTTCGCTTCCGAAGCGGGCAAATATATGGTTGAAATATGCGGTTGGGGAGTGTTCACGGGCAAGCGCATCGAAACCTTTGTCATCGCCTCGCGTGATCTGAGCAGCGTAAACGTTGACAGCGGTGACGAGTTTTTGTACTGCGGCTCTGAAATAAAGCCCGAAATGACCCTCAGCGACGATTACTGCACTCTCGACGAGGTAAAGGATTATGAAATCACTTTTCAAAACAACAGGGAGCCGGGTACAGCGACGGCGGAGATCACTGGCAAGGGCAACTACACGGGCAGCAAGGTCATCACATTTGAAATCCTTTACTGTGATATCGGCAAAAACTCCGTTGTTGAGCTCGACTCGGTTCCGCAGTACAGCGGCGAGCCGATTACGCCAGATTTGACTCTGACGGTCAACGGCAACGTGCTTGAAAAGGATACCGACTACACGCTGAATTATCAAAACAATATCAACAAGGGGAGCGGAATTATTGAGATCAATGGTCTCGGCGGTTACAAGGGAAGTATCGTCTATCCGTTTGACATTCTTGAATGTGATTTAGGAGAGTTCGGCAATTGCGCCGCCGCTAAATATATTCTTTACAACGGGAGCGAGCAGAGCCCCAAGCCTGTTGTCACGGCGAACAACAAACAGCTTGCAGAGGGAATCGACTACACGGTTGAGTATTCCGACAACACTTTTGCAGGCACGGCGACGATCACGGTTACGGGGATCGGGAACTACGGCGGCACGCTGACCTCTACATTTGAAATTGTTGATAAGCAAATGGGTGACGTCAACGTTGATGATAAAATCAATGTCAAGGATGTCACCGCGATACAGCGCTCCGTTGCGGAATATGAGCCTTTGAACGAAATCGGGAGTTTGGTCGCCGATATCAACGACGACGGAAGAGTGTCCGTTGAGGACGCATCGAGGCTGAAAAGGATACTCTGTGAATTCAGCGATGTTGAGCCGGTTACAATGGAGGAGCCGGAGGAATTTACATGGAAGGATTCTCCGCTGCACGGAAAGATTAAGACGGATAACCGCTCTGCATACAGTGTCGATTTTGACGTTTCGGCTTACAAAAATAAGTCCGTAAATGCGTTGTACGTGTCGCCCGACGGCTCCGACAGCAATTCGGGCACGGCAGACGCTCCTCTCTTCTCGATGAAAACAGCGTATAAAAAAGGCGCGGATACGATTTATCTGCTTCCGGGCATTTACACCTCGGATCAGACGCTTTGCGGAACGGCAATCACGAGAAGCATAAATATAATAGGCTTGTCTGAGGGTGAGGTAATTCTAAGCACCGACGTTCATTCGGATATGAAGCGCATAAGTGAAGCCTCTTACGTGTGGAGCGTGAAGCGAAGCGGTCTTTCAAATGTGATCGACTTGAACAACAGGACATCCGACGGCTATTACACGAAATATCAACAGCTTAACACGCCGGAGGACGTCGCCGCAAACGAAGGAAGCTGGGCGTTTGTTTCAGGAGTAGCCTACGTGCACACGATAGGCGGGATCGAGCCGACCGAGGAAAACGGCATCTTGCTTTTGAACGGCAACAAAAAAACGCCGCTTATCAAAATCACGGCGGGAAATCTCTATCTTGAGAATCTTATCTGTCTTGAAGGTTCGTCGCCACTGCTTGCGGAGACGAATAATAACAACTACCGCGAAATCAATGTCTACGGCAAAAACAGCAAATTCTTTTATTCAATGACAATAAATAACGACGTATGCATGATGAAGGGCGTGTCGCTTGCTGTATTCCAAAACTGCGAGGCTTCGTTCGGGTTAAAGGACGGCTTCAATTATCACACGCGGAGCGGAATAATCCCCAAGGCGGTCGAGATCAATTGCAGGGGCATCGGCAACGGCAACATCGAGGACGGCAACGACCAGGGCAGCACTATCCACGACGGAGGCTCAATTATCAGGGTCGGCGACGTCTGCGCGCACAGCTACGGCTCAAACTACGCCGAGCAGGGCACGGGCACCGAGTCGTGGAACATCGACTGTATCGGCTATGAGTCATACTGCGCGGTGACAACCATTCAAAACGCGGACTTCTTTGCATACGGCAACACGAAGGTTTTCTGCGACGGCTGCGCGGGCTTCGGCAGTTTTTTCAACGTCAATAACAGCGCTGACAAAACCAAGGACGAGACCCCGGGAGAGATATATCTGCGCAACGACCGCTTCACGGGAACGCTGGCACCTGATTCTGTTGAGCCGATTTATTATTAAGGCAAGCTCCCGCCTGACTCGTGAAAAAGTCAGGCGGGAAAAAATTTGTTTGATTTGTTCGGCGCAGTGCAGGCTCGTATGTCGATAATAACCCATATGTGCAAATCTGCCAAAAACAGTTTATGAATTTTTAATTGCGCAATATGCTGAAAAGTGGTATTATTTATCTACAAGCTACTAAGGGGAAACCGATATGAAGAAAACGGGCAAGCTTAAAATCATCATATTACTGATTTCATTAGCGATATTCATTGCGGGGGCTATAACTGTTGTTGTTCTTGTGCTGCAAATTTCAAAGACCGAAAGCGCCGAGCCTAAAGCAGTGGTCGCAGAAGAGCTTGAAAGCGTCGGTTACAGGTACAGGATAGGCAACAGCGCCGCCTCCGTTATCAAATATACAGGAAACGAAAAGACCGTTACCATTCCGTCGGAGTTGGGAGGTTATTCGGTCAAAACAATAGAAGAAAACGCTTTTTCAAAGAACAACACGATCGAAAGCGTAACGATTCCGTCAACCGTTAAAGAGATCGGGGCAAACGCGTTTTCCGAATGCAAATCGCTTTCATCGGCAGTTATTCCCGAAAGCGTAACGGTGATAGGCGAGGGAGCGTTCTGCGGCTGTTCAAAGCTGAAAACCGTTGCAAATTCTTCAAAGATAAAGCAAATAAAAAGTGAAACCTTTAAGGATTGTACCTCGCTCAGCTCAGTCTCGATTCCGCCCACTGTGAAAACGATCGGAGCAAATGCGTTTTTTCAATGCAAATCTTTGCCCATGCTTGTTATTCCCGACACGATAGAGAATATTGACGAAGCGGCATTTGACGGCTGCTCGGGGATCACCTCGTTAACGATCGGCGCGTCGGTCAAAAAAATCGGCGCTTCCGCGTTTTTGGGCTGTCAGTCGCTGACCTCCGTAACCATTCCCGACAATGTAACGGCAATTGAAAGCGCGGCTTTTAACAACTGCGGCAGCCTAAAAACGGCAGTCATAGGCAGCGGTATCGGCGAAATGGATAAATCCGTTTTCGCTTATTGCGGCAAGCTTGAAAGCGTTTCAATAGCCGACGGAGCCAAAACGGTCGGGCTGTCCGCTTTCTACTCCTGCGAGTCAATAAAGAGCGTCATCATTCCCGAGAGCGTTGTATCTATCGGAAGCACAAAAGCGAATGATAAAAAGCTTGTTGATAATGACGTTTTTTATAAGCACCCCTTATCCTTGGTCGTTTACGGAAAGACAGGCTCCTATGCCGAAAAGTTCGCCGCCGCCAACGGAATCAATTTCCGTGCCGCTGTTGAACCTGCCTCGGTTACTCTTGATAAAACCTCGGTTTCTCTGGTCGCCGGTGCTTCTCAGACTGTTTCCGCGACGGTGCTGCCCGCAAACGCGACAGGAAAAGCCGTGTTGTGGACAAGCGATGATATCTCCGTGGCGGGCGTCTCAAACGGCATTATCACCGCTAAAGCTGTCGGCTCCGCGACGATTACGGCAAAAGCCCTCAACGGAAAATCCGTGACCTGCAAAGTTACCGTAACGCCTCCTGCACCTCCCACGGTGAGCGTTTCCAACACCAAAAACGGTATCAAGGTTTCGTGGAACAAGGTTGACGCCGCGGCGTCGTATATAGTTTACAGCAAGGCTTCATCGGACAGCCGTTGGACTGCTGCCGAATGTACAAAGACAAGTTATATCATTGAAGACGTCAAGTCGAACAAGCTTTACCATATAAAGGTCAAGTCTGTAGGCGCGAGAGACACCGAGAGCAGTACTTCTAAAACAAAAAGCATAACTTACCTCGCGCGCGTCAATATTGCATCGCTTGCTTTCAGCGGAAATGCGATCAAAGCGAAGTGGAGCAAGGTCAGCGGCGCTACAAAATATCATGTGGCTTATAAAAAGCGCGGAGCAGATTCGTTCACGTCGGCTTACATGACCGAAAACACCTTTGAGCTTCCGAAAGCGGAGGTCGGCACTTCATACACCTTTAAGATTCGCGCACAGCTTGAAAAGGACGGCGTGACGACCTCGGGCGCGTGGTCGGAAGAAAAGACGGTCGTCACCCTTGCCGTGCCGGAGGCTTCTGCGAAATTGTCGAGCGACTCAAACGGCGTGTACGTCAGTTGGAAAGCAGTTAATGGCGCTTCCGGGTACGCGGTTTATTACAAAGAGTCCTCCGCCGACGACTGGATAACAAAGACAGTCGGCAGCCAAAGCTATACCATAACGGACGTTGAAAACGGCAAAACCTACGACATCAGAGTTCGAGCAGTCTGCGACGGAGGAAGCGGAGTACTCTCACCGGTTCAGTCGGTCGCAATGAGCAAGTAACAGCTCGGAATACAAATTATTCAAGGCAATACCGCACACCGTAATTATGCGGTATTGCCTTAATTTTATGACAGTTATCTAAGAACTGTTTTGAATTTCAGTCGTTGTGCCAAGTCCTCAAAATAAGTGATTAACTTATCAGGTTTATTTCCCGCCTCAAAATTTCTTCCGCGTTGTTGCCGATGATGTCGAGCATTTCGGCTTTTACCAAACGCGTTTCGGGGATCCCGAAAAAGCCCCTTGCAAGGCTTTCAATATAGCCGTAGCTAAATGTCGGGTCATAGGGACCGCCCGCAGTGGTAACGTAGTAAAGATCCTTTGCGTTGCACAAGCCGACAGGCATACCTTTTTCGTTATAGGCTGAAACAATGCCCGTGACGTAGATGTTCTCGATATAGGTTTTCAGCGGCGCAGGAAAAGACAAGTCCCAATACGGCGCGGATATCACAATAATGTCCGCTTTTGCGAATTGCTTTGCATAGTCAAACATCGGATCGCTGCAGTCGCCATGTGCGATCAGCGCGGTGCGCTTGTTGAGTGTTTCCATGTCAAGCGGCTTTAGATTCTCTTCGTATAAATTCAATTCCGTGAAATCTCCGCCTATCTTCTGCAAAACCGCCCGCGCCAACCTGTCTGTTCGTGACTCCTCGCGTACACAGCAGTTGATGTACAGCTTCATTTTGATACCTCTCTGAATCCTTCCGATAAATTATATATCCCGTCCTCCGACAGAACTCCGCGCGACAGCTTTTTCGGGAGCAGCCCGGCTTCGTCAGCCGCGAAATCCCGCTTCCATTCGTCGCTTATGTAATAGGCTTCCAACTCGCTGATCAGACCTCTTAGTTTGTCGCGGTTCTCTTTTGTTCTCAGGAGCCGCTCCGCTTCTCGCATGGTTGCTTCATAGGTCATTACACGGTGCAGTCGGATGAACTGCTCTTTGACCTCACGCGGATCTTGGTATTCGCACGCACACGCGCCTTGCAGCTTGCGGTAATCCTCGTTCAAATCCTCGGGCATTAGCAGATGAAATTCCATTGATAGTATATGGTCGTCGATCTCAAAGATCTGCCTTTGCTCGGCTTCCGACAATGCCCTTCCGATAAACCGTTCCCAAATAATTTCCTGCAGCTTTTCCTCCGCCTGCAAATACTGAGGTATGTGCTTCTTGACGGGACGAGTCACATCGCACAGATAAGCCTCGCTCGCGTCGTGAAGCAGACAGCCGAGGATCACTTCCAAAGAATGTCCGCGTGCAGCAGCTTCCCCGGCGCAGGCGATACAGTGCTGCGCGACGGAGTAAAATCGACAAAAATGTCCGTTGGCACGGCAAATCAGCGAAAGAGCGTGCGCGATATCCTCAATGTCGATATCCCGAGGATCGGGGTTAAGAGGGTAAAAATGCTTGCCCGTTACGGTGGTTATATAGCTCATA
>JBGUPW010000114.1:0-3135 GCA_045130495.1 Ruminococcus sp. | reverse complement strand
CGCGACGATGCGGCGCGCACCGCCGCATGGATCACCGAACGTTTCGGCACACGCCAAAAGATGGCGCTGATCGGTGACACCTCCTACGCTTGGATAAATATCTATTACGGCGTTATGTGCAGTGCCAACATCACGGTGCCGACCGACGTGAAGCTCAGCCCCGAACAAATCGCGCATCAACTCGACTTTGCAGATGTTTCAGTGGCGTTTCTCTCTCAAAAATACGCCGTGTTGAAGGACTTTATCCTCCAAAACTGCCGTCAGGTAGAGGCGGTTTTTACCTTGGAGGAATTCCCCGAGACCCTGCCCGCCGCAACGGCTGATATAATGGATTTTGCGGTCGACTGCGACGCGCTCGCCTCTTTGATGTTCACCTCCGGCACCTCCGGCGACGCGCTGAAAGCGGCGATGATCACCCACCGCAATATCATTGCCGACGTGATCGGTCCGGTGCCGCTGTGCGTGCCCGGCGACCGGCTTCTTTCGGTGCTGCCGATCCATCACTGCTTTGAGATATTTGTGGGACAAATGAAATATCTGTATCTGGGCGCCACGATCTGCATAAACGACAACATGGCTAATCTGCTGCCAAATCTTACCCGCTTCGGTATCACCATAGTCGTTGCCGTTCCCGCTTTGGCAAATCTGGTGGCGAATATCATTGCTCAAGGCTTGAAGGCGGGCAAAACGATCGACGACATGAAGAAGCTGCTCGGCGGCAGGCTGAGAAGGATCACTATCGGCGGCGCTTCGGCGAGCAAGGAGGTCATCGAAATCCTCGCTTCGGCGGGCATCACCGTGTTTGTCGGCTACGGTCTTACGGAAACCGCAGGCGGATGTCTTGCCAACTGCGACGCCTCAATCCGTCCGCTGGAGGCAGGCGTGCCGTATGTGGAAGGTATGGAGATGAAGCTTGAGGACGGCGAGCTGTGTCTGCGCGGTCCGATGATCATGCAAGGTTATTACAAAATGCCTGCTTTGACTGCGAAGGTGATAGACGGCGAATGGTTCCACACCGGCGACTTGGCGGAGATCACCGACGAGAACTATGTCATAATTATGGGCAGAAAAGACAATATGATAAAAACCGCCGACGGTGAAAAGATTTATCCCGAGGCGATCGAGGATAAGCTGCTGAACATCGACGGCGTGATGTCGGCGATGGTATGCGCGCTCAACAACCATCTGACTACTGTTTTGTTCCTGAAGGATAATACAGAGCAGAAGCAGCGCGAGGTGTCGGAAGCGGTGGACAAGCTCAACGAAACCTTGCCGAACTACTCCAAGATCACCGACGTCCGCTTCCGCAGCAAGCCGTTCCCGATGACCACCTCGCTGAAAATCAGGCGGGCGGAGGTCATGAAAGAGCTGGCGGATGATGGCAGCGGCAAAAAGGCGGTCACTCCGCCGCAAAATGAAGCGCAGCGGAGGATCGCTGCACAAGCGTCAAAGCTGCTTCCTAACGCGGGCGAGATCGGTATTGATGATAATTTGTTTGACTGCGGTCTCGACAGTCTTACCGCGCTTCATTTGGCAATGCTGCTGCACTGCGAACCATCGGTGGTTTACGCGTGCAAAACTATCCGCAGATTGTCAGAATACAACAGCGGCTGCAGCGCCGGACGCTCGATCAGCGACGGCATAAAAAAAGCGGACATAAACCGCTTTATCAAAACGCTCAACGCCGACGGGCACAAAAAGCCGTGCGGCAATATGCTGCTGACGGGCGCAAGCGGCTTTTTGGGAATGCACCTGTTGCGCGAATTTGCGCCGCTTTGCGGCAAGCTTACGTGCCTTGTGAGAAGTCCTGAGACCTTCGAGCGGGCGCGCGCACACTATCAAATCCCCGTTTACGGCAACGTTGAGCTGTTGACGGGCGACATCACCAAGCCCTGCTTCGGGCTTGACGCGGAAACCTACGCGCAGCTTTGTCAAAAGACGGATGTGGTCGTTCACGCCGCCGCGCTGGTCAGCCATGTGGGCAGCGAAGAAGCATCCTATCGTGTCAATGTCGAGGGTACGCGTGAGGTGGTGAGCTTTTGTGCTGCTGCCGATGCACAGTTGTATCATATCTCGTCCTACGCTGTCGCAGGCTTTTGTTCCAATCGGGCGCTGACCGAGGATGTGCTGGATATCGGGCAGGAAATCCTGCAAAATCCGTATATCCAAACGAAATATCAGGCGGAGGAGATAGTGCTTTCTGCGCGGGGAAAAGGCGTGGCTTCAACCGTTTTTCGAGTCGGCAACCTGACCGCGCGTGTTTCCGACGGCGTATTTCAGATGAACGCCGACGAAAGCGGCATGGCGGCGCAATTAAGAGCGTTTAAAAAGCTGGGCGTATATCCTGCGAGCATGGCGGACGTCGTGTATGATTTTACGGCGGTGGACGAGGCTGCAAAGGCGATCTCTCTGCTTGCCGTCAACGACGGAACCGGCTGCATCTGGCATATCATGAACCCGAATGTGCGTGGTGTCGAACAGCTTACTGACGCAGCGCAGGTGTCGGACGAACAATTTGCCGCCGCGCTTGTCGCCGACAGCGCCGACAGGGATACGGCGATTTTGTCGCTGTATTATCGTATGAAACAGGACGGCTTCAACACAAATTTCGATATGACCAAAAGCTTGAAGGAACTCTCGCGACTGGGCTTTGCGTGGGTCGTTCCGGAATAATGTCGGCTGAAACATTAAAGACAGATAAATGATCGAGTAGGAGGGGGATAAGAAAAATATCCCTCTCCTACTCGATTTATCTGTTTAATTGCTCCTGCAATTCCTTAAAACTATCCAGAGCGCTCTGGAGATTATCAATTATTTCAGCAGCGAGTATGCCGGGTGAAGGCAGATTATCGAGGTCAGCCAAGGACTTGTCCTTGATCCAGAATATATCAAGGCTCTTTTTATCGCGCTTTTCGATATCCTCGATTGTATATCTTCTCCATCTGCCGTCGGGATTGTCTTTGGAATAGGTCTCTTTGCGCTCAAAGCGGTTTTCGGGGTTATAACACTTGATGAAATCCTCCAGATCCGCATCGGTCATCGGATTCTTTTTAATGCCAACTGAATAATCTCAATTATCCGATAAACAGTGCAAAACCTGTCAAAACGTGGTATAATAAATGCAAGGAAAACGGC
>JBGUPW010000113.1:0-5768 GCA_045130495.1 Ruminococcus sp. | reverse complement strand
AGCCGTTTTCCTTGCATTTATTATACCACGTTTTGACAGGTTTTGCACTGTTTATCGGATAATTGAGATTATTCAGTTGGCATTAATAAAATGAATAATGCTTTCGCACGGCTGTTATGACCAACTCTTGTTGTGATTGCGTCTGATTACGGCGCTATCCAGTTCCTTTTCAGTTCACGGCATGGAATCAAAACGCAAACAGACACGGCGGACCGCCGTGTCTGTCAACTTAAAATTATATTAATTTATATCCTCAGCTTCCGCTCTGTTGATTGCGTTTAAAACGCCCAGGACGGAGGCTATATTTACGTTTGAATCAATGCCTATTCCGAAAATCGTTTTTCCGTCGGGCTTTTTAAGCTCGATATACGACACGGCTTTCGCGTCGGAGCCTTCGCTTATTGCGTGCTGGCTGTAGCCCTTGAACTTGTATTTGTCAACGCCGACCTTTTTCAGAGCGTTGAAGAACGCGTCTATCGGGCCGTTTCCCGTGCCCTGAAGCTTGACCTCGTCGCGGTCGTTGATTATCATTCTGCCCTTAAAGTGAACGTAATCTCTGCCGTTCTCGCTCTCCTCGTAAATCTTTCTGCGAGTCAGGCGGTACTTCATCGGGTGGTTGAGATAATTGTCCTCGAACACCTCAAAAAGCTCCTTTGGAATCAGCTCGCGCTCAAGCTCCTCGCACTTTGCCTGGACTAATTTTGAAAATTCGGGGTGCATACGCTTGGGCAGATCGTAGCCGAAGTTATTGCTCATAACGAATGCAGCGCCGCCCTTGCCCGATTGGGAGTTGATCCTGATGATAGGCTCGTACTCTCTGCCGACGTCGGCGGGGTCGATGGGCAGATACGGGATCTCCCAGTATTCGGTTCCGCTCTCGCGCATATACTGATAGCCCTTGTTTATGGCGTCCTGGTGAGAGCCTGAGAAGGCGGTGAATACCAGCTCGCCGATATACGGCTGACGGGGATCTATCTTCATGTTGGTGCAGCGCTCGTAAATATCGCGGAGGTGGGGGAGATTGCTGAAATCCAGCCCCGGATCGACGCCCTGAGTGAACATATTCAATCCCATTGTAACGATGTCCATGTTGCCCGTGCGCTCGCCGTTGCCGAACAGCGTGCCTTCAACGCGCTCCGCTCCCGCCAAAAGCGCCAGCTCGCCCGCCGCAACGCCGCAGCCGCGGTCGTTATGGGGATGAATACTGATGATAGCCGCCTCGCGGTTTTTGAGGTGACGGATGAAATATTCTATCTGGTCGGCGTAGGTGTTCGGCGTACACATCTCAACGGTGTTTGGCAGGTTGAGAATAACGGGATTTTCCTTTGTGGAGCCGAGAACCTCCATGACTCTGTCGCAGATAGCAACGGAGTTGTCGGGCTCGGTGCCGCTGAAGCTCTCGGGTGAGTATTCAAAGCGAATGTTGGTGTCGCCCGTGTATTCGTCCGTCAGCTTTTTGATAAGCTTTGCGCCCTCAATGGCGATGTCGATCACGCCCTGCATATCGGTTTTGAATACGACCTTTCTTTGCAGGGTAGAGGTCGAGTTGTAAAAGTGAACAATGACGTTTTTCGCGCCCTGTATAGCCTCGAACGTTTTGCGGATAAGGTGCTCACGCGCCTGAACCAAAACCTGGATCGTAACGTCGTCGGGAATATGATTTTTTTCGATCAGCTCGCGGCAGATCTCATACTCGGTTTCGGATGCGCTCGGGAATCCGATTTCGATTTCTTTAAAGCCCATGTCAACAAGCGCGTGGAAAAATTCAAGCTTTTCCTGTAAATTCATCGGGTCGATAAGCGCCTGGTTGCCGTCGCGCAGATCTACGCTGCACCATATAGGCGCTTTTGTTATCGTTTTGTCCGGCCATGTGCGGTCGGGCAGGTCGATTTGTTTGAACGGAATGTACTTTTGATAAGACGGTTTCATTTTGATAATATCCTCCATATGACTTGCTGAAATCCCTCCGCGGGATTCCGCGTTACAAAAAGAACGCCCCTTAAATACAACATAGTTGTAATAAGGGACGAAATAATCGTGGTACCACCCTACTTCAAGCGCACGTCGCCGCACGCTCCTCACAGACTTCCAACAAAGTCCTGACTGATAACGCTGTCCTGCGTTCCGCGCTAAAGCACAGAGCCATCACGCGAAAAACTCCGGGATGAGCTATACATATAAACCTCCGCGTTGCCTTACACCAACCGGCAACTCTCTGCGCCGAAGCGTTTTATATCTTATTCCCGTCACTGTCTTTAAGGGGCTTTTCAATTGTAAATACTATTATATAAAGTCCGGCGCAAAATGTCAAGGGCTTTTTTTGTTTTTTTGTGAGTGCGGAACAAAGTGACGCTCATTTATCCCTCGATGTCCTCGGGGTCGCTGGGATAACAGTTAAACACTTCCTTGCCGGTGTCCTCGTCATAGTATAAGGTGAAGCTGTATCTTTCGTCGCGGTTTTCATCAAAGACATTCAGCCTGCCGTGTGTGTAGGCGTTGAACGTGAACACCGCAGTGTCCTTGTCCTTGAAGTCGATCGAACAGTTTGAAGAGCATAAAGTGCTCCAGCCGCCATTATCCGATGGCTTGGATATCTTGTATTCCTTTATCACGGGCGAATCGGTTTCGCGCTCAAGCAGAAGATTGATGCTGCCGTCCGCGGTCGCTTGAGGACCGACGGTGTAGCGGTAGGTTTTGTCTCCGTCGGTAACGGTGAACTTTGTTTGTTCGTTTTTCAGGATTTTTACGTTGACAAAATCTGCGTAGGCTACGGGTTCATCGCTTGTGCCGCTGATACTGAGGCTGCTTGATGCGAAGGTCACCTCGGCAAGAGAGGGGTCTTCAACAGTTATTACAGCGCCATCCGAGAGCTGAGGTGTGTCGGGAAGATTGGTCGTATAGGTTTTGACGCCTGTCAGGAAAAGCACAAGGCAGACGATTGCGGTTGCGGCTATTACGCCGAAGCCCGCGAGACGTTTTTTCCAATCGAAAAATATTGCTATGGTAAGCCAGACGGGAACGGCAAAACAGAATATTCCCGACAAAAGGTGGTTGGGAAAAGAGTACGTTACCGCGTCGCGGTAATTCAGGAAGCCAAAGCCCGAGAACACCAAAAAGACAAAGGCAGGTGCTATGATGAGCAGGCTGTACCACTTTCGCTTGCCGATAAACCATCCGAGCAGAGCCATCGGGAACGTCAGAATCGTCCATTTGAGCCAGTATCCATAATACATGAAGATCTTGAATCCGCCCTCATAAAACGGCACCTGAAGCAGATAGATAAGCGGCTGGCTGATCAAAAAGAACACAAAGGTTTTCAGCGCCGAATCAAGCGGGCTTTTGCAGTTGAGCATTATAAATATAGCAAACAGGATCCAACACTCAAGGGTCGCTCCGATGTCGTGAAAGGATGATTCGGCAGGTGCAAAAATAAGCATTGCCGCTGTGTAAAGCGCGGCGGCAACTGCGAAAATAATAAGCTTCGGCCATGTCATAGTTATTCCGCCGAACAGCTTTGTGTGAAATTTACGTATAGGAGTTTTTGCTTTTTCTCCCATTTTATGTCACCCTCTTTCAACTATGTATCTTATCACAGTGCGCCGCCGATGTCAACCGCTCTGAGGCAGCGCTTTATAACAAAAATTATATCGGCGTTTTGAGGCGACTAAAACGAAACGTTTCCCGAGGAATACCTTTCCAAGTTTCATGGATGTAGTGCTATGGAATTAGTGCAATGGAGTATCCGTCGCCGCGGAAGGTCTTTTTCGGTTTTCGCCGTTGCAAATTCGGAATACGCCAGCCGCACGGGATGACAACTGATTTTTTAGATGATGTATTGGCCCTTGTACGGACTTGATTGGAGTGGAAAATAGCTGAAAATAAGGCGGAATCGAGAATAAAAACGGGCTATTATTTTGGATTGACTTTTTTAGCTTTTTGGAGTATGATATTAACGTTAATGTCTAACTATGCGTAAAAATCGGCATATACGGTTATATGTTGTAATAACTGATGAAATTATGTTTTCAACAAAATAGAAAGAGGAAAGATATGATATCGACGATAATCGACAAAACGCTCGGTTTAGAGTTCCCGATTTTCCAGGGCGGAATGGCTTGGGTAGCCGATGCTTCGCTTGCCGCGGGAGTGTCAAACGCGGGCGGCTTGGGCATAATAGCCGCAATGAATTCCAACGGTGAACAGCTCCGCGCGGAGATAAAAAAGTGCAGAGAGCTTACCGAAAAGCCCTTCGGCGTCAACATTATGCTTATGAGTCCCTTCGCCGACGAGGTAGCCGACGTGGTGGTTGAAGAGGGCGTTCCCGTTGTCACAACGGGCGCGGGAAATCCCGGAAAATATATGGATAAATGGCTTGCCGCAGGGATCAAGGTGATCCCCGTTGTTCCGTCCGTAGCGCTTGCCAGAAGGATGGAGAAGCTTGGCGCGTTTGCTCTTATTGCCGAGGGCGGCGAAAGCGGCGGACACGTTGGTGAGCTCACAACGATGGCTCTTGTGCCCCAGATCGTTGACGCGGTAAAGATACCCGTTATAGCGGCAGGAGGGATCGCCGACGGCAGACAGCTTGCGGCGGCGTTCATGCTGGGCGCTGTGGGCGTTCAGGTCGGCACAAGATTTTTGGTTGCTAAGGAATGCACCATAGCTCAGGCGTACAAGGACAAGGTCATTAAGGCAAAGGATATAGATTCGGTGGTGACAGGCAAAAGGCTCGGCCATCCGGTTCGTTCGCTCCGCAACCGGTTTACAAGAGAGTATGCAAAGGCGGAGTATGATTCGTCCGCTGTTTCCGATGAGGAGCTTGAAAAAATGGGAGCGGGCGTACTGAGGCTTGCGGCGCGCGAGGGCGACGTAAAGAACGGCTGTGTGCTTGCAGGACAGGTCGCCGCAATGGTGACGCGTGAGCAGACAGCGCGCGAGATTATTACCGAAATGTTCGGCGAAGCCGAGGCGGTACTGAACGGAGCGTCAAAATGGGTAAAATAGCGTTTATTTTTTCGGGGCAGGGCGCCCAGTACAGCGGAATGGGCAAGGCTTTTTACGAAGCTTCACCCGCCGCTAAAGCGGTTTTTGATATGGCTGACAGCATTCGCCCGGGAACCTCAAGGCAATGCTTTGAGGGCAGCATGGAGGAGCTGACTCAAACCGTTAATACTCAGCCCTGCGTGTTTGCGGCTGATTTGGCGGCGGCGAGAGCGGTTGCCGAAAGCGGCATAAAGCCCGACGTTGTCGCGGGTTTTTCTTTGGGCGAGATCGCGGCTTTAGCTTTTTCGGGAGCGCTTTCCGACGAGGAAGCCTTTAGGCTGGTTTGCAGGCGCGGCGAGCTAATGGATGAGGCGGCACGCGAGAATCCCGGCGCTATGGTCGCGGTGATGAAGCTTTCTCCCGAACAGGTCGAGGAGCTTTGCGGTCGCTTTGAAAAGACTTATCCCGTAAACTACAATTCTCCCGCGCAGACTGTTGTTGCCACGATGACCGAAAACGCCGACGCGTTCTGCGGCGCGGTCAAAGAAGCGGGCGGCAGAGCGAAAAAGCTTCCCGTGAGCGGTGCGTTCCATTCTCCGTTTATGGCTGACGCGGCGGAAGGGCTTGCGGAATACCTGAAAAATGTGAGCTTTTCACAGCCTGATATCCCCGTTTATTCAAATTACACGGCGAGCCCCTATGAGGGAGATTTCGGAAAGCTTGTCAGGGCGCAGGTCGAGAATCCCGTGCGCTGGCAGACAATAATCGAAAACATGAAAGCCGTGGGA
>JBGUPW010000112.1:0-3991 GCA_045130495.1 Ruminococcus sp. | reverse complement strand
CTGAAAGTTCGTTGGTTCATTGCGATGAAACGGGAACCAACATAGACGGTAAACTTCATTGGGTTCACAATGTTTCAAACGGAAGCTGCACATATATGACCGTCAGCAAAAAACGCGGTTATGAAGGCATAAAATCCACGGGTGTCCTTCCTGATTATCACGGGATACAATCCTGTCGATATGAACACCTTTGAAATAAAAAGCTCGGATGAGAGCGTTCTGACGGTGAAGTCCGTCGGTCAGGAAATCAGGAATGACGGTTTCCATTATCTGACGATCGATTTGGAGGGCAAAAGCGGCGGAAGCGCCTCTATCAGTTTGTCGTATGTTCTTGAAGAGGAAGAACCCGTAGAGAAGATCAATAGTGAATCTGAGTTTTACGTTTTGCCCACGGGAATGGTCTACAATATCACCGGAAAAAGCTTTGCGGCGGCAAAATTTGTGATCCCGCTCTTTTTGCTGATCGTTCTGCTGACGCTTGGAGTGCTGACAGTCACCTTTATCGGAAAGCTGCGGCACGGCGGCTTTTCCTATTCCATGGTCTTTATCGGCGGCGTGATTCTGTTTTTGCTGGTTTCGTTTATCGTGATCATGCTTGATTATCCGTATTGGGGCTTTGAAAACAATTTGATCAGCTTTACCGATTTGCCGCTGCAGCTCATCAACTGCGGAAAAATGTTTCTGAGTATCACGAGAATGCCGATGTTCCTGCTTGCGGCTTCTCTTGCGGTCAGCAATATTTGGCTGATAAAAATGGAGGGTTTTCGCATCCAGAATGCGCTCGGTATCCTGATGGGCGCGCTGTATATCGGCGGTTATTTTGCCGAAAACCTCACTAACAGTTTCCTCGGCGCGGACAGTCAGACTGTGTTTTACATACTTTTGACCGTGAACCTCGGGGTGACATTTCTGCTCTGCTACTTTGAGTGTATGCTGATCTCCACGATGTTCTGCGCGGTCGCTGCCACGCGATACAAGCCCGAGCCGGAGTTGGATTATATCATCATCCTCGGCTGCGCTATTAGACGCGACGGAACCCCAACTCCGCTGCTCAAAGGCAGGATCATGCGCGCGTTTGACTTTGAAAAGGCGCAGTATGAAAAGACCGGAAAGCACGCGAAATTTGTGCCCTCCGGCGGTCAGGGCAGCGATGAGGTTATCAGCGAAGCCGAGAGCATGAAGCGCTGTCTTATTGAGCTCGGTGTTCCCGACGAAAGGATAGTCAAGGAGGACAAATCCGTCAACACCTATCAGAACATGGCGTTTTCTAAACAGGTGATCGAGCGCGACTGCGGTTCGGAAAGCTGCAATATCGGCTTTTCAACAACGAATTATCATGTGTTCCGCGGCTACACCTTGGCGGAGAAGCTTGGCATGACGGTAAAGGGGCTTTCGGCAAAAACGAAGCTTTACTTCTTCCCGAACGCCTTTATCCGCGAGTTTATCGGTTTGCTCTGGGAGAAAAAGCTTCTGCATATCCTGTACGCAACGCTGATAACGGCGGCGATGATCCTGATGTTCCTGCTTCTCTTTTAATTTCGGCTACAATTCACCCCCGATTTGTCAGTTTGGCTACACTTCACCCCCGATCTGTTAATTAGGCTACAGACCGGGGGTGTTTTGCATATAGGCAAGGGCGATTTTTTCTGTTATGATATAGCCACAGTCAAGATAACGACACGGAAAAAACCATAAAGGAGAAATCACCATGAAAAAGAACAACATCAAAACAAAAATCATAGCAGGCATTCTTTCGGCAATCACCGTTTGCTCCGTCGGCTCGCTAGCCATGACCTCCGCTTCGGCGGCCGTCACCACAGACGCGCCGGTATCCTCCGGCATCGCGGTCAGCATCGCCAAGACCGTCTTCGGACACGTCGGCAAGACCCTGCTCAACACCACCAGCAATAAGCTCGCCAATATGGCGATCGGCCCCGTGTTCAACCTGATCTTCGGCACAGACGCAGGTCCCTCCAATCAGGATGTCATCGACGACGTCAACAAGCAGGCGGAGGAAATCAAAGCGCAGGTCAGCGCGGTGCTCGGCGAGGTGCAGGCGCTCTCCGAAAACGCCAACAAGTATCACAGCGAAGAGATGCGTCAGCTGCAATCGATCGATTCCAACATCAGCACGATGGAATTCAGAAAGCAAACCGACAAGATCGCGGAGGATTACGCCAATGTCTTAAAGCGCATCAATCAGAACAAGAACAACTTCACCTGCGACGGCATGGGCAAGCTCAACAACACCACCTACAAGGCGTACAAAGAGATCATCAGCGATCCCATGTGCAACATCAGCACCCTGCAGGCGGATTTCGACGCGATGCTCAGCTTCCTCAAGGGCGAGCGCAGCTCCAACAACCACGAGAACGGCTACGCGCAGCTCACCTCCTATCTGCTCGACAGAGTGGTTGCCGCTGACAAAAACGAGCACAGCTACACCAAAACGCCTGACTACCACCAAGTCATCAAAGGCATCAACAACGAGATCACCTCGATGGAGGAGCATGCGATCCTCGACTTCTTCGCGATCAACGTTCTCAACAATATGTCCAAAAAGGTGAAGGAGTATGAGTTCGACAACAACATCATCACCGTCAATAAAGACGAAGCGCCCTTTGCCAAGTACGAGAACACAGCATCCGAAATGCTCCAAAGTCTCCGCACGATGGACGACATCTTCAACAAGGTCATCAATGACAACAACAACAAGACTTTCAACATTGCGCCCTACACGCTGACCACCACCAACCTCAATCACTACACCGCCCAAAAGGGCTGCAGAAGCTTTATCGACGCGTGGTCGCAGGGTATCGACTCGGGCTGCGATTTCAAAATCAGCTCCAACGGCAGATTGATCACCGTAACGGCAGACGCGAAGAAGGGCTACAAGCTCGACGAAAACGTAAAAGGTATCAACGCGAGCGGCGGCTTTGAGGTTCCCGAGCGCAGAAAGGTCGAGCTTACCCTCGGCACCGGCTGCTGTAGCGCAGGCACCTTTGACTCCTCCGCAAAGCGCGACCTTAACACCTTCTCGGTTTCCTCCGATTCGAACTTCACACTGACCTATACCAACGTCAGGGGAGGATGCCACGCGATCAATGTTCCCGACAGCGCCAAGAACGCAACGGTATACTTTAACCGCGGCACCGTATACGCCACATCCGGCGCGGCTCTCTATGTAAGCAAAGGAGCCGATAACACCCGTATAACTGCCATCGGCGACTATAATTATGACTGCGCGGGCGGGATCGAGATCAAAAACAGCCATACAACAACAGGCTATATCATCTTCAATAAAATCGATCCCCCGAGCGATCAGCCCGACTGGTACACCTGATCCTTCAAAATGCGAAAATAATTTAATAATATAGTAAAAAAGCGTGACTATTTTTCTAAATAAGAATTATTTGTCACGCTTTTGTTACGAGTGATATGTTATAATAAAATGGATAACATTATGCTGCATATCAATTTCCTATGAATAATGCAGCGTTTTCGGGAGGTGAAAGAGTTGATAAAAAACAAATATCTGGCATTTGGTTTATTTGTGGCGTTATTTCTTGACCGTTCACTACTTTTGAGCCTCTCGATGACATTACACAGCACCTCCGAAATACAATGTTCCGTCGGTGTTCAGTAAACTCATTTGCCAATATCCGGGATATTGTTCCCAATTGCCGAACGATTCTTTATAAGGAACAAATAGAATATCATTATCCATTCCGTTGATTCTGTTACCAAGACATATAATCTTTGAGTCTGGAAACAAAGTTCTCATCTTGTAATATCCTCTAAGGAATACTGGCGCACATTATGAATATAATCAGGTAACGGTCTCATTATCCTGATGTAATCCTTGTTTTTATAAATTGGCAAAATTACATCCTATCCCATAGGATGCAAATGCCTTATTACTTGTCTGAATGTGTTTGTCAAGTAAAAAGTGCATAGAAGGGGCTCCAAAAAGTACATAGGTACTTCAGCA
>JBGUPW010000111.1:0-6930 GCA_045130495.1 Ruminococcus sp. | reverse complement strand
GCTCTCGGACATGAGTTGATTGATACCCTCCGAGACCGTCGGATAGAGAGCTGCGCCGGCTGCGGCTATCAGGATAACGACTGCGATTATCGGTAGTATTTTATTTTTCATCTGTTACCGTCCCCGGTTAATAGGATTTACGCCGACTTGTCAGCGGACTTCTTCTTTCTTCTGAGAACCAGAAGGATAACGCCGCCCGCGACCGCAAGGGAAACGGCAACGGAGTAGATGATCACGTTGCCATGTCCGCCGGTCTGCGGAAGTACGGTTTTGGAGTTCTTGACGTCAAAGGAAACAAGACCGAGGTCGGGACCCTTTACGATGTAGGTTCCGTTCGTAAATGTGTCGCCGTAAATGGCAGTAATTTCAGCGGGAATGACGTCGGTGTAACGGTTATAGCCGGTGGGAGCTTTTGTTTCTTTTATGAAATACTTTCCGCTCTGGAGCAGCATTTCTTCACCGTTTTTGTTATTGAACACAACCAGACCGTTTTTGTCGGAGGTACCCGTCGCGATTGCGTTCTTCTCCGCCTTTGCGTCAGCCTCGGTCTTGTACATGGCAAACTCCGCGTCCTTCAGCGCCTTGCCTGACTCGTTCAGCTTATGTACCTGAATGTGATAGGTGTAAACAAACACCTTGTTGCCGTCAACCTCGCCCTTTACGTCGTTCTTGTTGGTATAGGTGAGCTTGACCGCCTCGTTGGGGTTACCGACAGGCTCGGTGGTAGCGTATTTATTCAGAACGGCTGAAAAGCGGATCGCAACGTGGTCGGCTGTGTAAAAGCCGGGCTGCTGCAAATAGTCTTTTTTCAGCGACACGGTAAAGTTAGTATCTTTGCCCGCCTCGGCTATAACATTGACCGTATAATCGGAAGCGGCGATCTCCGCAAGGTTTTTATCATTTTCATCTTCGAGAGAAACCGCGAAGCTCTTTTGGTTGAGCGTCAAGCCCTTGCTCATAACGTCGGTCACAACATAGCTGTTGAGCTTGAAATCGAGCACGTCAACATCGTTGACCGCGCCGACAACGGAGGATTCGATCTTGAACTCAACGGTATCGCCGATAGATACGTCGGTGAAGTTGACGTTGCTCTGTGTGGAGTTGGTGATTTCCTTTTTAATGTCGGGGTTATCTTCTTCCACCTTCGCGGCAAGATTGATCGTATCGAGGTTATATACCCAACCGTTTTCGGCGGTGTAGTACGGGAGCGCAAAAGCGGAATTGGCGACCTTCTTCACGCCGGAGGGAAAATTGGTCGCGCGCACATAGTAGATACCCTGCGCCATATTGGAAAACGTCTTGCTGGCACCGTCGGTATCTACCTTGTAGGTGCCGACGATCGTTGCGCCTGCAAGCTGGGTGTCCTTATCGAGCGCGTTCAGAATCTTCGCTCTGTTGGCTTCGCTGAAATTGCCGTCCGAAATAGCCGCTCTTACCTCGCCGGAACTAATCTTAACGTCATACTTGACGGAATACGGATTAGACGTGGTTTTGAGGTCTGCGATCTTGTAAACCGAAAACTCATAACCGGGTTTGGAGCACTCTGCGGTAAAGCTGACCTTCTTTGTTGTCACCAGCTCAGAGGTCGCCGCAGAAACACAGGGGATGGAAACCGCAATCACCATAACGATCGCGAAAATCATTGTGAACATTCTTTTTTTCATCAGAATCAACCTTTCTTTTTTGAAGTTTTAGTAGTGGTGTAAAGGAGCGCCGCGCCAAAAGCAGCGAGCGCAGCGGACAATATGCCAAAGATATTGTTGCCGAAACCGCCTGTTTCGGGCATGACTGCCTTTTCGTTTTTGACGTTTAGCTTGACGCTCAAAGAAGCGTCGGTTTCTCCGTCGATCTCAAATTCCAGCTTATCGCCGTAAGGCATATAGCCGTCCGCAGTCTTAACCTCCATAAAGTAATATTTTCCGCAGGGCAGATTTTCAACAATGATCTGACCGTCCGCGTTGGTGGTATATACCGCGTCATCCTCCTTATCGGATAAGCCGATAATTTGTATTTTGTTCCGCTGACAGATGACTTGACGGGCTTTCCGTCCTCGGTAAACAGCTTGAAGGTTACTCCTTCCATCGGCTTACCGCGTCTGTCTGTTTTATTAAGGGTAACGGAGCCTGATTTGAGCGTGTTCTTCAAATTATAGCCGTCAACCGTCAAGGTGTAGCCGGGCACCGGTTCCTCGGTCACGGTATAGACGTACTCTTTGCCGCCGTCGTGGTACTTGTACAGATTCTCAAACGAATACGACCAGTTCTGAGCCTCGGAGGTCGTGACCTCGCTGAGCTTTTTGCCGTCGCGGTTAAGAATGACCTTGATCGTCTGCGGACGCAAGCCTAAACGGTTGTTGTAATCGTCCCAGCTCTTTGTGCCGTCTACGGAGATTTTCGCCGGCTTGTAGTGATTGGTGAAATCACAAATCAAATGGCTTTCGTCCTCAGGATCGGTTACTGTACCCGTTGATGTACTTGTGTAATACTCGACGGCGCCCTCTTTGACCTTATAGGTGTAGTTATGGACGTGTTCTTCCAGAGACATATCGACATGCGCTTTCGGCAAGTTGACAAACTCATATTTCCAGCCGGTTTCTTTGGAAACAACAGCGGTGTCAATCAGCTCGCCGTCCCTGTACAGCTCGATCGTGACGCTCTTGGGACGCTTGCCGTCGCGGTCATTATCGTCTGCCCACTTCTTCTCGCCTGATAAGGTGAGATCAGGAATCTCATACTCGTCCGATACGGGGACGTTGTACCGCGTCACATCTGCGGCTGTCTCAGCCGTGATCTGACGGATAAATACCGTGTCGTCAAGATAGAATCCCTCGGGCGCTTTGGTTTCCTTGATCTTCACGGTACCCAGCGGAAGAACATTGTTGCCGTTGCCGTCCGTGTAAAGGGCGTCGCCTGAAACCAAATGCTCCGAGTCGTATCTGCACAGACCGCTTTTGTCAACGGAAAACACCCATGTTCTCGCAGGAGCTGCATTTTCAATTGTTTCTTCGTCAAGAAAATCCGTGTAAAAAGAAACCGTGTACTCCGCGCCGGACATATCCGCCTGACCGTCCTCAGCGGTCGTCGCGTTTCTCTTTTGAAGCAGAACGGAGAGCGGAGCCACGACAGGCTTGTCGCTCACGCGCAGTACCAGCGGCGCTGTCGTCGTGTGATTCTTCGTGACATTCACGGTATAGACGGTATCGTTCCTCTCGTAGCTGCAGCTGCTCGGAATATATCCCTCCTTCACGTAATACGTGCCGGGTGGCAGAAAACGAAGGGTTGCGCGGCCGCCGTCCTTTGAATGTCCCTCGCCGTTCGCGTTCAGTCCGATATATCCGAGAAAATTACTGCCGTTCACATCAAAATCAGTCGCGCTCTTTGAAACGTAATACTGGATTCCCTCAAAGGAATAATTGGAATTGCCGCTTGTGACCGATGTATTGGACGACGATTTGATCACCTTGATATATCCGTGCGCCGCTTCTTCCCATGACATCAGCGATTGAGACGCTTTGCCCTCAGGATAAAAATAGAAAATGTCATATTCTGCCGGAACGTTCGGATAATACTTCGCTTTCGCCGCAAATGCCTTTACTACTTGATTCCATGCTGCGTCGTTGTACTCATTCAGCTGTCCCTGCTGCAAGTAGTCGATCACGCTATGGATAAAGGCGTAATCTCCGGTAGAACTGCATGAGGCAAGCGCGTTCGCAATATCGTCCGCGTAGGTGGTTGACGATTGATCGTATTTCGCGTTTGCGGAAGTAATTGCGGAATCAGGTGATAAATACAGCCAATAAAAAGCCTTTGCCCTCGCATCTGATTTCGCCAGATAATACTTAGTGGCATTATTATACGTACCCTTTGACGGGGTACTGTTCAACGACCACGTACAGGTGGCGATCCTGCCGTTTACGGTAAAGCGGTGTGTAATGTTGTAGCTGTTGCTGACATAGACAGCGCCTCCATAGTCAACCGTACAATCCCCCGTCTCCGAATAGGAATACGACACGTTCTGAACGTGATCATTAGCCGCAAAAGCGTTTATGATACTCAGCGAACAAACGACAAGCACCATAAATAAAGCTGAAATACTTTTTGTGATTCGTTTCAAATCAAAATGTGCCAAAATTTCAAAAATATTTTTTCAGCTTATCAAGAACCCTCCTTTTCCAATTATTTACCGTCTTTTGCGACACGCCAAGCTCCTTGCTCAACTGACGCTCGGACATCGGATTGTCGTCCAGATACAATGAGCGGACGATTTTCAGCTCGTCGTCAGTCAGCGTTTTCAACGCGCGGCGCAGGATTTCAAGGTTGATTTCGCGGATAACCGCATCCTCAACAGTGTGCCCGTCGTCACTGTACTTGTCCACTACCGCCGTACCGTCGCCGTCCTCCGTCGGGTGATACAGGGAGACAAGACGATAACGCTTTTTCTTCCTCATTTTGGAAAGATACTGCGCGTGATAGGTGCCGCCGCGGTAAACGCTGACCGACGATTTCGGAACCTCAACAAAGACCTTTTCGCCGTCCTCCGTGTCGTCTGTGACAGTCTGAACGAAGTAACTGTCCCCGGATTTGTTTTCTCTCATATAGTCATACGCCTCTTTCCCGCTCAGACGGATAAACCTGCGCTTTCCGTCCTCAGAAAAGAACGTGCCGTTTTCATTTTCAAAATAGTAAATTGACAAAAGTATTCCTCCGATTTCGATTAGTAGTTGTTGAATCGAAATCGAAGGGTGGTGAGCGGCAGCGCGGTAGAATGCGCTCCGCTGTTTTAACAATTAACGACAAAAAACGCGCCGCACAGTCCAAAGACCACACAGCGCGTAAATTCGTTATTATTCTGTTGTATGATTTGTTTTCCCTCTCAAAAACAAATATTTCCTTATCGTTATTTGCTATTTTTTCCACTAATGGAAATAATAGCAAATGTTAGCTGATTATTTTGTCAAAATCAGTTGTCGAAATACGAAATGTTCAAATTCTGCAAAACAATAGTACTATACTCACTGCAAACCTGAAAAAGCGCAACAGGCAGCTGACGAATTTTCTATCGCGTTGATGTCGGTTACGGCGAATAAAGACGACCGTTACTGGGATATGGTCGCGAGCATCTACTTTTGTGCTGTTATCTTGTTGTGCCTGTATTTTGTATCCGATTTGGAATATTTCATTATGGAAAACATCCTGCCGTTTATCAACGAGGATGCCGAGGATACGATCCGAAGAATGATGTCGTTTATGGAGGATCCCCCTGAATCAATTGTATCGGGATTGAAATCTGTTCTGAATATCAGCGCGGACAAAACCAAGAGCTGTATATATTCCGTACTTCATTCGGGTATAGACGCCATTGCGAAGAATGAAACTCTCTTGCAGCTATTCTCCGAAAATGAGATTGATTTACATGAAATCGGCTTAAAAAAGACAGCTATCTATGTGATTTACCCGGACGAAAAAAGCTCGATGGACAACATTGTTAATTTGTTCTTTAATCAAGTCTATATGGCGTTACTGGATGTGTGTGAAGAAATGCCGAATGACAGATTCCCGGTTCGCGTCAATTTTGTATTGGATGAATTTTCAAACTTAGTTTCAAACAAAGGGTTTACTAATCGGTTAACCGAAGCCCGCAGCAAAAACATCCGCTATTTTTTGTTTGCGCAAAGCATTACGCAATTGTCTGAAAAGTATTCGCAGGATATCGCAAAAACCATTATGTCAAACTGCACCAACTGGATTTCATTTTCTTCAAAAGAGATAGATTATCTGGAGATGCTTTCAAGGCTGTGCGGCAGTGTAATTGATTACAACGGCAGAGAACACCCCTTGATTTCTCCCTCGGAAATGCAGTATCTGAAAAAAACTCCTGACGACGTAGAAGTGCTGATTCTTCGACAAGGCGTTCGCCCTTATGTTGTGGCGTTGCCTTACTTCGATAAGATCAAGGGATTTCAAAAATACAATCCGGCAAACAGCGTTGACATCGAATTTCAAAAGCGAACCGTAAGGAACGAGTATAAGTTGGATTTGTCAGATTGGAGAAAAATGGCATTGAATCAAATGCAGCAAAGAAGGGCCCACGAAATCGTCTCGGAGCATCCAATGCAAAACGAATCTTCCGAGGTCGATGATATCAAGGCTGAGATAGAAGCCAAATTTATAGAGCTTTTTGGAGATGTTGATGATGATTAAATTAATCAAACGGAGTCCGCGTCCGCCGTAGAAAAACAAAAAACACACCTCATTGAACCTGATTCGGGTTTTGAGGTGTGTTTTTTCTATTCCCTATGGGAAAGGTAAAGTTATTCTTAAGGAGGAATTACATGAAGAAAACTAAGTATCAATCCCCTATGGGAAAGGTAAAGCAATCCAGTTGTGTCAAAGGCATAAAACATTTTAATGTATCAATCCCCTATGGGAAAGGTAAAGATGCAGAATCATCTGAGGAGGCCTCTGAGAGTAAGTATCAATCCCCTATGGGAAAGGTAAAGTCAGGCAACAGAGATGGCATTAGCTTCTGCAAGATTATAATATTAAGTATCAATCCCCTATGGGAAAGGTAAAGCGGAGTCGGTGACTCCGTGGTGGTAATGGGAGTTCGGTATCAATCCCCTATGGGAAAGGTAAAGTCAAGATGCATTGCAAGGAAGAATCTTGGCAGCTCGTGTATCAATCCCCTATGGGAAAGGTAAAGTTAGAAAGACACCGGTCGAAATCATCTAACAGCAAAACGTATCAATCCCCTATGGGAAAGGTAAAGCCGAAGATCTTGCTTGGTAAACTTTTTGTGGTGATTGTATCAATCCCCTATGGGAAAGGTAAAGAACAACATTTTGTGCTGTGATTTTATTATAATACATAGATATAGATTTGTCAAGAAATTCTTTCAAGAAATCATTCAAAATAATTTGCCAATATTAGT
>JBGUPW010000110.1:0-3266 GCA_045130495.1 Ruminococcus sp. | reverse complement strand
TACAGGAGTGATTATTATGGGTATGACAATGTCCCAGAAAATTCTCGCGGCTCACGCGGGTCTTGACGAGGTAAAGGCGGGTCAGCTTATCAATGCCGAGCTTGATATGGTGCTGGGCAACGACGTTACCTCGCCGGTAGCCATAAACGTTTTTGAGGAAAACGGAGCGACGGCGGTGTTTGACAACACCAAGATCGCAATGATCATGGATCACTTTACCCCAAACAAGGATATCAAGGCGGCTACGCTGGTCAAGCAGACCAGAACCTTTGCCGACAAATACGACATCAAAAACTTTATGGACGTCGGAATGATGGGCATTGAACACGCGCTTCTCCCCGAAAAAGGTCTTGTGGGTCCAGGCTGTCTTTGCATAGGGGCGGACTCCCACACCTGCACCTACGGCGCTCTCGGCGCATTCTCCACAGGCGTCGGCTCAACCGATATGGCGGCAGGCATGATCAGCGGCAAGGCATGGTTCAAGGTTCCCTCCGCTGTAAAATTCAACATCGTAGGCAAGCCCGACGGTTACGTTTGCGGCAAGGACGTGATTTTACATATTATAGGTGAGATCGGCGTTGACGGCGCGCTGTACAAGTCGATGGAGTTTGCGGGCGAGGGTCTTAAATATCTCAACATCGACGACAGACTTTGCATAGCTAACATGGCTATCGAGGCGGGCGCGAAAAACGGGATCTTCCCCGTTGACGACATAACAAGAGCTTACTGCGACGGCAGATATCAGGGCACGCCCGTTGAATACACCGCCGACGAGGACGCCGAGTACGACGCTGAATATACGATCGACCTCGGAAAGCTCCGCCCGACGGTAGCATTCCCGCATCTTCCCGAAAACACCCGCACCGTCGATGAAATCGGCGAGAACGAGGTAAAGATAGATCAGTGCGTGATAGGAAGCTGCACGAACGGCAGAATTTCCGACCTTCGCGCCGCTGCGGAGGTTTTGAAGGGCAAAAAGATCGCTAAGGGCGTGCGCTGCATAATCATTCCCGGAACTCAGAAAATCTGGCTCGACGCTATGCACGAGGGTCTGTTTGATATCTTCATCGAGGCGGGCGCAGTTGTGTCCACACCAACCTGCGGTCCCTGTCTCGGAGGCCACATGGGAATTTTAGCTGCGGGCGAAAAAGCGATTTCCACAACCAACCGCAACTTCGTCGGAAGAATGGGTCATGTTGACAGCGAAGTTTACCTCGCGAGTCCCGCAGTCGCGGCGGCAAGCGCAGTTAAGGGATATATCACCGACCCCGCGAAAGTTTAAGGAGGAATTTGTTATGAACGCAAAAGGCAGAGTACATAAATTCGGAGACAACGTTGACACAGACGTAATAATTCCCGCGCGTTACCTCAACACCGCTTCTCACAAGGAGCTTGCGGCGCACTGCATGGAGGATATCGACGCCGAGTTTGTAAATAAGGTTGAGCAGGGCGACATCATGGTTGCCGAGAAAAACTTCGGCTGCGGCTCCTCGCGCGAGCACGCCCCGATCGCGATCAAGGCGAGCGGGATCTCCTGCGTTATCGCTTCGACCTTCGCGCGTATCTTTTACCGCAACTCAATCAATATCGGACTCCCGATTTTAGAGTGCGACGACGCTGCAAAAGAGATTGCCGAGGGCGACATTGTAAGCGTTAATTTCGATACAGGCGTTATCACCGACGAAACCACGGGAAATACATATCAGGCTGAACCGTTCCCCGAATTTATCCAAAATATAATTTCAAAGGGCGGACTTATCAACTCGATCTTATAATTATTTTATCAGAGCCTGATTAGAGGCTGATTTTTCAATAACCAAAGAATACCCCCATGCCGACCGCGTTTTAGTGCGGTGAGCACGGGGGTTTGATGTTGCAGATAAATCCGGGCTTTCGGTGTTAGTGTTCTGTTTTATTAGAGGTTCCCATAAGTTTATCCTCGCTCTGAGGGTTCATATCTCCGTATTGAATACGCCTGCGGACACGGGTATCGAAGACCGTTTATGCGGAATATTTCGCCGCCTTGCAGCTTTGTCCAACCGGGACGTTTATCCATAAAAGCGGCAACGCTCTGTTCGTACCAGCTTATGAATGTTATCGGATGCGTAAGGTTATCCTCCAGATGACTGATAAACTCCATGTAGGTTTTGGGCAGAAACGAACGCGCCAGAGTCAGATAAGTATACGGATTATAATCGAGCGTCAGCGCATCGCCTATTAGTATATGAGCTTGCTCATAACGCTCCGTCCATTCCTGCGCGATCTTGCCGACCTCTTCGTTATACTCGATGCCGTACAACTGCGCGGGGCAGTTTTCGCTTATCAAAAAGGCAAGAACCCTGCCCTTTCCGCAGCCGACGTCAAGCAGCGTGTCGGAGGAAGTGAGCGTAATGCTTGAAAAGATTTGTTTAAGCATTGAGTAATGTGTGGAATCGGAGCCTGTTCCGCCTGTTCCCTTGGCGTCGTCGCGGTTTATGCTCGGAACATACTCGGCAAGGCTTTGACCGCAAACGCGTTTGTCGATTTTGACGTCGTGCTTTTTTGTGATATATCTGCCTATTTTCATACTCGCCTTTTTAATTATATTCATTGGTATTTCCTTTCGGTGACCGGTTTAATATCAATCAGTGTCAAGCTTCAAAACCGCCATGAACGCCTCCTGCGGGACTTCTACGGTGCCGAGCTGACGCATACGCTTTTTGCCCTCTTTCTGCTTTTCAAGCAGCTTTTTCTTACGCGTGATGTCTCCGCCGTAGCACTTGGCGAGAACATCCTTGCGCATAGCCTTAACGGTTTCGCGGGCGATGATTTTTCCGCCGATACAGGCTTGGATCGGAACCTCAAAAAGCTGGCGCGGGATTTTTTCCTTTAGCTTTTCAGCCATTTTACGCGCTCTGGGATAAGCCTTGTCCTTGTGGATTATAAAGCTGAGCGCGTCCACAACTTCGCCGTTGAGCATGATATCAAGCTTGACAAGCTCGCTCGGAACATAGCCTTTAAGCTCATAGTCAAAGCTTGCATAGCCGCGCGTGCGGCTTTTCAGCGTGTCAAAAAAGTCGTAAATTATTTCGGCGAGCGGCAGAATGTAGTGCAGATCAACTCTGTCCGCGTCGATGTACTGCATATCTACAAACACACCTCGTCTGTCCTGACACAGCTCCATAATATTGCCGACGTATTCCTTCGGCGTGTAAATGTGCGCGTCAGTGACGGGCTCCTCCGCCGACTGAATGAGCGACGGGTCGGGGTAATTTGTGGGGTTGTCT
>JBGUPW010000109.1:0-10216 GCA_045130495.1 Ruminococcus sp. | reverse complement strand
AAGAGCGCTTTTTCCCTGTTTTTTTCACTTGACAGCTTTTTATAATGGAAATATGAGCTTTTAATCAGTGGGTACTTAAAGATTATCAATTTTAACGTGAATCCAATCCTGAAATTATAACAAAATCAACAAAAACAGGCTTAAAAAACGAAATCAAGCAGATTTTTACATTTAGCTGATTGACTTTTTACTGTGCTTTTACTATAATATATATAGGTGCGGGTTTTGATCAATAGTGAAAAAATCATGTCGGTTCGCCCGGCTCACATACGCAAACAATCCCAAAAAGGGCAGAACCGAAGTAATTTGCACCGTTAACTAAAGGGAACCTCTAAAAATACCCTATCGCACATAAGCACGGAATCTTCTCAGCATAAAATTGCCAAAGCTCATTGAAATACGTCAGTGTTCATGCGGAACTTTGACAATATTCTGCCATAAATCTTCCGCACTTCTGCACGACATTGAGTTATTAGAGATTTCGTAAATACAGTGGATATCTTGTTGCAGAGATATTTCACTATAAAAAATTTAGGGAGGAATCAACCATGACCTACGAAGAAAGAATTGCCGCTGCACAGGCAAAAATGGAAAAATTTAAGGCAAAGATGGCTGCTACCGCTGAAAAAGCGAAGGCAGCTCGTGCTATGAAGAAGGAAGAGATCTCTGCCGCTATCAATGAGATCAACGCTGATCTTGAAGAGCTGTATGAATCTATTGCGGATGATTATGCCGAGTTTGAGGCGGGTGTTGAAGCAGAGATCGATGATCAGATCGCAACCGTTGATGGCGATATTGCAGCGGCTGAAGAGAACATGAGACTGGCAAAAGAGCGCAGAAACAGCAAAATCTATGCCCTTAAGCTTAAAGCTCAGATGAAAACCGAAGCTATTAAAGATAAGATTGATGACAGACGCGCCGAGAAAGACAAGGCTGCGATGGAGAATTACATAATCGATCTGCTCGATTACGCAGAGTCCTGCCAGCAGGTTGCTTTTGCTGCCGCTATCGAAGCGGACATGACTCTGCTCGAAGCTGCCGAGATCGCTGCCGACTATATTGAGAAGTACGGCGAGATCGAAATTGTGGAAGTTCCGGATGAAGCTCAAGAGGAAGCCGAAGAGAAAGTTGAGAGCACTGAATCATAATGATTGTCAAAGATTTAAAAGTCGATTTGAGTGAGGCTGCTCAGAACAAACTGAAAGAAGTGATAGCGGAGGCGGTTGAAAGCAAGCTCCAAAAGGAAGTTAAGAAGATCGCCCGAAGAATCACTGTAAGATTTATCGTTTCGGGAGTTGCTTTGGCGGGTATTTGTCTTATTGCCGGCAACTCGGATAAAATAGTTAATCTGGTCAAAAAGTCAAATGACTGACAGTTTCGGTAGAATCTGAAAGCCATATAAAACGACAAAACAAACAACACCGTATGAATCACAGGAACAATTGTCTGTGATTCATATGGTGTTTTATTAATATCTTACTCTGAAACGACGTTCCTTCGGGTCAACGGGGATCTCGCGTCTTTCGATTCTGTCTATGCGGATATATCTTTCATTTTCGAGCAGTTGGATCGTTTTATCAATTTGAGCCGGGCTGCCCTGGATCTCCATTGTAACGGAACCGTCGTATTCGTTGCGTACCCATCCGGTGACGCCTGTTGAGTCGGCGGCGTTATACGCGCAATATCTGAAACCGACTCCCTGAACGCGCCCCCGAAAGGTCAGGTGAATACGCTGAGTGCCGAAGCTCATTCGCTTTCCTCCTGTTACCATACAGGATATGCGTCGTAGGCGCCTGCACCTAAGTCATCGTAGACGCCGTAAAGTCCGTCGGCGCCGTAGATGTCGCTGTAGTCACCGCCTGCGGCATAATCATCGCCGTTGTAGTTGTAAGCGGACTGGTCGTCATACAAATCGGAACTCTGATCGGCAGCTCCGTTATTATCGTTGTTTTGAGCAGGCACGGTAGCGGTGGTTTGAGACTGTCCTCCGTTGTTGTTATTTTGATTCTCCGTTTTTTGTCCGGGAATCTCAGACTTTCCGTCCCATACCATATGAACCTTTTCATCGCTCGGCTCTCCGAATAATCTTGAGCCGTTATCGCAGTAAGCCGATACTCTTACGGTGATTTCTTTATTAGGTTCAAGCTCGTTGATGCGGGTCGAGGTTTTTTCGGGGTTCTCGATAACGATTTGTTTCTCGGGTGTATAGTCAGAGTCGGCAGTGTGATACTCCACGATATAGCCGTTGGCATTGCTGTTTTGCTTCCACTCGATCAAAACGGAACCGACCTTGTCGGAGATAATGCTTACGATCTCTTCCTTTTCGGGCAGAGTGCTGACTCCTTCAAGAAGCTCATACTCCTCGCTCTCGTTGTTGTCGTTGAATGCCTTTACATAAAAATTGTAAACGGTAGCCTGATTTAAGTCGGTGACAGTGTATGTGGGGGTTTCGTCGGTTGTAGCGATCTGCATATAGCTGTCGCTGCCCTCGCTCTGCTGATAAATACGATAGCCCTTTGCGCTTTTCACCTCGTCCCAGTTAAGGGTAATGCTGTTACTTGTAACGTCGCTGAAGGTAGTATTCCGTACCGTTCCCAAATAAATCGTTGACAGGAACTGAGCAGCTAAAACACCGATAATGCAGATTACAACCACCGCTATGATAACAACGGCAACTATTATCTTCCGGCGTTTTTTTGCAGGCTTGCGTTCTTCTTCCTCTTCGTTCTCACCGTACACATCATTTTTGCGAAGATATTCGGAAGCACTTGCTTCATCATCATCTTCATTATCATTAGTCTTCTTTTTGCGGTGCACAGCCGTTTTAGTACGCTTTAATAATTTGGAAGCAATACTGTTGTCCGATCCGTTGTTACCCTCGGAGCTTTCATCGGAGTCAACCTCGGAGTTATCATCGGGTTTTTCATCGGGTATATCTTCGGGAACCGCGTCGGCTTCATCGTCGGGCTTAGAGAATTTTCCCGAATACTGAACCTCATTGCTTTCGGGAACCGCGTCGGCTTCGTCATCGGGCTTGGCGTATCTTCCTGTATAATGAGTTTCGTTATTATCCGGAACCGCGTCGGCTTCATCATCCGGCTTGGCGTATCTTCCGGTATAAACCTTTTCGGTGCTTTGTTCCTCTTTCTTATCCGGAACCGCATCAGCTTCTTTGGTGGGCTTTGCGAACCTTCGGGTGTGACTATTTTCGGCGTTTTGTTCTTCTTTCTTATCCGGAGACGTTTCAGCCTCATTGTCGCGCTTGGCAAATTTTCCGGTATAATTCTTTCCGACGATTTTTTTCTCTTTCTTTTCCGGATCCTTTTCAGAAACCGCTTCGGTCTCGGCGTCGGGCTTTGCATATCTTCCCGCATATTTGCTTTCTGCGCTTTGTTTCTCTTTCTTATACGGAACCGCCTCATCCTCGTCGTCAGGCTTTGCGTATCTTCCCCTATATTTGTTTCCTGCGCTTTGTTCCTCTTTATTGTCCGTTTCAGACTCGTCATCGGGCTTTACGTGTCTTCCGGAATATTTTACCTCATTATTCTCGGGAACCGCCTCAGCCTCGTTATCTGGCTTAGCGTACCTCCCTGAGTAATTGTTTTCGGTATTTACCTCATTTTTTACGACGGTTTCTTCTGCTTCGTTATCGGGTTCGATAAGAATTTCGGGATTATTTATCTCAATACTATCGGAATTGCTGTCCTGCTTGGCATATCTTGCGGGAGAATACTTTCCGTTATTGTTCTTTGCGTTATTTTTTACTTCATTATTTTCGGCAAAACGCTTGCCTTTGTCAGATTTAAAAAGCTTCATATTCTTTTCCGGTCAACGTCTCCAAACGTCAACCCACACCCCTCAACTATTATAATCTTTTATATGCAGGAGTTAATATGGTAAACTCCAAACTATACTATAACATATTTTTTATTGATTGTCACCATAATAATGTGAATTTTTTTCACAAATTTTCAAAAAACCTTTTCAGCCGACCCTATTTTACAAATTTTTTATACAGCGCGAAGAAGGTTATTATCAGAATTGCTATAATAATCGGCAACAAAATGTTTGAAAGAGAATTAAATGTGAACGAAGTGTGCGAAAAGACTGTGTCAAACAAAAAATCGAGCAAGTTAAAAGCAATAATAACAAGCACGGTAAAAACCAAATAGCTAAACAGCCTTTTAATCATTTCTTACGCACTCCCTTTTTGAGTATTTGCAAATAATATAATAACACACTTTTTCGTTTTTTCAAATATATTTTAGATATTTTTAAAAAAATTTGTCGATTTTACGATTTTTTCGACATAAATTCCGATATTTTTTAAAAGACTTTGATTAAAAGCTTTTCTTTTCGGATTAAAAACGTTATAATATAACTGACGACACCGATATTCGGATGTTAACCGCAAATATAAAGGGGCGTATGCTTATGATTAATTTTTTAAGGAGCAAAAAACTTACCGCAGCTATCCTTGGGCTGGTTATTTTACTGCTTTGCGGTCTTGTGGTTCTTTGCGCCTGTTTCCTTTCGCCGTATAACAAAACCTCCAACCCGCCGATATTCTTAGAAGGTGAATACTCCATTGACGGCGGAGAATGGACGGAGTTCGACTCGACAAAAGAGATATCGCAAACCTTTAACAAAATCGTATTCTACGGAAAGCCCCTTGAAACGATCATGCCTGATAACACGGTGACGATCATCGGAAAGAACATCCGTTATACGCTTTATGATGACAAGGGAACGGTGATAACCCAACACCGCTATTATCGTGACGAAGAAGCAAAAAAGCTTTTAAAGGAAAGTCCTCTTGCCGAGTTTTATCAGGAATATGGTTTGGAAACTTTGCTTGTAAAGTCCGATTCGCTTCAAAGTAACTATCCCGATACTCCCGGATACATAGTTCACGAAATACCCGGCGTGCTTCTTGATCCGGAAAGTTATTATTTTCTCGCGGTCGAATATCCTTACGAATCACCCAAGCAGTATTTTTCCGATTGCTTTGAAATAATAATCGGCAACACACACGCGGCTTACGTCAGCTTTTTTTACAACGTGTTTCCCACGATAACGGTGTTCGCGCTGATCTGCTTTTTCGGGATCATGTTCTTCCCCATCGCAGGCTTTATTCTGGGAAAAATCAATTACAAGTTTTTCTCATTCGGCGCGCTGTGCTTTTTCTGGGGTCTGTTTATGATTTCAGAAAAAGCGGGAAGCTATATGAATCTGTGGGTTTCCGACAGCGTGGTTTGTATGATGGCGGATATGCTGACAAACTATTTCTTCGCAATAGCCATGCTTTTCTATCTGAAATCCAATCTTGAAAGAAGCATCAACCGCGCTATAGCCAACTCATTAGGATTGATATATTTTTTGCTTGTTGTAGCGGCGATAGTGCTTCAATTCACAAACGTGATAGATTTGTACGCAAGTTCCCGATATATGTTCGCTTACACCACTTTGAGCGTGATCGTCATGGCGATTCTGCTTTTCAGAGAAACACGCTCAAACAAAAAAGCGTTGCATATGCTGATTTCATGGATCCCGCTTGCCATAGCCATTTTGCTCGATGTTTTCAATTACTATCTGATGTTTACACGGATCGACTTCTACACCATCGGCATTTTTATAACGCTGGTTTATCAGATCGTATGCGTGGTGCTCGATTTACGGACTCAGTATAAAGAAGCGATACGGTATCAGCAAATGCAGAAGGAGCTTTACGAGGCGAAGGTTTCGGTAATGGTTTCGCAGATACAGCCGCATTTCCTTTACAACTCGCTGACTTCAATAGCCATGATGTGTACCAAGGATCCGAAGCAGGCTAAGAACGCCACGATCAACTTTGCGGACTATCTGCGAGGAAACATGAATTCACTTAAACAGACCTCACCCGTTCCATTCACGCAGGAGCTTGAACACCTGAAAAAGTACCTTATGCTTGAGCAAATGCGATTCGGCGATTTGCTCAACATAGAATATGATATTCAGGCTGTCAATTTCAGTCTGCCTCAGCTTTCGGTTCAGCCGTTGGTTGAGAACGCCGTTAAGCACGGCGTAGGAATGAAGGAGGACGGAGGAACCGTTACTATAGCCACGCGCGAGCTGCCCGATCACTTTGAAGTTATCATAAGCGACGACGGCGTTGGCTTTGATTCCTCAGCACCGCCGAAAAATGACGGCAGAAGCCATGTTGGAATGGAAAACACCAAGCAGCGGCTTAAGGATATGTGCGGCGGCGAGGTGATTATTGAAAGCGAACCCGGCAAAGGATGCGTTGCCACAATTAAAATACCAAAGGAGGACGATTCAAAATGAGAATATTATGTGTAGATGATGAACCGCTGGCATTGGAGATGCTTTCACAGGCGGTTGAGGAGGCAAAGCCCGACGCCGAGATAAAGGCGTTCCGCAAGCCCTCGGAGCTGCTCGCGGAAGCCTCCGAGAACGGCTGCGACATCGCGTTTCTGGATATCCATATGCGCGGAATGACGGGAGTGGAGCTTGCAAAGGAGCTGAAAACGGTCAATCCGAAAATGAATATAATCTTTGTTACGGGCTTTGACGAATACACGGGCGACGCCATGAGACTGCACGCCAGCGGCTATATTATGAAGCCCGTCACCAAGGAAAAGGTCGAGGCGGAGATTACGGATCTGCGCTTCCCGATCGAGCCGAAAAAGGACGCGCTTTTAAAGGTTCAGTGCTTCGGCAACTTTGATGTGTTCACGCCCGACGGCACACCGCTTCGCTTTGAACGCAGCAAGTCGAAGGAAGTTTTCGCGTATCTCGTTCACCGTCACGGAAGCTCATGCACTATAAAAGAAATCGCTGCGGCTCTGTTTGAGGATGAGCCTTACGACGCAAAGCAGCAGACTTATATGCAAAAAATCATCTCAACAATGATGAAAAGCCTTAAAAAAGCGGGAGCCGCAAAGGTCATTAACAAAAGCTACAACAGCTTATCCGTCAACGTCAATACGCTTGACTGCGACTACTACCGTTTTCAGGAGCTCGACGCAGGAGCGGTCAACGCTTATGAGTGCGAGTATATGAGCCAGTATTACTGGGCAGATTTCCTGTACAATGATTTTTGATTTGAAAAGGTGATAATAGATGATTGATTTTACAAACGGAAGCTTTGTAAAGCTAAAGCAGATCAGGCCGGAGGAAGGTTTAAAAACCGTTCAGCCTCTTTTGATCGGCGGCGAACAGCTTTTGTCGGCA
The DNA here is from genome assembly GCA_045130495.1 of Ruminococcus sp. Lineage (GTDB taxonomy): Bacteria > Bacillota > Clostridia > Oscillospirales > Acutalibacteraceae > Ruminococcoides. The sequence continues at coordinate 2,983 of JBGUPW010000109.1, read as the reverse complement.
TACAGAGGCTTGAGAGATTTGGTGGTGTTCACAAACAAGCGAGTTATCGCGGTGAACATTCAGGGCGTAACGGGCAAAAAAAGGGACTTCACTTCCCTGCCCTACGCAAAGATTTCGGCGTTCTCGATTGAAACCTCGGGCGTACTTGATATCGACAGCGAGCTTCAGCTATGGTTTAGCGGCATGGGCAAGGTATTTTTTGAGTTCAGCGGAAGCTCAAATATCGTTCAGATAGGTCAGATCATAGCCACGTATACCCTGAGATAAAATTCTTTATCAGAAAAAACTCCCCGACTTCGGTTCATTCCGAGCTCGGGGAGATTTATTATGACTCTGAATATTTTTCATTTTTGGAATTTTAATCATTATTATTCTCTGACAGAATTTTTTGATTTTTTTCTTGCTGATATTATTTTATAAATCAAAAAGCCGATAAACGCCGCACAGATAACGCCCGAAGCGCACAGAACAATGATCGGCGTCAGCAAATCGGGCTCGCTCTGCGTGACTTCGCTTATTTTTCCGAGGCTTTCGATTTCGCCGGAGCTTTCGGTTTTGGAGCCCTGCTTCTTCGATATTTTCTTTTCGGATTTTGAAGCCTTGCTCTCTCCGTCGGCAGACTCGGATACGGATTTGCTCTTTGTTTTTCGCACAGATGAATTGTTCTTTGAGCCGGAAGCTTCACTGACTGTTATCCGCCCCGAAGCACATTCAACTGTGCTCATTTGCCGCACGTCCGAGTCAACGCAATCGGAAACGGTAAAGGTCAGGTCGCAGCTTCCCTGCGAAACAGTCATAAAAACGAGAGAAAAAATCTCGGCTTTTCGGGAAATATCCGTGCCGTTTGAGCACAGGAACGAGATCTTTATGCTTCCGCCGGAAGCATTTGATTCCGTCTGCGAGCCCGAAGGCGTCTTTACCTCTCTGAACTCAAGCAGAGCGGTATCAAAATCAAAATTGAACAGCGCAGCGCTCAGCCTGCCGTCGCCCGAGGCGCTGATGCTGACCTCAATTAAACGGTTCGGCACAGACTCAACACAAGCCGCCGAAAAAGAAACAGAACACGCAGCGGAAGCCATTATCGGCGGAAAAGCAAAAAGCGCCGCCGATATTACAAGCAATATTTCCGCAAGTGTTCTGAACCTAAAGTGTTTTCCAAACATAACCGAAAAATAAATATCACAAATTAAATTGCGTAAAATCATATGACGAATAATAATTCATGAATTAATTAATAATTCATTATTATATTATGGGAACCTCTGAAAATCCCCTTATTATATATGATTATAGCAAATATTTCATAAGTTGTAAATATTATCGGAACATGATATCAATATATTACCATTATTAAGGCAATACCGTAATTTTGCGGTGTTGCATTAAGGATCATTCAAGTCTACGCCGTGAGATTTTTTCACCAAAGCCTGTTGTCGGTACTCACGCGGAGTAAAGCCCGTTTGCTGCTTGAAAACCTCTCCGAATTTTGCCTGAGTTGCATAGCCGACTCGGGAGGATATTACGCCTATCGGCATTGTGGTTTCGCAGAGCAGACGCTTTGCCTCCTCCATTCTCACCTTGCTCTTGTACTCCTTGAAGTCATAGCCGTATACTATCTTAAAATATTTTTTTACCGAGGTTTCGCTTAACTGATACTTTTCCGCGAAATCCGCCGCGGTCCACTTTTTGTTAAATTCATCGGTGAGTGCCTTGTGAATATCCTCGGCTATCTGCAACTGCGACGGCGTAACAAAATAGTGCAGCGAAGAGCGCGTCGCTTTGAAATCGCCGACGTAGTCATGACCGAGCTCAGCCATTCTTAACAGCATAATCGTGCTGCTGCACTGCGACATTGCAAGCCTGATTATCTCATCGACATTGCGCTTTGATTTTGAGGAAAGCTCAAAATAATTCAAAGGACCGGTTTTGACCATCAGGCTTTGCAGATCGATTTTGTAGTTATTCTCCATTGAATACCTGAACAAATAACTTTCATCGCTCAACTCATCCGGCTGTATCATCGTTTCAATACCGCGAAATCTGTTGCCTGACAAAATAATCGGATTGTCAAATGAGGTGTATTCAACAGAAACCTCTCCGCGATACAGTATCGACTTTTTATTATCTCTGGTCATTCTTATCTGACCTTCGCGGCACGCGATAGTACGCAGCAAATTGCCGTCGGGAAACTGTCTCAAGCCGTATTCGAGCAAATCGGGCAGATCTGTACCCTTGATGTCGTATACGTAAAGCTGTACACACTCGAGCGGAAAATAGCCGATGACACAACCGCCGTTTTCCAAAGGCAACACGAAGCTCTTGTTTTTATAATCAATAACAGCGCCGTACTGCTCCAAGTTCTCCAAATCTTCAATTTTCATTTTTCACTACCTCCACGCAAAACATTTCAAGCGTTATCTCCGCAAGTTATCTCCACAAAAACGGCTTCGATTTTTCCTCCATAAAGCCTAAAACGATTGAAATTTGCTCCAATGGCAACACATACAACTTATATTAACATATAAATCCAAAAAAAACTATACACTTTTAAGTAGTTTTATCCTTTTTAAAACCGAGTTTGGGATAATTTTTTACTTTTAGGTAAATTTTTCTGTTTGGAATAAATATTTTGTATTATTGTTTATAAATTTGTTGACAATGTAATTTAACAGTATTATTATATCATCATTACTAATTTACCTGAACAGCATCAAACAAGAAAGGAACTGATTCAATTGAAAACCGTAATAATTCACGGTCAGAACCATAAAGGCTCAACCTGCAATATCGCCCGTGAACTTGCCGATAAAATCGGCGGAGAGCTCACCGAGTTTTTTCTGCCGAGAGATTTCGGTGAGTTTTGCGTCGGATGTACAAAATGCTTTTGCGAGAACGAGGCGAAGTGCCCGCATTACCAAAAGCTCTCCCCCATCACCGCCGCCATCGACGAGGCTGACGTCATCATTTTGGCAAGCCCCGTTTA
>JBGUPW010000108.1:0-2156 GCA_045130495.1 Ruminococcus sp. | reverse complement strand
TCACGGAACCGGCGCAGAACAGCCTGCCGTGCATTCTTTGCTCATTCCAACGCGGCCATATTATTTTCCGACTTTCAGCTTTTTCTTCAATATACCGAGTGTTTTTCCCGATTCAAAAAGGAATCCCATCTTTAACAGGAAATCCCTTCTGAGCATCGCTGCATCTTTGGAGAAAAACGCAATACCCTTTGCGCTTTCCGCATCGTCTTGATTTTCAGCCAGCTCCCGCCACTTCGGTACTACGGTTTTGGCAAGAAAAGCTTCTGCGTATTCGCGGCCTGCCAAACCCATCTTTCTGCTTTTCTCAGGGTCGGAAACAATGCTGATGATACGGTCAGCGATTTCTTTGTCATTTTTCTCCAGATACCCTGTCTTGTTGTGAAACACCGTCGTCGCTAATCCGTCATAACGCTGTCTTGAAACAACAGGTAGCCCGTGAGCCGCCATTTCTATCGCCGACAGGCAAAACGTCTCATCTCTCCTGTAATGCGACGGGTTCACGATCCCGAGTCTGAATGTCGGGATAAAGGAGTCGATAAAGTCCCATCCTTTCGCACCCATAAAATGGATATTCTCGGGATGGCTCAATTTTTTGAGACGTTTTTGGAGCACTCGCTCATAGAACGGGTCGGCATAACCTCCGCTTCCCAGCTTTGCGTTGGCATTCCAGACATTCGCACCGCCGAAAATATAGAGCTGCGCGTGAGGAAGCTTTTCCTCCACATATTTCCATATTTCGAGAAGATTGTGCGCTCCCTTCTGAGGCATCAGGCTTCCGACATAAGCGACTTTTTGTTCCGAATAATCTGACAATGTTGCCTGCTCAAAGAAATAGGATGGTATCACATTGTTGATATAGGTACATTTGCCGAAGCAGGGCGTGTCGGACATATTCAAATATTGGGACTTGCTCACGCAAACGACCCATCGAATACTTTTTGTTTCGGCGGCAATCTTCTGCCTTTTCGCGTTTAATGTATTATGCGCCCACAGCATGATCCTGACGCGTGTATCAAATACTTTTGCGTCCACCCTGTCGGCTTCGTTAGCGTTGAGCACCAGATTGTTTATCTGATGACGCTCGCAGTATTGAATTGCCTCCTTCACATTTTCCGAATAATCCGTATGCAAGCCGGGATCGGAATTTGAAAAGCGGGTATTCGTCAGCAAAACGGAATAGTTCTCACCATAGATACTGTTCAAAACCTTCACGGTAAGAAGGAATAAGTATTGTGTTCCTCCCACACCGGGGTTTCCGATATTCAGGTCAGCGCCTTCAATAGTTGCTTGATTGTTCTTCAATTCAATAAAAAACGCTATTTTTGGCATAGTCATTCATCCATTACATATTTTTTCAATCATGTTTTTGCTCCTATCACGCCTGCATGATAGCTGCATTATCCCAAGAAAAGCTCGGTCGATTGTAAACGAATCACGTTTCTATGACATTCTAACAGTTAATTATAACACTATTATTCCGGACGTGCAATACATTTCAAAAATTTATCCGTTTTTTCTGAATATATATCGGAGATATGAATGAATAATCAGCAGGACGCCTCAGCGGTCATAAAGAAACAAGGCTTCCCATAACAGGAAGCCTTGATAAAGAGACAAGTATATTGTTATCTCTTGGAGAACTTTTCAAACGCAAAGATTGGCTTGTTTATCCTGTTCCTGAAGCCACTTAATCATTTCATCTGTATTAGCATTAAACAATTTTTTCATTAACTGAACTTTACTCATACTTCCTTCTGAAGATAACCTATTAATTAGTTCTTGTGTCTGAGCGAAAGCTTTAACATCTTTGTCCTGAACATCTTGATTATTCAAAAAAATGCTTTCTAATTCCTCTTTTGTAGGATAATGTTCAAAGTACAGTTTAAAATCGTGTTCTTTTATTGTATTAAATTCATTGCATAAATCCTCCATATCTTCACCATAACCGAATACCCTCACCCATCCTTTTGAGCGTGTAATAGCTGTGAATAAAGCATTCCTATCGGCGCGTGGCTGCAAAGAATTAACACATTTTTGAGCATTTACAATATAAACCATAATCAAGGACGGACAGGTGCTGCTCGTGGGTACCCTTCTGTTCCCACTCGATACCGTGCCGCTCCATAATCTGAGCAAGGACTTTCTTTTCGGAAAGT
>JBGUPW010000107.1:0-12770 GCA_045130495.1 Ruminococcus sp. | reverse complement strand
GATAACTCATTACCTCAGCCCCTTTCACCTCAATTATATCATACATCGTTTCGTTTATAATTCATTATTTCAATATAGAATTATATTCTGCGATTTAATCAGTGGTTACTTAACAATTCCCTACCGCGCATAAGCACGGAATCTTCACGGCATAATCCAGCCAAATCTCCTTGAAATACGTCAGTATTCATGCGGAGCTTTGACAATACTCTGCCATAAATCTTCCGCACTTCTGCACAACATTGAATTATTAGAGATTCCCTTAATATCTCCGCCGTCAAGCGAGAGCGTCCTTTGGCACTGCGCTGATTAAAAAGAACAGGTGCACCGGGTTACAATTAAGTAACTCATTCAAATTTTCAGTGGCGAGAGTTGTATTTTTTACCACTGTATGTTATAATCATTGGGGAAAATTTGATAATTCCATGCCGCGCATAAGTATGAAATCATCACGGAATCATATTGCCAAACCCCTTTGATATACGTCATAACTGCGGAGTACAGCGGAGTTTTGACAATATTCTTCCGTAAATCTTTTGCACTTCTGCACGACTTTGAATTTTCAGAGGCTCCCATAAAAAATGTAAAGGAGAGAAATTGATGGATTATATTTTAACCACTGACAACCTTACCAAAAAGTATGGCGAAAAGGTTGCTGCGGGCAATATCAACATCCATATCCGCAAGGGAGAGATCTATGGTCTGATCGGTCGAAACGGCGCAGGTAAAACCACGATCATGCGCGTTATCAGCGGCTTGTCGGGCGCGACAAGCGGCAGCTATCAGTTCAATGACGATTCCAAACGCGGAATAGGCGTCCTGATTGAAAATCCGGGTATCCTGGCGAATCGCACGGCATTTGAAAATCTTAAAATCAAATGCATTGCCATGAACTGCTACTCAAAGGAATATATCGACGGACTGCTTAAAATCGTAGGGCTCAGCGATACCGGGAACAAACCGGTCGGCTCTTTTTCGTTGGGTATGCGCCAGCGTCTGGGCATTGCGCTCGCGTTGACAGGTGATCCCGAGCTGATCGTTCTGGACGAGCCGATCAACGGTCTTGATCCACAGGGTATAGCCGAGGTCAGGTCAACACTTGAGAGCCTCAGAGATGAAAAGGGCATCACTATCATGGTGTCAAGCCATATTCTGGACGAGCTCGGTAAAATTGCCGACTCCTACGGCATCATCAACGACGGCGAGCTTTTAAGTGAGTTTTCTAAGGAAGATCTGCTTAAGCGCTGCGGAAAATATGTCAACGTACATACCGACAATAACGAAAAAGCCGTTGAGATAATCCGTTCAATGGGTATTCAATCTGTTGAGATAAGTTCGGATATGATTCGCATCGACAACTGCTTTGACAGGACAGCGGAAATCAACAAGGCTCTTGTTAACAACGGTCTGGCTGTCGATGATATCCATACTGTCAATCTCTCGCTCGAGGATTATTATCTCAATCTGACAGGAGGTAAAGCTGATGAATAATCTGGTCAAAATGGAGTTATACAAGCTGAGAACCTCAAAACTGTTTATTGCACTTTTATGCATCTGTGCTGTGTTAAACGCTGCATTAGCAGCGGGAGGTCCGTTGCTGACGAAATTTTTTTCCCAAAAGGAAGATTTCCATTCGGAGCTTTCCGGTGTGTTAGCGTCCCCGTTCTATTTGGGGCTGTTGATGGTTTTCTTATTTGTTTCGGCGGTATCCTTCCTCTATCAGGATTTTTCCGACGGATATATCAAGAACATCGCCGGACAGGTTTCAAACAGAAGCAGCATCGTGTTTGCCAAGTTTATAGCCTTAGCCGTACATAATCTGATTTTTTTCATCGCAGTCGTGCTCAGCAATATTCTGGGAACAGCTATTGCAGGGGCGTTGGTCATAGACGGAAACATTGCAGGGGGCATCTTGACGCTGCTTATCAAATGGCTGCTGTCAATGGCGCTTTGCTCGATCCTGATGTTCTTCGCAGTCGGTTTGAAAAGCAAGACCTTTGCAACGATCTTAGGCGTGATCTTCCCGCTCGGCGCGCTTTCCCTGTTATATGTCGGAATTGATACTCTGCTCATGAAATTTCTCAAACTGGGAGGCGGTTTCAGCATCAGCAATTATATGCCTGACACCCTGATATCTTCCGTAAACGTGATTTATAATGTAAATATTGTTAACTCCGTTATCGTGGCATTGGTTTATATCGTGCTTTTCTGCATACTGACCAATTTCATTTTCAAAAAGCGCGATATCAAATAATCGGTACATAAGCAAGTCATTAATAAAAAGGAGGGAATAAAATAAAGGGTTCAAAATTATTGAAGATTGCCAGTATCCTGATGATCATCGGCGGTATTTTAGGTGTAGTCGGCAGCGTTTTTATGGCTATGCTATCGGCCGGAGTAATGGCTATAGGCAGCAACCCTGAGCTGCAAAAGATATTTACAGATGTCGTTAAAACGACGAAAGCGGTTTCTGCTGTTCTCTGGGTCGGCGTAGCTGTTCTGGTTATCAGCTCTGTTATTGAGATCATAGCAGGTATTAAGGGAAAAAAGAACTGTAACAATCCTGCAATGGGCAAAACCCTGTTGGTATGGGGCATCGTCACTGCGGTAGTATCTGTAGTCGGTAATGTGCTTTACGCAAGTGCCGATACTGCATCCAACGCTATCGTTATCGCATCTTGCGCTACCGGTCTGGTAATTCCCGTACTTTACATCATCGGCGCCGTTAAACTCAAGAATCAGGCACAAACCGAATAATTCAGCAGTACTCGGGCTGATCACAGAAACGGAATGCTCTCTTTATGGAAAACAGAAAAGCCCATCAGCCGTAAAGGGAGCAATATTTTTAAATGTGATATAATATATTGTGCCGACCGTAAAGAGCCGGTATAAACAGGAGAGATTTTGTAAAATGGAAGCTATACTTAATTTTGATTTATCTGTTTTGAATTGGATACAGGAAAATATGCGCTGCGATTTTCTGGATTCCTTCATGGTGATTCTCAGCTACGTGACGACCTCGGGAATCATATGGATCGCGGCAGGCATAATAATGCTGTTCTTCCGCAAAACACGCGCAGCGGGAATCATTTTGCTTGCGGCATTGGCAGCCGTATTTTTGACCGGTGACGTTCTGTTGAAGCATATCGTGAATCGTCCGAGACCGTTCACACAGAATCCGGATATCGTTCTGTTGTTGAAGGCGCCTTCCGGGGCGAGCTTTCCTTCGACGCACAGCGGTCTTGCAGCTGCTGCAACAACCGTTCTGCTCGCAAAAAAGAGAGCGCTTGGATTTGTTGCTCTTGTGCTGACGATTTGCATAGCATTCTCGCGGATGTATTTATATTTTCATTATCCGACAGACGTCCTCTGCGGCTTGCTGCTCGGCTTGCTGTGCGGCTTGCTTATGCTTTGGATCGCAAAGAAAATCAACCTGGAAAACAAATTGACAAACAGGAAAAAAGCGTAAAGCGTATTGTTAATATCGGCGGAATACGTTTTGCAGAAGCACGCAACAGCAATTTTTACTAAAAGAGCGGTTGTAATCAGACAGGCAAAACGGAAGTCATCAACGACAAAATTGTGAAAGTGATACCATGAAATATGTTTTGATAACCCTCGCGGCAGTGTTGATTGCGTTCGGACTCAGCTTTTTGGTGACCGGACTGATACGCAGAAAAATGAAGCATAAGCCTCCGAAATGGGCGCATATCCTGATCGGCACAGGCGCAGGTCTGCTGATTATTTTTGTGAGCAGCTTATGGTATCTCAGCATACATTACACCGCACAGGACGAAGCAACGGCGGTGCTTGCCGATCTGAGCAGCGCAAAGGTATCGGAAATCGAGGAAGGATATTTCGTTGACGGCACAGATAAAAATACCGCGCTGATTTTCTACCAAGGTGCAAAGGTGGACGCAGCAGCATATCTTCCGCTGATGAAGCAGCTTGCCGATAAAGGAATTGATTGTTTTCTCCTGAAAACGCCTTTTGATATGCCGATTTTTAACAGGAACGCCGCTGATAAAATCATCGGCAAGTACGACTATGATACCTTTCTGCTCGGAGGGCATTCGATGGGAGGTATGGTTGCTGCGGGCTATGCCGCAGAGCATTCGGACTCGGTGGACGGCGTTGTTCTTCTCGCTGCTTACCCCACAGAAACAATCAGCGATTCCGTCGGAATGCTGTCAGTTTACGGCACAAATGACAAGGTGCTGGACATGGAAACGTATGATAATGCAAAGCAATTTTTCCCAGTCCGCTGTACCGAGGTGATCATCGACGGCGGAAACCACGCGCAGTTCGGCAATTACGGCGCACAAAGCGGCGACGGAGAAGCTGAAATAACCGCACAGGAACAGCAACAGCAAACAGCCGCCGCTATCACTCGTTTTGTATCTGAGGTTGCAGATAATAACGGTTGATCCGAAAGAATAGTTCTAAAGAATAGCTCTACTGAAAATTACAGAAGAAGCTTTGGAAAAGCGGAAACAAAATATTTTCAACAGCAAAACGGAAGCTGCGTGCTGTTCGTCATTCGCTCGGCAGGCAACGTTACGGATAATTCTAACCTAAAAACAAATCGCTTTGAGATTGTAAAGCAAACGCTCACTTTCTCAAAGCGATTTGTTGACGGTTTTATTTGATAATAGTATTATCCCTCGATATATGAACGGCTGCCGATTACCGCTTTCAGCTCAGTTTCGCTGATTTTGCCGTTTGCAAAATCGCGCGCCGCTTCAAGATATCTTACCGCGTCGTCAAGCGCTCTTTCGTACAGCGGAAAGAATCCGCTCAGGTCTGCGCCGTCGAGAGATTTGCTCTTATACGAAACCAATGCGAGCTTTGTATGTGTTTTACCCGCTATCCGATCCAGTCTGCCGCTTTTATCAGCGACAATCCTGTAAAAGCGCTTCATATCTCTTTGACCCTGCTTCAGCTTCTCCCAAGCGTCTTCCCAGCCGTAAAGCTTCGTTATGGCTCCGCCGACCTTGTTTTTCATCGAATCGGGCAAAAACGGTGGAATACGGATCTCTCCGCCGATCATATTATCGAGCTTGTGCTCTATCGCCATGTGCATTATCGGGCTGTTCTCAGCCTTGCGGATGATATACGGGTGAGTGTTTGAGTCAAGCGCGTAGTGGCACAGAAATCCCGCAAGATATGAAAACACTCTGCGATCCCCTTTCGAGCGCCGTGCCAACTCCGCAAGAAAGTCGCCTGTCCGCTCACGGTGCATGACGGAGGAGTAACGGTTAACGCTATTGCGGAACGGAGGCAAATAAAAGCGGCAGAACAAATATGGATCGGGACCGGACAAACCGAAATTGAAAATTCTACGGTCAACTCTCAAATCCATTCGCTTTAAAATTTCCGCCCCGAACGCGGTATGCGCAACGATATCGGGCATTTTTAACACCTCGTTTTACTGTATTTGGTCGGTATGTTTTTTAAGGCAACGCCGCATAATTACGGTGTGCGGATTGCGAAGTAAGATTTTACGTCAGATTGTACAAATAAATTGAGGTAAGGACGGCGCCTTGCCGAGATTTTTTGGACAGTCTGACGGAACAAGATTCAAGCAAGGCGTACGCCGCGAATTGTGCGGTGTTGCCTTAATAATATCATACGCTCGAAAAAAATGCAATGAGATCCATTTTATATTCTATTTTTCGGAAATCAAAAGCTTTTAAACCGTCGCCTGATATTTCCGACTTTTTTGTTTTCAGCGGTTGAAAAAGTACGAAAAAACAATTATAATTATAAGAGAATCTCTGATAATTCCCCGTTGCTCATAAGCACAAAATTGAATTGTCAGAGGCTCCCATAAGAAAGCTTTGCCGAGCGCCTTTGGAAAGCTTGTTCTTTCAAAGCGTTTATAAAACGGCGGTATAAAAAGCTTTATATGGATTTAATTAACGTCAAGGAGAATAAAATGGAACGGGAAAGCTTTAAATCGCGGCTCGGCTTTATTTTAGTCAGCGCGGGCTGCGCGATAGGCATAGGCAATGTCTGGAAATTCCCCTACGTCGCGGGAGAAAACGGCGGCGGTCTGTTTGTGCTGATTTATCTAATTTTTCTTGTGCTCATGGGCGTGCCGATTCTGACAATGGAACTTGCAATCGGACGTGCAAGCCGCAAAAGTATAGTCGGCGCATACAAAAAGCTCGAAAAAAAGGGTCAAAAGTGGCATATACACGGTTGGTTCTGCATGGCAGGCTGTTATCTGCTTATGATGTACTACACCACGGTTTCGGGCTGGATAATAGACTACTTTTGGAAATTCTGCACAGGAGCGTTTGACGGTATAAGCACCGATGAGGTTGACGGCGTATTCGGCAATATGCTGGACAGCCCTGTTGAAATGCTTATTTTCACGTCGATAACCGTCGTGCTGGGCTTCCTTGTGTGCAGTATCGGTTTGAAAAACGGCTTGGAGCGCGTCACAAAGGTGATGATGATTTGCCTGCTCTCACTGATCGTGGTGCTCGCTGTCAACAGCTTTACTCTCCCAGGCGCGGCGGAAGGTCTTAGGTTTTTCCTTCTGCCCGATTTAAGATCGGTTGAAGAAAACGGTCTGTATAACATTGTCAGCGCCGCAATGAGTCAGGCGTTCTTCACACTGAGCGTTGGTTTAGCCTCTATGGAGGTGTTCGGCAGCTTTATGTCAAAGGACAATTCTCTCGCGGGCGAGTCGATCAGGATCACCGCGCTCGATACATTTGTAGCGATCACAGCAGGTCTTATCATCTTCCCCGCCTGTTTCAGCTACAACGTGACTCCGGAGGAAGGTCCCTCTTTGATTTTCGTCGCTCTGCCGAAAATATTCATCAATATGCCGTTAGGAAGGATTTGGGGAACGCTTTTCTTCATGTTTATGAGCTTTGCGAGCTTCTCCACTATCACAGCAGTGTTTGAAAACCTGAACACAAGCTGCATGGACAACTTCGGCTGGTCGAGAAAAAAAGCCACGCTTATAAACGGAGTAATCATGCTCGTAATGAGTCTCCCCTGTCTGTTCGGCTTCAATCTGCTTTCGGACGTGAACTTGTTCGGAATGAACATTCTCGGCATAGAGGATTTCATTGTAAGCAATATCCTGCTACCGATAGGCGCGCTGATAATTCTGTTATTCTGTACCTTCCGCTTCGGCTGGGGCTTCGACAATTTCCTTGAAGAAGCAAACACTGGCAAAGGAATAAAAATACGTCGCGGCTTGGTCTATTACTTCAAATTTGTCCTGCCCATCCTCTTGGCGTTTGTCGCGGTAAATGGTTTTATTCCGAATCAGGGATAAGAGTATTATACGTTTATTAAAAAAGTAAAAAATAAAGCAAAAAAGCTGACCTAAAGCTCATTTGATATTCCCTTGAGCTTTAGATCAGCCTAATCTTTTTTAGCGGAATAAAGCGAAATTCAGCAACAAAAATTCAGCCGTCTGCAACAGAACTCTACTCCGCTCTGCTAAAGGGATCACACTTTCAAAAGCGGCTTCAAATACTGTCCCGTAAATGAATCCTTATTCTGCGCCACCTGCTCGGGCGTGCCTTGGGCTATGATTTGTCCGCCCATGTCACCGCCCTCGGGTCCGAGGTCGATTATATGGTCGGCGGTTTTTATCAGGTCGAGGTTATGTTCAATTACAACCACGGTGTTGCCGCCGTCAACGAGAAGCTGCAAAACGTCCGTAAGGCGGTGAACGTCGGCTATGTGCAGACCCGTTGTCGGTTCGTCGAGAATGTAGATCGTCTTTCCCGTGCTGCGCTTTGCGAGCTCCGTGGCAAGCTTTACACGCTGCGCCTCGCCGCCCGAAAGCGTTGTGGCGGGCTGTCCCAACTTGATGTAGCCGAGCCCGACGTCGAACAGCGTTTTTAGTCTGCGATGGATCTTGGGAATGTTTGCAAAAAACGCCATAGCTTCCTCAACGCTCATTTCAAGCACATCGTTTATCGACTTCCCCTTGTACTTCACCTCCAGAGTTTCGCGGTTGTACCGCTTGCCCTTGCAGACCTCGCAGGGAACATAAACGTCCGAGAGGAAATGCATTTCGATTTTAATTATTCCGTCGCCCTGACACGCCTCGCATCTGCCGCCCTTGACGTTGAACGAAAAACGCCCCTGCGTGTAGCCGCGCATTTTCGCGTCTTGAGTCTCGGCGAACAGCGCGCGGATATCGTTGAAGACTCCCGTATAGGTAGCGGGATTTGAGCGCGGAGTCCTTCCTATCGGGCTTTGGTCGATTTCGATGACCTTGTCAAGATTCTCAAGCCCGGTTATCTCCTTATGCCTGCCCGAAACAGTCTTTGCGCGGTTCAGCTCACGGGCGAGAGTTTTGTAAAGCACCTCGTTGATAAGCGAGCTTTTGCCCGAGCCCGACACTCCGGTGACGCAGATAAATTTCCCTAAAGGAATTTTAACATCAATATTTTTCAAATTGTTTTCCGCTGCGCCGATTATCTCAATATATTTTCCGTTTCCCTCGCGCCGCTTTTCGGGGACGGGAACCGCCCGTTTACCGCTGAGGTACTGACCCGTGACAGACTCGGCACAGGCTTTGATCGCGTCAACCTCGCCCGTGCAAACAATCTCTCCCCCGTGAATACCCGCGCCGGGTCCGACGTCAACAATATAATCGGCGGCATACATCGTTTCCTCGTCGTGCTCAACGACGATAACGGTGTTGCCCAAATCGCGGAGCCTTTTCAGGGTTCCGAGAAGCTTTTCGTTGTCGCGCTGGTGCAAGCCGATACTCGGCTCGTCGAGAATATACAGCACGCCCATAAGCGAGCTGCCTATCTGTGTCGCCAGACGGATGCGCTGGCTCTCACCGCCCGAAAGCGTTCCGGACGAGCGCGACAGCGTGAGATAGCCCAGACCGACGCTTTTCAGGAAGTTGAGCCGCTCGGTGATTTCTTTCAGGATCTCCTTGCCTATTACGGCTTCCTTTTCGCTCAGTTCAAGGTTCCTGATGAACTCTATCGCGTCCGTAACCGGCTTCTTGCAGAAATCGGAGATATTGATACCGCCGACCGTAACCGCGAGACTTTCGCGCGACAGACGCTCTCCCCCGCATGAGTCGCAGGGTATCTCGGTCATGTAGCCGCGGATCTCGTCCTTTATCCAGTTCGATGAGGTCTCGCGGAAACGGCGTTCGAGATTGGTTATAACACCCTCGAAATCATGCTCATAGGTTCCGCTGCCGTAAGCCGACTGTCGGCGAACCGTCAGCTTTTCACCGCCTGTGCCGTAAAGTATTTTGTTCACCACGTCGTCGGGGATATTCTTTATCGGCTCATTTAGCGAGAATTTGTATCTGCGAGCGAGCGCATCCATATACATAGCGGCGATCTGGCTGCCGTCCATAGCCCAGCCGCTGCCCTTTATGCCGTTTTCGCTTATGCTTTTATTCCTGTCGGGAATTATTTTGTTCTCGTCAATTTTCAGAAAAACTCCCAAGCCCGTACATTTTGGGCACGCGCCGTAAGGATTGTTAAAGGAAAACATTCTCGGTGAAAGGTCGTCAATGCTTACGCCGTGCTCGGGGCAGGCATATTTCTGCGAGAAGGTGACATCCTCACCGCCGACAAAGCTTACGATTACAAGCCCGCCTCCCAGCTTTGAAGCGGTTTCAATGCTGTCCGTCAGGCGCGAGGTTATTTCGGGCTTTATCACCAAACGGTCGACGACAATTTCTATATTATGCTTTTTATTTTTCTCTATCGGAATTTTCTCTGATAAATCGTAGATGATACCGTCCACACGCACTCTCGCAAAGCCCGACTTTGCCGCGCTTTCAAGAACCTTCGCGTGCTCACCCTTTCTGCCGCGCACTGCGGGCGCTAAAATCTGTATTCTGCTGCCCTGCTCATACTCCATTACCCTATCAACGATTTGGTCAACGGTCTGCTGACGGATCTCTCTGCCGCAGACGGTGCAATGAGGTACGCCGATTCTGGCATAAAGCAGGCGCAGATAGTCATAGATTTCCGTTACCGTTCCGACAGTTGAGCGGGGATTCTTCGAGGTGGTCTTTTGGTCGATGGAGATCGCTGGCGACAAACCCTCTATGCTCTCGACATTCGGCTTGTCCATCTGCCCCAAAAACATTCTGGCATAGCTCGACAGGCTCTCCACATAGCGCCGCTGACCCTCGGCGTATATCGTGTCGAAGGCAAGCGAGCTTTTTCCCGAGCCCGAAAGACCTGTTATAACAACAAGCTTGTTGCGCGGGATTTCTACGGTGATGTTTTTCAGGTTGTGCTCCTTAGCACCCCTGACAATGATTTTATCGTTAGCCATAGTATCGCTCTTTTCGGAATGAGTTGGTGGTTAAATTGCCTTATACTTAACAGTATATCACAAAAATTTTTAAATATCAATAGAATTTTCGAAAGAATGTTTGAACTAAAATTGCTTTGAAACAACGTCCTTTTAGACAGAACAAACCGCCGCAGTGCTTTACCTCGCGGCGGTTCATAGTTTAATATTATTTTTATAGCAGCTTAAACTCGAATCGTAAGATAATTACTCCTCGTCCTCGTCGTCATCGTCTACTTCAACGGGCTCAACGTAGGTGCCGTTCATAACCTTTTCAAAGTCCTCCTCGCCCATCTTCTCATGCTTGATCAGATAAGCGGCGATCTCGTGCAGCTTGTCGATGTTTTCGAGAAGTATCTGCTCGGCGCGCTCATAGGCGTTGTTAACGATTTCCAGAACAAGTTTGTCGATTTTAGCCGCAGTAGCCTCGCTGTAATCCTGCGTTCTGCCGTAATCTCTGCCGAGGAATACGCTGCCGTCCTCGCTGCCGTAGTTAATGCAGCCGAGCTCCTTCGTCATGCCGTACTTTGTAACCATGGCACGGGCTGTCTTTGTCGCCTTTTCGATATCGTTTGAAGCGCCCGTTGAGATGTCGTCGAGGATGATTGCTTCGGCTACGCGTCCGCCGAGGTCAACGACGATGCTCTCTATCATTTCGTTGCGCGAGTTGTAGGACTTATCCTCGGTGGGAAGAGGCATTGTATAGCCGCCCGCCATTCCGCGCGGAATGATTGAGATCTCGTGAACGGGATCCTGAGTTTCAAGCTTGTCAAAGAGGATCGCGTGACCCGCCTCGTGGTAAGCGGTCAGCTTCTTCTCCTTGTCGCTCATCACCTTCGATTTCTTCTCGGCTCCTACTACGACCTTGATTGTAGCCTCCTCGATCTCTTTCATTGTGATTGCCTTTTTATCAGCACGCGCCGCAAGGAGCGCAGCCTCGTTCAAAAGGTTTTCCAGATCTGCGCCCGTGAAGCCTGCGGTGGTCTTTGCAATTGTTTTGAGCTTTACGTCGGGAGCAAGCGGCTTTTTGCGCGCATGAACCTTGAGTATAGCTTCTCTGCCGTTGATGTCGGGGTAGCTCACGACGACCTGACGATCGAATCTTCCCGGTCTGAGCAGTGCGGGATCGAGAACGTCGGGGCGGTTGGTCGCGGCTATGAGGATAACTCCTTCGTTAACGCCGAAGCCGTCCATTTCAACAAGCAGCTGGTTAAGCGTCTGCTCGCGCTCATCGTTGCCGCCGCCGAGACCTGCGCCTCTCTGTCTGCCCACGGCGTCTATCTCGTCGATGAAAATTATGCAGGGAGAGTTTTTCTTCGCCTGGTCGAACAAATCGCGGACACGCGACGCACCCACGCCGACGAACATTTCAACAAAGTCGGAGCCTGAAATGGAGAAGAACGGCACGCCTGCCTCACCCGCTACGGCGCGGGCAAGCAGTGTTTTACCTGTTCCGGGAGGTCCCACAAGCAGCACGCCCTTCGGAATACGCGCGCCCAGCTTATTGAACTTATCGGGATTCTTCAGGAACTCTACGACCTCCTGAAGCTCTTCCTTCTCCTCGTCGGCGCCTGCCACGTCGTCAAACGTAGTTTTGCGCTTTTCATCGTTTGTATTTTTGATTTTCGCTTTTCCGAAGCTCATTTCACGGCCGCCGAGTCCGCCGCCGCCCATTCTGCGCATAAAGAAGATCCATGCGCCGATGAAGATGATAACGACAATGATCGTCGGGATAAGGTCGATCAACAGCGAATTGTCGCTTGCCCTGATAAGATTATAGGAAACCTTTGCGGTCGTGTCATACTCGCGGATGTCGTCAAGAAAACGCTGTATATCCGCCAACTGACCCTTTACAACATACTGTCCGTCCTTTTTGGTCGTAGACGATGTTATTGCCTTTTTGTCTTCCTGAAACGCCTTGTTATCGCTGTAAAGCGCGTCAACGCCCTCTTTAAGCTTGATTTCAACTGCGCCCGAGCCATAGTTGATGCTGTAGCTGTCAACCTTGTCGTCGGCAAAATACTGAACCAGCGTTGAGGTTTTGGGCGGTTCGTTTGTGCGCGTGCCCAGAAAAATCGCGGCGATAATGATAAGCAAAATCGGGATTCCCAGATACAGCAGCAGATTGCGAGCCTTTTTCTTATTGTTCATGGGGTATTCACTCCTTTTCAGTTGCGGGACGCGAAGCTGACAACACACAAAATTAACTCCGCGCTTTTGCTTGAGGCTTTTGGGAAAAAGACCGGCTTTTCCGTTAAACCCGCGAAAGCCCCGTACTTTAATTTTTTAAGAAAATTTTCCGTCCGACCGTTTTTAGAGGTTCCCTTTAAGGACTGCTCCGAAGGCGGTCGGGAGCGCACACAGCGCTTATTCATATACCGAACGCTTTAAAATGCCGATATACGGCAGGTTGCGGTATTTTTCGTCATAGTCAAGCCCGTAGCCGACAA
>JBGUPW010000106.1:0-13332 GCA_045130495.1 Ruminococcus sp. | reverse complement strand
GAGATTATCCGCCATTGAAGATTACCTCGACCAAATAAAAACCGTTTGACTTGTGTGTTCGCAGTTGGTATAATGAAAAGTGAAGGACGGTGAGGTTGATGGCTTTGGTCAAGGTGAAGCAGTTTTTTATGAGCAATGAGAATATTGCCGAGGAAAAGCGCGGCAGTATGTACGCCTTATATATGACGGAGGTTTATGCCGGAAAAGCATCAAAGCCTCAGATAATCAAAGGCGTCGGCTATGCTGAGGAAGCGGATTTGCTCGCTTTTTGTGAGCGGCACGCGCCTGTCGATGAACGGCTTGTCAAGCTGTCGGCGTTTCACAAACAGCACCCGCAGATTACGGAGGGAACGCTTTGGAGCTACGCCAAAAGCGGCAAGTTAAAAACCGCCCAAAAGATCAACGGCAGATGGTATATTGACCGGGAAGAAGCCGAGCGTTTTGCCCGGCGGCTTGAAAACAGGGGAGAGCAAAAGTCTCTGAAATCCGAGTTCAAGCAGCAGGGATATATTAGCGCGCAGGAGTATGCCGCTATGCACCAAATTGATTACCAGCAGTTTCTGCGGCAGCTCAAAGAAGGTCTGTTCCCGTTTGAAAAAGCGGACGATGTGTATCTGATTGCGAAGGACACGCCGTTTGTCCGGTATATTTCGCTGAACAATTACGCAAAGGAACACGATATTCCGTATACAAAGGTGAAGCGTGCGGCGGATAACGAATTGCTGAAAACAGCGGTAAAAGCAAACAACGGCAGATGGTATATCGACGCCGAGGAAGAGCCTGATTTTTGATATAGCAGTTTGTAACTGTTAGTTTAAAAGATGAGTAATAACGCGCCGTTGATGAAACGTCAAGAATAGATGAACGTTTTCCAAAGGCGCAGAAAGCACCCACGGGTGCATGGACGCATAACGAAATTGAGAGGGAGTTTTCCCTCTGTTCGTTGTGCGTCCTTTTTGTTTTTACGAGGTGAGGAGAGAATGAAAAAAACGGTATTGAATCAAAAACAGCGCGATTTGGTGAATGAATACTACGAATTCAGCAAAACGGTAGTGGCTTCCAGCTTTCATTTTGCGGACGGCAAAAAAATTTCCACCGGCTATAGCTTAGAGGACGCTTATCAGGAAGGCGCGGTTGCTCTTTGTACAGCGGCACTGCACTTCAATGCAGACAAAGGCGTTTCATTCAAGACCTATGCCGCAGCTGTTATCCGCAATCATCTGAAAAAGGTGATGTTTAGAAAGAGAATTGCAGAATATCCATTGGAGAGCATTAACGATTCCCCGATGTTTTCCTATGAGATAGAGAGCAACGTTGAATACTGCGAAATGGTAGATTTCATCCGAAACAGCGCAAACACCAAGGATAAAGGCCGCTCTCTGTCATATCGGATTCTGACAGACAAGGTTTTCCGTCATCAGCCTATGACTGTGATCGCGGACAGACATCATCTGAAAAAATCCTCAGCATACAGACGACTGAACGAAGCTCGTGGAGATTTTTACAACTCGTATATCATGAATATGCAATGACGTTTGCAAAAAAACCGAATAAGATACTTTAATATTCAGATTCTTAGAAAATCCAAGCGGAGAATATTGTGGACTTTTTGTCGGATTTCTGCTATGATAAAAAGCAAGAACGGAGATAAAAATACAGTAAATACGGAGCAAGCTATGAACGATAAAGTCTATCGCTTCGACGCGGTGATACAGAAGAATCCGGATATGGATGCGGCTTTTGTCATCTTCCCTTATGACATCCGCAAGGTGTACGGTAAGGGCAGGGTGAAAGTCCGTGCCGCGTTTGACGTCGCGCCGTATGATGGCAGTATCGTGAACATGGGCGTGAAAGACGCCGACGGCAAGGTGTGTTATGTGATAGGCATAACCAAAGCCATCCGTAAAAAGATCGGAAAAAACTTCGGCGATACCGTTGCTGTTACGATTTGCGAAAGAATATAGGAGGGAAATATGGATCAGGTAACAAAAGCAGTTGAATTATTCGGACAGGGATATATGTGCTCACAGGCGGTGTTCGCCGCGTTCTCGGAGCAGTACGGAGTCACCGAAAAACAGGCTTTGCAAATCGGCGGCTGCTTCGGCGGCGGGATGAACAAGGGCGAGGTCTGCGGTGCGTGCACGGGAGCTTTGATGGTGCTTGGGCTGCGATACGGTCAGGTCGATCTGAACGACCCTGATAGCCGCATGGCGGAACATGCCAAGGCAGTACAGTTCCTCGAAGAATTTAAAAAGCGCAAGGGCTCTTACATCTGCCGTGAGCTGCTCGGCTGCGATATCTCGACCGAAGAAGGAAGATCCTATGCCATTGACAACGGGCTTTTCGGAAAGCTCTGCCCCGAAATGGTCAGGACTGCCGCCGAGATCGTCGCGGAAATGCTTGCGGAAAGCGAATGAAATAAGGACGCTTGAAGACAAAGGAAAACAAATCATTCAAGATATCAGAGAAGAAACCGGAAGTGTCATGGAGGAAAATCATGAAAAAGGTAGGTTTAGAACCGTTGAAGGCTGACGACAAAGAACGGTTTATCCTCGACAATCAGGAGGCGTTCCGCTACGGAGCGACCGAGGAATTCGGTATGAGAGACGATCACTTTGAGGAGGGCGAGATCATCTCCTGCGCAACGATTGAAAAAGCGATCAGCGAAGGTGAAGCATACCGTATTCTCTGTGACGGAGAAGTCGTCGGCGGGGCAGTTGTACGCGTCAACGGCGATAAAGGTGATCTCGATCTGCTCTTTGTATCTCTGCATATCCATAGCAAAGGTATCGGCTATGCCGCATGGTGCGAGATCGAGCAGATGTATCCACAGGTGAGTGTATGGGAGACTGTCACGCCGTATTTTGAAAAGCGCAATATCCACTTTTATGTCAACCGATGCGGCTTTCATATCGTTGAATTCTTCAACAGCCACCATCCCGACCCGAACGATCCTGACACGCAAGCTGATAATCTGATGAATGACGGGATGTTCCGATTTGAAAAGAGAATGAACTGACCGGAGAATAAAAATATGATCTGGTGGCACAGCTGCACCCGCTGCGGTAAGTGCGGACAATAAAACGGCCTCCGTTTGGATTTTAATTCCAAGCGGAGGTTTTGCTTTTATTCTTTGCCGGTTATCCCCTCAAAAAACTTTTGTGAAGCCTTTGAGAATACGTTATCCTTTTTCCAGATGACGTGCATCTCTTCGGTGAGGGCGTTTGTCAGCGGCTTGAAGCACAGCTCGCTGTTTTGCGAGGGGTTGATTATACTCTCAAGGCACAGCGCATAGCCCAAGCCGTCCTGCACCATCAGCGCGCCGTTAAAAATCAGGTTGTAGGTAGCGACTATGTTCAGCTTGCCGGCGGATCTGCCGAGCAGACGTTTGACGATCCCCGTCCTGTCAGCCTGACGTGACACAATCAGCGGTTTATCAAATAAATCTTTCGGAGCGATCTCGGCATTACCGGCAAGAGGACTGTCACATCGCATCAAAACGCCCCACAAATCCTGATTCGGTACGCTGATGCTTTCGTACTTTGTTTCGTCAACACTGCCAAACACAAGACCGAAATCTACCAATCCGCTGTCGAGCCTTTCTGTTACGTCCGTCCTGTCGCCGCTGATGATATGAAAGTGAATATCGGGATATTCGTCCCTTACACGCTTGGCGGCTTTTGTCAGGAAACGCACGCCGACGGTTTCGCCTGCGCCGATGAATACATCGCCCGCGATATGTTCGTCGGATACAGCGATTTCGTTTTCGGTTTTCTCCACAAGGGCGATGATTTCCTCGGCGCGTTTCTTCAAAATCCTTCCTTCATCGGTCAGCTCGATTTTCTTGCTGCCGCGGATAAACAGCTGCTTGCCGAGCTCGTCCTCCATATCCTTGAGCTGCCTTGAAAGCGTCGGCTGACTGAGGTGCAGGGCATTCGCCCCTCCGCTGATGCTCTCCTCTTTTGCAACCATCAAAAAGTAATTCAATACACGCAGTTCCATATCGTTCACCTCGGGTATAGTATAACATTTTAATCTATGCCTGTAAAGCATAGATTTGTATTTAATATAAGTATTTGTAATTCTGGCGATTGTAGATTATAATGTAGATATAGAGAGGTGATTCGGTGATAAATCAGGAATTTTTGGAATATATGAACAGCGGTAAAGAGGTGATTGCAGGCTCTGAAGTTCATTTGAAAATGACGGAGCTTTCCAATGAGGCGATGAGGATAACCGCCGAGCTTAACAGCTCCTACCACGCGCCCGAAGAAATCAAGGTATTGATGGAAAAGCTGACAGGCAGAGAATTTTCCGAAGGAGCCTATATGTTTCCGCCGTTCTACACCGATTGCGGAAAGAATTTGAAAATCGGCAGGAATGTTTTTATCAACTCCTGCTGCCAGTTTCAGGATCAGGGCGGAATCACCATAGGGGACGGAACACTGGTCGGTCCGAAAACGGTTATTGCGACGCTCAATCATCATCAAAATCCAAACAAGCGCGCCAATCTGATTCCCAAGCCCGTCAAAATCGGTAAAAACGTCTGGATAGGTGCGAATGTGACAATCCTTCCCGGAGTTACAAT
This sequence comes from Ruminococcus sp., assembly GCA_045130495.1. GTDB lineage: Bacteria > Bacillota > Clostridia > Oscillospirales > Acutalibacteraceae > Ruminococcoides. The sequence continues at coordinate 8,744 of JBGUPW010000106.1, read as the reverse complement.
CGGTGACGGCGCGGTAATCGCCGCGGGAGCTGTTGTCAACAAAGATGTTGAAGCCAACACCATTGCGGGCGGCGTGCCTGCAAAGCTGATAAAACAAATCGAAACGGAGGAATAGCGTATGAAGAAAATATCAGTCATTTCACTGATTGCGCTTTGCTGTGTTTTGTTCAGCGCCTGTAACAGCGGAGAAAATCAAACGGAAACAACCGCACCAACTTCCCAAGTGACCACTTCATCCGGAATAATCGCAAAGGAAATAATTCAGCCTGCAACCACTGCGGCAGAACAAACAACCGGCACAGAGACAACAAAAGCGATTGAAGAAACAACAGATTTGCAGGAGGAAGTAACCCAAGCTCAAAATGATGAACCATCTGAGCACGCAGATGAGATCTCCGTCGACTTGCAAATGACAATCGGGAGCACGTCTGTTTCTGTCGATTGGGAGGATAACGAAGCAGTAGAGGCACTTAAAGATTTATGCCGCAATCAGCCGCTAACGATTCAGATGTCTATGTACGGCGGTTTTGAGCAGGTCGGTTCCATCGGTACAGCCCTACCGCAGAACGATATGCGGACAACCACCTCGGCAGGAGATATCGTATTATATTCCGGCGATCAAATGGTGGTTTTTTACGGCTCCAACTCGTGGGCTTATACGCGCCTCGGTCATATCACAGATAGAAGCGCCGAGGATATGACAGACTTGCTTTCCAACGGCGATACGGTGATCACGATCAGTTTGGCATAAGGAGAGATTCTGTATGAAGAAAATTATTTCAATTTTTGTTATAATTGTGCTTGCGCTTTCACCGGCAGCAGTATCCGCAACTGCGCAGGCTGTAGAATTTGTGTTGGGAGATGTTAACGGAGACGGCATCGTGAGTATCAGTGATGCAACCGCTATCCAGCGACATCTTGCTCAGCTTGAACTGATCCCCGAGGAAAAACTGAATGCTGCTATGGTGAACGACGGTAAAACGCTGACAATTTCTGATGCTACGACCATTCAAAGAAAACTGGCGGAAATGATCGACCGTTTCCCTGTCGAGGAACAAACCGATGAAATGAAAATGTTTATCAACAGCACGTCTGTGACGGTTGAGTGGGAAAACAACGAATCAGTTGCCGCATTGAAAGAAGCGGTGAAATCGAATCCGATCACGATTCAGATGTCGATGTACGGCGGCTTTGAGCAGTTTGGTTCGCTCGGTATAAGCCTCCCAAGAAATGACACGAGAATCACTACTAAATCAGGCGACGTGATTCTCTACTCCGGCAATCAGATGGTCGTGTTCTACGGCTCCAATACTTGGGCTTACACACGCCTCGGTCATATTACCGATAAAACACAAGCGGAATTGGCAACGCTTCTTTCAAACGGGAACGTAACCGTTATATTGACTTTTTGAGGTGAGAAGAATATGAAAAGATTAATTATATCAACGCTTTTGATATGTATGTGTTTCCTTTCTGCCTGTTCCAACACACAGAACAGCAACACTGACAACGCAACAGCTTCTGGTAAAAGCAAGTCAGAAGCCACCACCGCCGATGAAGCAGGTTACGACCCGTATTCCGTTGAGAACAAATACGATATTCCGGACAGCTATTTTGAAAAGAAAAGCGGCGTAGATTACGGCACCGTTCTCAAGGATGTGACGTATTATTCTACGACTGCCGGCGACAACAAGCAGTGTAACATCCTTCTGCCCGCAGGCTATGATGAGAGCCAAACCTACCCCGTAATGTATATTTTCCACGGCTTTAGTGGCAGCCACAACAACCAAATAGATACGGATTCATATGTGACCCTGCTTTACGGCAATATGCTGCACGATAATCTCACCGTACCGATGATACTTGTCAACGTGGATATGTACACTGACAAGCAAGCCGATAAGGAGAGTAAGACCGAAGAAGAGCTGAGATACAGCTATGATAAAGCTGTTGATGACGTCGCGGTCGACCTTATGCCGTTTATCGAAAAGAACTATCCGGTGAAAACCGGCAGAGAGAACACCGCCGTTGCAGGTATGAGTGAGGGCGGAGCAAAGTCGCTCTGTACAGGCTTCAAGTGGCTCGACAAATTCGGCTATATTGCAGGCTTCGCGCCCGATACCAACGTCATTCCCATCGGCGAAAACTATATGGACAGCTTCTGGACGGTTCCGTATTTTTCAGATGGCTTTCCCCAACCGACCAAAGAAAACACACCATATTATCTTTATATGCCGGTCGGCAGCGAGGATCCGTGGAATATTGAAGGAACACTGCATTACTGCGATGTTTTGAATGATATGGGAGTGAAGAATCAGACGGATTTGGTTGACGGCTACGGACACGACGCTGATTTTTGGCGGCAATGCTTTTATAATTATCTGACAAAACTATTCAAATAACAGGAGGAATCAATGATGATGAAAACAGCAGAATTAATATTGACTCAGGAATGGGACAAAACTTTTCCGAAAAGCGAAAAGGTCGATCACAGCAAGGTGACCTTTATCAACCGTTACGGAATTACCTTAGCTGCCGATATGTATGTACCGAAGGTTGCAGAAGGCAAGCTGCCTGCTATCGCAGTATCGGGTCCCTTCGGTGCGGTCAAGGAACAAAGCTCCGGTCTATACGCGCAGGCAATGGCAGAGCGCGGTTTTCTGACGATTGCCTTCGATCCGTCCTTCACGGGCGAAAGCGGCGGCGAACCGAGATATATGGCTTCACCCGACATCAACACGGAGGACTTTATGGCGGCGGTTGATTTTCTTTCGCTCAATGACAAAGTCGATCCCGACCGCATCGGTATCATCGGAATCTGCGGCTGGGGCGGTATGGCAATCAACGCAGCGGCGCTCGATACGAGAATCAAGGCGACGGTTGCTTCGACAATGTATGATATGACCAGAGTTGCCGCAAAGGGATATTTCGATAGTGAGGACAGCGAGGAAGCACGCTATAACGCAAGAAAAGCGTTCAACGCGCAGCGCATAGAGGATTACAAAAACGGTTTCTATCAACGCGCGGGCGGTGTAGTCGATCCTCTTCCGGGGGACGCGCCGTTCTTCGTCAAGGACTATTATGATTACTACAAGACCGCACGAGGCTATCATCCGCGCTCACTCAACTCAAACGACGGATGGAACGCTGTCGGCACGATATCCTTCCTCAATCAGCCGATCCTGCAATACTCAAACGAGATCCGCAGCGCGGTGATGATCATCCACGGAGAAAAAGCGCACTCCTGCTATTTCGGCAAAGACGCATACGCGAATATGATCAAAGACAGCAAATACACCGACAACAAAGAGCTGTATATCATTCCCGATGCGGTTCACACCGACCTCTATGACGGCGGCGGAAAGGACGCGATTCCGTTTGATAAGCTCGAAGCGTTTTTCAATAGCTATCTGAAATAAACTCCTGCTTCATTTTTTATTTACCGGAGGTGCACTAATGAAAAGACTGATTGGATTTTTTCTCATTGGATGCCTAATTCTATTGTCAGCATGTTCAAATACAAGCTCGGATACTCTTACAGAGACAACACCGGAATTATCAAAGCAAACGGAGATTGACAGCGTGAATCAAAATAAAGTATTCACATATCGCACAGAAGAGATATGGTGCAATAATAACGGAAATCGGATCTACGGCGTTGCCTATATTCCGGATACACAGGAAGAAAAGAAGCCGCTTGTGATCTTCTCACATGAATTAGGCAACAGTCATACAGCCGGCATTCCTTATGCCGAAAGGCTTGCCGCCGCCGGATATGCCGCTTATACCTTTGATTTCTGCGGCGGTACGGTCGGAGGCAATCAAAGCGATGGCAGCATGATCGGGATGTCTATTATGACCGAAGAGTCTGATCTTGAGACGGTGTTGACCGAAGCGAGCACTTGGGACTTCGTTGATCCTAAAAGGATCATACTGCTTGGCGGCAGTCAGGGTGGAGCGGTAACAGCTTTGGCAGGTTGCCGCAATCAGGAAAAAACAGCCGGTATGATTCTGATGTATCCTGCACTCAGCGCAGTTGAGAATGTTCATGCTCAGTTCGCTAGTGTCGACAGTATTCCCGAAGAATATGATATGTTCGGCGGTTGGATCACAGTGGGAAGAAATTATGCAACAGATATCTGGGACGTCGATTTCTATGAGGAGCTTTCCGGATATCAGAACAAAGTACTGCTGCTGCACGGGGATCAGGATACAACGATCGATATTTCATATTCAGAACGGGCGGCAAGCACAATTCCGAACTGTGAATATCACGTGATAGCCGGAGGCGGACATGAGTTCTTTAACGAGCAGTTCGAGGAGGCTGTCCAATACATTTTGAATTATTTGGAAAGCTATCGGAGTGAGACTGTAGAATGAAAAAAAGTGTATACAGGAGGAAACGAATCAAAAGAAGATCGGGTATTGCAGCGCGTGCTATTACTGCCAAAAGTCGGGCGGCGTATGCGCCAAAAAGGACGATATGACCGCGATCCTGCAAATGATGATCAAAGCGGATGTGATCGTCCTCGCGAGCCCTGTCTACTTCTACTCCATCGACGCGCAGCTCAAGACGCTGATCGACCGTACTGTCGCGCGCTGGACCGAGGTCAAGGACAAGGAGTTTTACTACATCGTTACCTGCGCCGATGAGGAGCGTGAGTCACAGGAGCGCACGATCGAATGCTTCCGAGGTTACGCTGATTGCGTGGAGGGCGCAAAAGAGATGGGTATCATCTACGGCACCGGCGTGTATCAGCCCGGCGAGGCCAAGGATACACCCGCCTTCAAAGAAGCCTATGAAATGGGAGAATCAATTTAGCGCATAAACAAATCATCCTCCGTTTGGACTGATGAATCCAAGCGGAGGTTTTGCTTGACTCTAATCCGAAATCGGACTATAATGATCATGTCCGATTTCGGATTACTTTTGTTTAGGATGAGTGTTATGAATAAACGAGAAAAAGACTATTTGATCGCGCTGGGAGCACAGGAAAAGCAGTTCGACGCGCTGTACAGAAAAGCAGCGCTCTCTTACGGCTTATCCGACTGCTCCATGTGGGGGCTGTACTTTTTATCGCTTCACGGCGATCTGACTCAGCAGGAGATGACCGAGATGATGATGTTCCCGAAGCAGACGATCAATTCCGCTATCGGAAGTTTGCAAAAGAAAGGCTATGTTGCTCTTACCGCCGTAAAAGAAAGCTACGGAAGAAAGCGTGTCAGTCTGACTGCTGAGGGAAAAGCCCTTGTCGAAAAGACCGTTGTCAGAATGATGAACGCGGAGGCTAAGGCGTTGAAAACGCTCAGCTATGAGAAAACAGAGCAGTTCATCGCGCTGTACAAGGAGTTCTATGAAGCATTGAGTGACAGCATTGACGGGGTGTTGAAATGAACGACGATATCAGGATCATAGACGCTTACGAAAACAATCTGAAGCATATTAGTGTAACGATCCCGAAAAGCAAGCTCGTAGTGTTCGCAGGCGTATCGGGCTCAGGCAAAAGCTCGCTCGCTTTTGAAACGATCGCCGCCGAGAGCAGCCGTGAGTGGCAGAGCTCCTATCCCCTATTCCTGCGCAACAAAATGCCTCATTATGACAGACCGAAGGTCGGCGAGATACAGAATCTCACGCCGTCGATCGTGGTGGATCAGAAGCCGCTTGGCAACAGCACTCGCTCCACCGTCGGCACGGCGATAGACGCGGCTCCGCTGATTCGTCTGTTGTTCTCGCGTGTCGGAAAACCAAGTGCAGGCGGCTCGATGGCGTATTCGTTCAACCATCCTCTCGGTATGTGCCCCGACTGCACCGGTTTGGGCGAACGGCTGGAGCTAATCGAGGACAGGATGTTTAATACAGACCTGACGCTGAATGAAGGTGCGCTGCGGTTCAGTCAATTCTCAGCAGGATGGCAGACGCACTTATATCAGCACAATTCTCTGCTGAATCCCGATAAAAAACTATCCGATTTCACCGATGAGGAATGGGATATCCTCAAATACGGCGCAAAGGAGCCTGTCAAAATCGGCATCCGTTCCAATAATACCGGACGGATAGACATGGTGGAATATGAGGGTGTGATACCCCGCTTTGAGCGGCTGTATCTCAGGCGAGACATCGGCAAGCTGAAAAAAGGTTTGCAGGACGAGATATACTCCCTTGTAGATAAATGCAGCTGCAAAAGCTGCGGCGGCACGGGACTGAATCCTGCCGCTTTGCAATCAAAGATCAACGGCTATAATATTGTAGACTTCAACTCGATGACCGCCGCTGAGCTGCAGCCTATCCTTCAAGAAATCGCCGATCCTGTCGGCAAATCTATTGCAAGACAGCTCAGCGCCTACTTGAAGCGTATGATCGCCGTCGGTATCGGCTACCTTGCCTTTTCACGAAGAACGGATACGCTCTCAGGCGGCGAGGCACAGCGCATCAAGATGGTGCGCAACTTAGGAAGCAGACTGAATAATATCACCTACATTTTTGACGAGCCGACCGCCGGTCTGCATCCTGCCGACGCGGAGAAGATCGGCAAACTTCTTGTCGATTTGCGTGATAAGGGCAACAATGTTCTCGTTGTTGAGCATAGCCGGCAGATGATCGAGCTCGCCGACCATATAATTGAAATGGGCGAAGGCGCCGGAACACACGGCGGCAAAATCACCTTTGAAGGTACGGTCAATGAATTGAAAGAAGCCAATATGCCGACCGCCGCATTTCTGAAAGAGGCTGTTATCATCAATCAGAATCCTAAAGAGTGGACGGAGAGTTTCGCCATCCGCGACGCGCATTGTCACAACCTCAAACACATTGACGTCGATATTCCGAAGGGCGTTTTAAATGCAGTGACCGGCGTTGCGGGGTCAGGCAAAAGCTCGCTTGCGTGTCACGAATTTGTCCGTGCCTATCCCGACGCGATCGTGATCGACCAGAAGACTATCGGCACCTCGATCCGTTCCACGCCCGCGACCTATACCGGCGTTATGGATGATATTCGCAAGCTGTTCGCAAAAGAGAACAAGCTCAGCGCGAGTTGGTTCAGCTTCAATTCAAAAGGCGGCTGTCCCGTATGCAAGGGCACCGGAAAGATCACATACGATATGGCATTTGCCGAGCCTGTGACCGTCAAATGCGAAGAGTGCGGCGGCAGACGGTACAATGAAAAGGCGCTGTCCTGCACCTATAAGGGGAAGAATATCGAGGAAGTTATGGCGCTGACGATCGCACAGGCGCTCGACTTCTTTGAAGACGATAAAATCCGCAAGCCGCTGAAAACGCTCTGTGACATCGGTTTGGGCTATCTTACGCTCGGTCAGCCGACCGGCACGCTTTCAGGCGGCGAGATACAGCGCATCAAGCTGGCAAGCGAGCTGCACAAAGAAGGAAAAACCTTCGTCCTTGATGAGCCGAGCACAGGTCAGCATCATCAAGACGTCGGGTTGCTTTTAAAGCTGTTCCGAAGACTCGTCAGCCAAAACAACACCGTCATCATCGTCGAGCATCGCCCCGAGCTGATCGCGCAATGCGATTGGATCATCGATATGGGTCCCGAAGGCGGCGCGAAAGGCGGCAGTGTCATCGCTCAGGGCACGCCCGCCGAGATCGCCGACAACCCCGACAGCATAACCGGTCGGTATATCCGGAGCAAATAACAAAAATCTGATCAAAAATCAACCTCCGTTTGGACTAAGAAATCCAAGCGGAGGATTTTACTACAACTTAAAGTTGTACCCTACACAAGTTTTCGGCCATTTTCAAATCCTCAATCATGGGCTATACTTTAGTCACAGCAAGAGAAAAGCTGAATAAAACATAACATAATTTAGGAGGAGATAAAAATGACAAACATTGAAAAGGCTTTAGCATTGATCAACACATTCGCAACAGGTGACACAGAGAAGGCGGCATCCTTACTCGCTGAGGGTTACATCCAGCATAATCTCGCATACGGCACAGGCAGAGACGCTTTTATAGGCGCGGTACAGTATCTCGCTTCCGCTCCCGTAAAGACAACCGTCAACAACATCCGCGCTTTTGAGGACGGTGACAAGGTTTTCCTTCAGACCGTTTACAACTTCGCAGGTGCAGGCGAGCAGGTAGCGTTCGATATCTTCCGTTTCGACGCTGACGGCAAGATCGCCGAGCATTGGGATAATCTCGCAGACAAGGCTGAGCCGAACCCCTCACGCCACACTCAGATCGACGGCACGCTCGATAAAGACGGCTCCGATAAAGAAGCCACACGCAAGGTCGTTGCCGACTTCGTAGGCGATATTCTCAGAGGTGAGAATCCCGATAACATCACGAATTACTTTGACGGCGATAATTATATCCAGCACAACACTGGAATCGCCGACGGATTATCCGGTCTCGGAAAAGCTCTTGCGGCTCTCGCTGAACAAGGCATTCAGATGATATACAACAAGACATATATGGTACTTGCAGAAGCCAACTATGCTTTAGCGGTATCAGAGGGAACGTTCGGCGGTGCTCCCACCGCCTACTATGATTTGTTCCGTGTAGAGAACGGCAAAATCGCCGAGCATTGGGACGTTATGGAAACCATCGCCGATAAGGAAACTTGGGCGAATGAAAACGGCAAATTCTGATACGATACACAAATAACAAAAGCGTGGGGATTTGCCTCACGCTTTTGTCTTTAAGTAACCACTGATTAAATCGCAAAATATAATTCTATATTGGAATAATGAATTATAAACGAAACGATGTATGATATAATTGAGGT
>JBGUPW010000105.1:0-19184 GCA_045130495.1 Ruminococcus sp. | reverse complement strand
GAAAATGAGAATACTCTGTCTTGACGACGAGCCTCTGGCTCTGAAAATGCTTGAAGCGGCTGTCCGCGAGGCAAAGCCCGACGCCGATATCACCGCTTTCAGAAAGCAAACCGATTTACTGGAGGAGGCTAAGCAAAACGGCTGCGACGTGGCGTTCCTTGATATCCATATGCGCGGCATGAACGGAGTGGAGCTTGCAAAAAAGCTAAAAGAAGTCAATCCCACCATGAACATAATTTTTGTAACCGGCTTTTCGGAATATGCGGGCGAGGCGATGAAAATGCACGCGAGCGGTTATATTATGAAGCCCGTCACCGCCGAGGAAGTTGAGCAGGAGCTTTCTGATCTGCGCTTCCCAATCAAACCGAAGTCAAACACTCTTTTGCGCGTGCAGTGCTTCGGAAATTTCGACGTGTTTCTGCCGGACGGCGAACGTTTGCGCTTCGATCGGAGCCGCAGCAAGGAGATTTTTGCCTATTTGGTGCATAAGCAGGGAACATCTTGCACAACAAAGGAGATTGCCGCTGTTTTGTTTGAGGACGAGCCGTATGATAAAAAACAGCAGAATTACGTTCAGCAGCTTATAAGCGCGATGATGAAAAGCCTTAAAGCCGCAGGAGTGGGAGCAACGGTGAGCAAGGGCTTCAATTCCCTCGCCGTCAATCCCGACACCCTCGACTGCGATTATTACCGCTTCAAGGAGCTTGACGCGGGGGCTGTAAACGCCTATCAAAATGAATACATGAGCCAATATTATTGGGCTGACTTTTTGTATGACGGACACGACGATTGGGATTAGACAATTGGGATTAAACAATTGGGATTAGACGATTGGGATTATAAAAAAGAATAAACGCGAATGGGGCAGAGCGTTTATTTTGTATTAAAGGAGAATAAAGCTATGAAAGATTTTTTATCACTTGCAAAGGACAGGTATTCCGTCAGGAAATTTGAAGCGGCGGATATTCCGAGGGAGGACATCGACAAAATCATCGAGGCTGGTATGTGCGCTCCGACGGCGGTGAACTATCAGCCGTTGAAAATTTGGGCTGTTGAGAGCGAAGACGCAAAGGCAAAGCTTTTGTCATGCACAAAAATGAAGTTTATCGCGCCTGCTAAGGTAATTTTTGCGATCGGCGCCAAAGCCGATGAAGCATGGGTGCGCCCTTATGACAAGAAGAATTTTGCCGATATCGACGCCGCGATCGTCACCACGCAGATGATGCTTGCAATCCACGACCTCGGCTACGGTTCCACATGGATAGGACATTTTGACGCGGACGCGCTTAAAGCGCAGTTCACTGAAATGCGGGACTATGAGCTTATCGCTCTGCTTCCCGTCGGCGTGATTGCAGATGACTGCAAGCCGTCCGAAAGACATTCCGTTTCAAAAAGCAGGGAAGAGCTCGTCGCTTTTCTTTAACGGAAAATCGATTTATAAGAACCCCATAAAAAGCACTGACCGGGCAACCCGTTTAGGGAAACCCGGTCTTTTTTACGGGGTTAGTGCAGCACCCCGTTCAGGCTTCGACACCTGAATTTCTTTTACCACAGGATTATTATAATAATTCTATATGATTTAATTGTCAATATATGTAAAGGCTAAAAAGTTGGGAAAATCAAAAAAATCCGAAGAGAGATCGACTTTGCCGTTCTCTCTTCGGATCAAATGTTTTTTCAACGTGAAAAACGTGAGTTATTGAAATTGTGTTATCCGACCTTGCTGGCAGCCTCATATCCGAAGCAATTGAAACGGAACAGCTTGCTTTCGTCGTTTTTGTTGTCACAAAGGATTTTCGCCTCGGCGATCTTGCCGCCTTCGATCAGACTGGTCAAACCGACGAGCTGGCAAAGCTTGGATCTGAGGTTGAGTTTATCTCCTTCGTCTGTAACAAGATATACATTGCCCTCGCAGGTATCCAGCACGGCGAGGAACTCTGTAACGTTGATGTCATGTAAATCCATGATAGGTTTCATAATAGTATCCTCCTAAATCTTATTTGATTTGAAATATTAGTGCGCCATTTACCATTTGGCAAATCATGATTTATAACCGGCATTTGTTTTTATCGATTTGTTTTCCGGATAAACAAATTGAAGTTAGCCGATTGTCAGGCGGACTGTTTACCTGACACTCACTATTATACTCAGACTTTCGGAAAAGTCAACAGTTTTTTGAGTTGCGCTTTGTGCACAATGACATTTAAGTGTCGGTTTTCGCTATTTTTTATATGGTTGTTTTGTGCAGCTTTAACATGAAGATGATGCATATGTGTTTTGGTTGTCATTCAGCCGACACTTTGCTTGGTTATTATATCCAACTTCGTTCCGTTTCAATTATCAACTGCGTTGTGTTTTTACAAACTTATCGTGAGCCGGTTTTTCAAAAAATATCTATCCCGGCACAAACACCGGCTGAGCTTGGTGTTTTTAAGCAATCTGTCAGAATTATTCTATGAGGACGGTAATTATTCATTTATAATGAAATAGGTATAATGAAACAGGCTTTAACCTCTAAAAAATATCGGCAGCGCATTAGCACGGAATCTTAACGTCATAATCCAACCAAATCTCCTTGAAATGCCGTCAGTATTCCTGCGGAGCTTTGACATCATTCCGCCATAAATATTCCGCATTTCTGCACGACATTAAATTATTAGAAATTTCCTTTACTGATTATCAATCCCCCGAATTATACAAAATATTCATTTTGTATAATAATTCCGATATGGAATTATATTTCTCCCTTTTTATGCTATAATTCATTTATATTGCAAATACAAATATGATTTATGATTACGGAGTTGATTTATTTGGCAGTTCGTTTTCAGGACGAGGCTTTTCCCGTTCTCAAGGAATATTTATTTTATCAGCAGACTATACGGCAGAAATCTCCAAAGACAATTGACGAATACTTTTTGGATTTGCGCACGTTTTTCCGTTATATGAAGATTTATCGCGGGCTTGTTCCGGCTGACACCGAGTTTGAAGAAATCGTTATTGACGACATTGATTTGGACTTTTTGAAAACCATCGAACTTAACGACGCTTACGAGTTTATGAATTATCTGCTTCGCGAGCGCGGCAATAACTCCGCCTCACGTGCCAGAAAATGTTCGAGCTTGAAGGGCTTTTTCAAATTTCTCACCACCAAAAAGCATTATCTTGATAAAGACCCTCTTGAAGAGCTTGAAACGCCTAAAAAGAAAAAAGCCTTGCCCAAGTATCTAACCCTTGAACAAAGTCTGGAGCTTCTGAATGCCGTTGACGGCGACAACCGCGAACGAGATTACGCTATTCTCACCCTTTTTCTCAACTGCGGCTTGCGAGTTTCCGAAATGGCAGGACTGAATTACACCGATATCCGCAGCGACCACACCATCCGCGTGCTCGGCAAGGGCAACAAGGAACGCGTTATTTATCTGAACATGGCTTGTGTCAACGCGATAAACGATTATATGCGCGTGCGCCCCGTTGACGGCGTCAAGGACAAAAACGCGCTGTTCATCAGCCGCAACCACCGCCGGATGTCTGTGAAAACGATTCAGGCTATGGTGTACAAGTATCTTGAAAAAATCGGGCTGAACGCTCAGGGCTATTCGTGCCACAAGCTGCGCCACACCGCCGCTACGCTGATGTATCAGCACGGAGGCGTTGACGTCAGGGTCCTTAAAGATGTCCTCGGGCACGAAAACCTCGGCACCACCGAGATTTACACACACCTGAGCAACGAGCAGATGAAAAACGCTGCCGAGTCCAATCCTCTTTCAAAAGTCGGCACAAGAGCAATGAAGAAAAACTTATAGGAACACTGATCGATTCGTTTGTGTAAATCGCGCCGTCAGGCATGAATTTATCAGTTATTCCCTATAATTAATGCACCACCGCTCCGCCGATATCCGTAAGCGGTTCGGATTCGCATAATATTTCTATAATCGAATCATTATTATCGCAGAACGCCCTGATTTTCTCATAATTGGGGTGCTTTTTTACGTTTCCGAAAAAGTAAACCCGTCCGTCATCACAAAAGCCCGAACCTCCGATAAACCCGTAGTCGAAGCCTTCGAGCCTGATATTGCCGGGAGAAATCAGCAGAACCTCTTCCCCGTTGTTTTTCAGCGCTTTTTCAATCGACCTGTCAGCGGTAATAACTCCCGATTTGTTTTTTCCGCCAACAACAAGCGCCGAACAGCGGGTGTAGCCTTGATTCACATTTACGGCTTCGATCCCGTTTTCAAGACAGTATTCGAGCACCGACGGGTCAACCGCGCTGAGCTTTCCGTAAAGCCTTCCGTTAAAATACAGGCAATTGAGCAAAACGTTTTTCGGATAGCTTTTCTCGGCAGCGCTTACACAAGTTTCAAGCGTAAAAATTCTGTCGCGGATTTTAAGTAGTTGCATATCGGCGTGATGCTGTTCGGGCTTGTGAAAGATATCAATTTTCTTTGTGAGAATTATTTCGTAGCCACACCTCGCCGCTTCATCGCAGAAGCACGGGTATAAGCCGCTCATTATCAGACGCTTCATCGGCAAACAGCCTCAAACGCCTCGCGAATATTTTTGACTCCTATCAGCTCGGCTTCATCGCACGACACGCCTTTAAGATTGTGAAAGGGCATGATGATTCTTGTAAAGCCCAGTCTGACCGCCTCGTTTATCCGCATTTGTGCCTGAGATACCGCGCGTATCTCGCCCGCCAAACCGATTTCCCCGAAAACCACGGCGTGTTCATCCGCGGGAGTGTCCTTCATGCTGCTTATAAGCGCCATTGCTATGGCGAGATCGATCGCGGGCTCGTCCACCCTGAGTCCACCGACTATATTTATGTAAGCGTCGTAGTTTGAAAAGTAGTAGCCCGCGCGTTTTTCAAGCACGGCGAGCAGCATTGAAAGGCGGTTATAGTCCCAGCCCGTAGCCATGCGGCGTGCATTGCCGTAGCCGCTTTGAGTGGCAAGCCCCTGAGTTTCGGCGAGGATTGGGCGCGAGCCTTCGACAGTGCAGGTAACGCAGGTACCCGAAACGTTTGTCGGTCTGCCCGAAAGCAGCATGACAGAGGGATTATCGACCTCCTTCAAGCCCTTGTCGGTCATTTCAAAAACACCTATTTCGTTTGTGGAGCCGTAACGGTTTTTGACGGCGCGCAAAATACGGCATGACATCTGCTTATCGCCCTCAAAATGAAGCACGGTATCGACAACGTGCTCCAACACCTTGGGTCCCGCTATGGAGCCCTCCTTGTTGACGTGGCCGACGACAAACATAGGGATATCCATATCCTTTGCGGTGCGCATAAGCATATTAGTGCATTCCCTTACCTGAGTGACGCTGCCCGGTGACGAGCTGAGCTCGGTGAGGTTCATTGTCTGTATCGAGTCTATCATAACCAAATCGGGCTTCAGGCTCTTTATCTGACCGCAGATGATCTCGACATCTGTTTCGGTCATAACGTAAAGATTAGGCGAGTTTACGTCGAGTCTGATTGCGCGGAGCTTTAGCTGACGCTTGCTTTCCTCTCCGGAAACATACAAGATTTTAAGGCTTTCTCCCAAAAAACGGCAAATTTGCAAAAGAACGGTAGATTTTCCTATGCCCGGATCGCCGCCCAAAAGAATTAGGCTGCCCTTTACAATGCCGCCGCCCAGCACGCGGTTCAGCTCCTTGCAGCCTGTGTCGTAGCGCTGTTCATCTCCCGTTGATATCTCGTTGATTGAAAAGGGCGCGGCGTATGAGGAATATGTGCGTGTTTTTGCTGCCGAAACGGTTTTAGCCGTGTCCTTGATTTCCTCGTTCATTGTGTTCCATTCACCGCAGGACGGACATTTTCCGTACCATTTTGCGGTTTCGTGGCCGCACTGTGAGCAAACGTACACGCTTTTTATTTTTGCCATATTTAATCACATCCGTTAGTGTTGTAATAATCTATAAATCCCGTGCAGACCGCTAAAGCTATCTGCTTTTGATATTCGTCTGTCATCAAAAGCTCTTTCTCGCTGCGGTTTGAGATAAACCCACATTCAACGATAACGGCGGGATTTTTTGCGTTTTTTAATAGATAGATGTCCTTCCCCGCCGCTTTGCACTCGCGCTCGTTGTCGGGCTGTATCATAGATTTCAGAGAATGTCTCAGGCTTTCGGCGAGAACTGCGCTTTTTTCGTTGTTTGGCGAGTAAAAAACCTGAGCGCCGTGAGAAGCGGAGTCGGAAAACTTGTTCTGATGAATACTTATGACGACGTTGTTTTGAGCAGAATTGTACATTTCAAGCCGGGTTTTCATATCGTTGTATTTTCGCTGTTTAACGTTCGCTCCCTCTTTGGAGAGTGCGTCGTCCGTTTTGCGGGTCATTTCAACGTCAAAGCCGCACAAAAGCAGCAAATCGGCTGTATCGAGTGAAACGCTTAAATTGATATCCTTTTCGGTTACGCCGCCGCACACCGCTCCCCCGTCCTCTCCGCCGTGCCCCGGGTCGATCAGAATCTTAGCAGCAGGGCTTTTTAGGGTCGCGGAGGTCGTAAGCGTGACGCTGCGCGCGGATTTTATCATCAGAAATAAGAAAACCGACAGGCAGAGCGCGACAGCTGCGGCGGGCAGATATTTTTTGATTCTCATACAAACACCTCTGCCTAAAAATATGCCGCAGACCTACATTATTATACATCATTTTAATATCATTGGCAATAAAAATAAAATTTCTCTTGTAGTTGTTTTAACAAAGTGATATAATAATAAATCAGGATAAACTTTAAGGAGCGGTTAGCATGAAGAAACCAGGCAGAAACGAAGCTTGCTGGTGCGGAAGCGGAAAGAAATACAAAAAATGTCACATTGATTTTGACGAGAGGATCGAGGAAATTGAAGCTCAGGGGCATATTGTTCCCGACCACAGCATTATCAAGACTCCCTCGCAGATCGAAAAAATAAAGGAGAGCGCCAAAATCAATATCGCGGTGCTTGATTACGTAGCAGAGCATATCAAGGCGGGAATTTCCACAGCGGAAATCGACCGCTGGGTGTATGACGTCACGACCTCTATGGGCGGCGTTCCCGCGCCCTTGGGCTACGAGGGCTTTCCAAAGAGCGTCTGCACCTCTATTAATGATGAGGTTTGTCACGGGATTCCCTCCGAGGATATCATATTAAAGGACGGCGACATCGTTAACGTCGATGTTTCGACCAATCTGAACGGCTATTACTCCGATTCGTCGCGGATGTTCCTCATAGGCGAGGTCAGCGAGGAAAAGAAAAGGCTCGTCAAGGTAGCGAAGCAGGCTCTTGACGAGGGCTTGAAGGCGGTAAAGCCGTGGGGATTTTTGGGCGATATGGCGCAGGCGATAAACGATTTTGTCACGGCGAACGGCTGCTCGGTCGTCAGAGAGGTCGGCGGTCATGGTATCGGTCTTGAATTCCACGAGGATCCGTGGGTCAGCTACGTCACGGAAAAGGGTACCGAAATGCTGATGGTTCCGGGCTTCTGCTTTACTATTGAACCGATGATAAATTTAGGTAAGGCCGATATTTTCACCGACGAGGAGAACGGTTGGACGGTTTATTCAAAGGATGGCTCACCCTCAGCCCAGTGGGAAATCCAAGTCCTTGTCACCGATGACGGTTATGAAATTATTAGTTATTAAATGTTAGGATTCAAATCAAATATAATTGCCGACTTTTACTTAAAGAGCAAAGGTCGGCTTTATTTATTCTATAATAGAATTATACATATCATATTTTATTTTTATTCTGTCGAGCTTTTCGAGCATTGGGTCAGCCAAAAAGAACAGGAAAGCCGCCGTTGACGCGCCGTGGATTATGTCGAACGGCAAGCCTTGTGCCATAAACGCCAAAACGGATTCATAGCTCACGGGCGTGCGCGACAGAATAAGCGAGGAAAAATTCATTATTCCGCCGTAAACCGCCACGGTCATTACAAAGCCGTACACACATAGAACTGCTTTGTTTTGTAAAAAAACTCCTCTGCCGAGTAGTAATCCCGAGATAAATCCTATTATGCCTGCCGCGAACATCTGCCACGGCGTCCAAGCGCCCTGTCCGAAAAACATATTCGACACTAACATTGACGTCGATCCGATAATAAAGCCTGTTTCACTGCCGAACGCCGCTCCGCTGATTATCACGAGCGCAAGAACGGGCTTGATTTGCGGAAGCGCGGCAAAGGCGGAGCGCCCCGCGACGGTTATCGCGCACATCACCGCGATGAGCACTAACTCACGCGCCTGCGGTTTTCTGCCCTCGAACACCAAATAAAACGGAATCATCGCTTCAAGTATTATCAGCAGCGAGATAAAAATATATTTTTGATCCTGCAAAAATACAACTCCCGCGTAAATCGTGAACGGGATAAGCAAAACAGTGACAACGGCTGCCACAATGATCGATTTTGCGGGCTTTCGTTTTTGGTAAGCATTTTTTTGTATTCGGCGCGTTTTTGTGCCGAAAGCAAGCATGAGCAGCACAACTGAAATTGCTATAAAAGAATAATTCGCCCACATCGGAAGCGTGTCTGCCTTTAAAAACGGAAGCGCGTTCAGATTTTCCAAAATGCCGAAAAGCAGCATAACCGCACCGAATATTCCGCAAAGCCTTTTCCAAAGCGGAAGCTTTTTCTTTGGCTTTTCGAGAGGCTTTTTGCGAACCGCTTTCGGAGGCTTCGGCTTGTTCACCGTGATTTCGGGCGGAAGCTCCCCCGTACAGCAGAAAATCACATCCTCAGCCGTTATCGCGCCGGGGAACATTTTTTTCGCCATTCGCGTTGCCGAGGTCACATAAAAGCTGTTTGATCCGAAAAATTCTCTCGGAGTTCCGCCGGCGATAAGCTCGCCGTTGAACATCATCAGACAGCGGTGGCAGTATTTCGCGCAAAACTCGGAGTCATGGCTGATCATCACCACAGCCGCGCCGTTTGACACAAGATCGTTTATTATTCCTGCAAACTCCGCCTTGAAATGTGCGTCCAGACCCTTTGTAGGCTCGTCGAGCAGCAGAATATCGGGAGACAGCAAAAGCAGCTTGGCAAGCGCCGCCTTTTGCGCTTCTCCGCCCGACAAATCAAACGGGTGCCTTTCGGTAAAATCATCAAGCTGACAGAGGCTTATGACAGATTGAAGCCGCGGCTCGCGTTCTTCCTGCGGAACATCTGCGTTTATAAGGGCGTTTTCAAGCGTCTGCATAACGGTTGAACCGTCAAACAGCACTTGGGGATTTTGCGGCATTGTCAAACATAATTCGTTATTGGAAATATATTTTCCGCTGTACGGCTTGTTCGTTCCGTTCAGCAGAGAAATAAGAGTGCTTTTGCCCGTGCCGTTGCCGCCCAAAACCGCCAAAAACTCTCCCTTTTTCACAGTCAGACTAAGATGCTTTATAACGTCGGGAGAATTTTTTTCATATCTGAACCACACGTTTTTAAGCTCAACAGCCGTTTCCCCTGCGGGCGGGATTTTCTCCCGCGGAAGTCCGTGAAGCCCGTTTTTTTCGGAGAAACGCTCAAGCCATTCCCTGCCCTGAGCGATAGTTACGGGACATGGCGCGCCGTCCTTTTCAACCGCGTCCCAGATCCGCATAGGAGACGGCAGTGAGTAAAAGCATTTGCTTTTAGCTTTTTTCAGGTTTGCTCCGGTGTTTTGCGGCGTATCGTCCGAGATCACCGCGCCGTCCTCTATCACAATAACGCGGTCGCTTACGGGGATTATTTCTTCAAGGCGGTGCTCGGTTATAATAACCGTCACGCCGAGCTCGCGGTTGATTTTTGCTACGCAGGCGAGGAAATCCGCCGCAGCGATCGGGTCAAGCTGAGAGGTAGGCTCGTCAAGAATGAGAAGCTCCGGCTGCATTGCCGTTACCGAGGCGAGGTTCAAGAGCTGCTTTTGACCGCCCGAAAGCTGTGAAACGCTTGACTCGAACATCTGCTGTATTCCGAAAAACGATGCCGTTTCAGCCGTTCTTCGGCGAATCACATCCTGCGGCAGCCCGAGATTTTCCAAGCCGAAGGAAAGCTCGTGCCACACCTTGTCGGTCACTATCTGGTTTTCGGGCGACTGCTGAACAAAGCCGATTTTTTCGCTCTGCTCTCTCAGGTCAAGAGATTTTATGTCCTGTCCGTTAAACAGCACTCTCCCCTGCCCTGTGCCGTGCGGAGTGAGCGCGGGCTTTAAATGGCGCAGCAGAGTGCTTTTTCCGCTGCCCGAAACGCCGCACAGGGTCACAAATTCGCCGTTCCTGATTCGGATGTTTATATTTTTTAAAACGTCGCTGTCGCTTTGGGGATAGCGAAAGCTTAAATTTTCGATCGCAAGCGTTTCCATTTTATCCCCTCCGAAACATTGATGATAAGCGGCGTAAGCAGCAGCAAGGTATAAACGCAGTAAAAAACAACGGGAAACACGCCTGTAAGCTCACCCTTTACCGACGGAAAATATCTGAATTTGAGTTGTCCGCCGAACAGCAAGGCGCAAAGCGCGGCGGTTTCAAATACAATAACCGAAAACGTTGCAGCGTCGCTCATATGGAAGCTGTAAAGCGAGAACGCCGTGCGCCCCTTAAGCCCGTAGCCGCGGCTTTTCATTGAGTCCGAGGTTTCTATGGCGTTTTCCATCGACCATCCGATCATAGCCGAAAACACACCCGTAACGGCTTTGAACCGCGCCCGTAGTTTACGGGAAGCTTTTGAGCCCGCCGTTGCTGCTTGAGTAATTTGCCGTTGCGCCCTCATTGTTTCTTTAAAACGCATTGTAAAAAGCGGGATAAAGCGCAAAGCCATAGCCAAAATCAAACTGAGCGCGGGAGATATTTTCCCGAAAAGAAAAATAATCTTGTCCGAGGTTATAACTGCGTTGAAGGAGCTGAACCACAGTGCCGCCGAGCCGATCACAGCCGCCGATACAAAGCCGTAGAGTAATGATTCAAGCGTCAGCGGATTGCCCCACGGCAAATAGCACAGAACTGTAGCTCCCCTGTGATTCACAAGCGGATTGATGAAAATTATAAACAACGAAGCAGGCAGCAAAAATTTAAGGCTGAGCGACACGGCTTTTTTTCCGTTAAGATACAGCGCGTTTGCAAGAGCACAGGTTACGCCTATCGCAACGCAAACGGGTTGAGTCAGTAAAAATGAAAATGTTATCGCAGCCGCGAAGAACAAAAAGCTCACAAGCGGATGTGTTTTTGAAAACGAATCTTTCATATCAGTCGTTATATCTAATGTTGTCTCCGCCGATGTCCCTGCCTAAATCGCAGGTGTACAGCCATTCTATTTTATCGCCGTTGTGAACGGTATACCGCGAACACCCGTAATTCGGAAAAACGCCGTTGACCCTGTACATCCAGCCCGAGCCGGAGCCGCAATCAAACTCGTAAAGATTTCCGATCCCCTCAATATAGGCGGTGTTGTATAAGGGTGTGGTGGTGTACTCCATATGGATTTTTTTTCGCTTGCATACGCGGCTTAGAATGTCAAATACATTCTCTCCCTCGGTGAATTTCTCGGTCGTCTGACTTAAAATCACCCCGTCGGAGGGAATCACCTCGGCTACGTCGTCGTCAAGACTGTCAATGCGAGCGAGAGCGGTGGCGCAGGAAATTGAAACTGTGCAGTTTTTTTCGGTTGATACGGTCGTTTTCTCCTGCGGCTTTGGTTTTGTCGCTGGCGGAGCCGAGGTAGGCTCAGGAGAGGTTTTGGGCGGATCGGTCGTCTTTTGCTCTGCCGCTTTTACAGCGGATTCGGATTTTTCGGGAGAATGATTACCCGCAGATGAACCCGCCGAATGATTATTTGCCGTTGCGGAAGAAGCCGACGTTGCGGCTGTATTTGAACCTGTAGCTTGTGAAGCAGAGGAAGAAGAGGTTGCAGCCGTAGTTTCGGAAGCTTTTAGAGAAGACTCCTCCCCTGCCATACTTGCCGTTTCGGTCGAGTTTTTTTCCGTATTGGAATTAACAACAGAAGACTGTGTCTGCAGCTCCGTCGTGTTTTTTGAAAGGCTTCCTCCGAATATAAATGCCGCGACAAGCGCCGTTGCGATAACCGCCGATATTGCAATTTTCAGTTTGTTTTTTTTGATAAAAGAAATCATAACTATCCCTCTATTGAGATTACTCTATTGAGATCCCTCTATTGAGCGAGCAGCTTTTGCAGCAGAGTTACGTCTCCGATATCCACCTGACCGTTTTCGTTCAGGTCGGAGAGCTTTTTTTGCGCAATGTTCAGCGGCGAGTCAAATTCGGCAAGAAAGCGCTGTAAATATGTCGCGTCGTTTATTGTTTGATATCCGTCTCCGTCAACGTCATACACGGCAAGGTTTTTAACATCGGTCATATCAAACAGGGATTTTTGACCGCTGCTAAGTCTTTGAAATGCTGTCATTGCATAAAAGACCTGTTCGGTAGCCATCTGATTATATCCAGCTCCCGATTCGTGCTCAAAGCCGTTCGGAACGGAAAAATGCATTACATCGTCCCAAAGCGAAGAACAGCAGTCTATCCCAAGCGAGCACAGCGCGGTAATGACCTGAGCGCAGCTTTCGGGATTAAAGCCGCTGCTTTCGCTTTGCATTTCCGCAAGCCTGTTTACTGCTCTTTCAACGGCTGATTGTATTTCCGCGCCGTAAAAGCGGTAAGGCGCCAACGCCTGCACTGCCATACCTGTCATGTCAGGGTCGGAAACATCACCGCTCATGCTCCAGCCGCCGTCGGAGCACTGACTGTCCAAGATAGCTGAAATCAGCTTTTCGCGCGTCACGCTGTTTTCGGCATTTTCACTGACAGGATAGTTATAAGAATCCAAGGCGAGCAGCGCCCATATAACGCCGTTCAAGCCCTGGGCAGACACGTAATTGTAATCGGAAAGCGGAAGAAGCAGATCATAGCCCTCCACATTTTCGGCGGTTTTTCCGATTGAAGCCAAAGCTAAAATCACACGGGAATTTTCGGTCGATTTGCGGCGGTGAAGCTTTTCCGAGCCTACCGACTTAACATATTCGCAAACCGTTTTATAATAGTCCTCTTTTTCGGCTTCATCGAGCAATCCTCCGCGCGACAGCCCGATCACTCTCCACTCGCCGCCGATCGAGCCGACCTGCATAGGGAGCGTTTTAAGATGTTCGGCGGTGCTGTTGTATTTTTCTGAAAAAGCTTCCTGTGAAAGTGCCGAGGCGCGTCCTAACGAGGCGAATATTATCAAAACGCAAAGAAGTAAGCAAAGCGCGGCACAGCGCGAAGAACGGCGAATAAAAAACATATTTTAAACCTCTGCGTATTCGGCAATTATCCTCTGCATTTGAGTGGCGTCGTTGATGTTGATTTTTCCGTCTCCGTCAACGTCGGCAATTGCAAGCTGAGCGTCGCTGAGAGTTTCAAACTCACAGAGGCAGCGCTGTAAAAAAGTTACGTCTTCGATCTCAAGTGCTCCGCTGCCGTTGAAATCTCCCAAAACGGGAGCGAACTTAACATTTACGGTATAGACAGTTTCATCGGCAATACCTACCCAACTGTTCATTGTAGGCCACGCGGGATTGCCGACTCCGATGTAAATTACATCGCCGTCGCTCACCTCGATCGGCTGACTCTTTTTAAGCTCGGCTTTGTTGACCTCGGGCTGATATTCGTTTTTATAGACCCTGACCTGATAGTTTTTGTTATAGGCTTCGGGTGTAAATGTGATCTCGGCGTTTTCCTTTGAGATATTTACCGTATATTCGGTCTGAGACGGGTCAAACTCCGCCGAAAGCGTTCCGCCCGATACAGAAAGCGAGTTGAGCGAGGTGTTTAAATCGCCGTACAGGCTGCCGCAGTCAGCGCCCCAGTCGTTGGTATACATCATTACGATTTCATCGTTTGCCTCAAGACCGCCGTTTTCAACGGTGTAATCGGTGGTTGCGCTGCTTGTGAACCAGTCGTTCAGGGTAGCCATCCAGCCGCCGCTGCCGTCGTGCGCCATTTCGCTCAGACCGTTGATTGACGAGATGTAGCCGTAGTCCGATATCTCGAAAGCGAAGCCCTTTGACTTGATTGCGTTTTCAATAACCGATTCCATTGAATCAGTCTCCGAAAGAGGCGCCCACTCGTCGATAAGCACACCGTCCCAAGCCGCGCCGTCAGCGGTTGAGAACCTGTCGTTCTTTACAACTACGTGAACCATGTCCGAGGATTCCGCAGACGCGCCCAAAGCGCCCGCAGCGGATAATACGATACCGAAAGCCAGTGTTGTTGAGATGATTTTTTTCATTTGTTCCTCCTGATTTTTCAGGCAAAAAGCGCCTGTCAGCGCTCTCGCTCGTCTTTGAAAGCTTTAGAAGTTCCCTTTATTCTTTCACTTTGAACGGCATGAAAGAAAAGCTTCCAAAAAAAGCAAAATGCCTTTCTTTATTATATCGGAACCACTGAATAATCAGCGCTTCCTAAAGAAAAGCACATCACAAATAACCGCACGGTAATGCAGTTGTTTTTAAAATTGTGGTTGTGCTTCTTCTTATCCAAGAATACAATCCAAGCCAACGCGGAAGCGACCCGACTCACCCGCAAAAGCGGATACACGGTAATGAAAGTTGCTGCGGATTCTGACCGCATTCCCTATTACCCGCCCCAAAGGAGCAGAACGCGAAAGCTGTATGGAAAACGCCGTTTGTCTTTCGGGCGCTTTCCGTTATTAAGGTTTTATTTGCTGATATTCAGTATATCACATACAAAAGCGCGAGTCAACGCCGCCGCCCGATTTTTTCAAGAGGAAGCTGAACAAATATGACAGCCGCAAGCATTATCGCGCAGCCTAAAATCTGAACCGCCGACAGGGTTTGATTCTGAGAAAGCCAACCCATTCGGTAGGCGGCGTAGCCTGCCAAAGCCGAAATAACCGACTCCATGCTCATAATCATCGCCGCAACAGTCGGATTAAAGTTCCGCTGCCCGAGAATTTGCAAGGTGTATGCAACGCCGCTCGACATGATCCCCGCGTACAGAATCGGGATCAAGCCGTCCCGCAGTTGAGAAAGCGTCGGCTGCTCAAAGCAGAAAGCCAATATTCCGCTGATGATCGCGCTCACAAAAAACTGGATACATGACAGCAGAACGCCGTTTGTTTTCGGTGCAAAATAATCAATAAGAAGAATATGTATCGAGAACAGCACCGCGCAGATCATCACAAGAGCGTCGCCCTGCGACAGTGAAAAGCTCTCGGTTATGCACAAAAGATAAAGCCCGAACACGGCGGCGGCCGCACCTATCCAAACGGTAAATCGACATTTTTTCCCGATAAACAGCCCGATGATCGGAGTCAGGATTATGTAAAGTGTGGTGATAAAGCCCGCCTTGCCCACCGTGGTGTATTTTATTCCGAACTGCTGTACAACAGACGCCGAGCAGAGCGCGACTCCGCACAAGACGCCGCCGATTGCCGTAAGCTTAACGGGAGCCTTTTTAACGGGTATCTCGTCACTGTCCGCCAAAAAGCTCGGATGATTATACTTAATCAGCACAATCGGCACAATCATCAAACCGCCAATCAAATATCGTGAAGCTGTAAATGTGAACGCGCCCATGTAGTTGTTGCCCATAGATTGGAATACAAAGGCGATGCCCCAAATCACAGCCGTAAAAGACAGATAAACGCTGCTTCTCAAATTGTTTGATTTTTTCATTATTCCACTCCCAATCCGACCAAAGTAATTTTAGCACTTTGAAGTGTTGAAAGCAAGTTTTTTTCACTCATTCCTTCGCCCTTCATAGAATGACAACAGGAACACGGAGATGATTTGATGAAAAACTACTGCTGCAAGCTCAGCGAATTGCCGCTGATGACCGAGGCTGCCATAATACGCGTCGGGACGGACAGCGCATTGACACGGCGAATGGCTCAGCTCGGCATCGCCCGAGGCGAGAGGATCACGCCTGTTTTCAAAAGCCCGTTCGGGGATCCCGTCGCCTACAACATTAAAGGCTGCGTGGTCGCGCTGAGAAAAGCGGACTGCAAAACGATTGAAGTCGGCGTTGAGGTAAAGTGATGAAAAAATACAGTGTCGCGCTTGCAGGCAACCCGAATGTCGGCAAAAGCACGATCTTCAACGCTCTGACGGGTTTGAAGCAGCACACGGGAAACTGGACGGGAAAAACCGTTGACTGCTTTGAGGGGCGGTTTGAGGAAGAACAGACGGAGTTCACCGTCACCGACCTGCCCGGCGCGTACTCATTGATCTCTTACTCCCGCGAGGAAGCGGTCACGGCGCATTGCCTGAGAAAGCAGGGCTATGACTGCGTGGTTCTGGTGCTCGACGCGGGAGCGCTTGAGCGGAATCTGTGCTTTGCGCTTGAAGTCCTTTCGCTGAATATCAACGCCGTTATCTGCCTGAATCTCACCGATGAAGCGGAGCAAAAGGGCATTAAAATAGATGACAAAGCTTTATCGAAAGCCCTTGACCTTCCTGTTGTGAGATGCTGTGCCGTAAAGAAGCAGGGTATAAAAGAGCTGAAAGCCGTAGTGAATGAGGCGTGCGAAAAGCCAAAGTCGGCAGCGCTTGACTTTTGCCCTGATTATTCGGACGAAAAAGAGAATCTTGAAATAATCGGCGGATACAGCAGAGAGCTCTGCTCGGGCTGCATCACTCGGACAGAAGGATACAAATCAGAGCGCGACCGCAGGCTTGACAGGATCCTCACCTCAAAAGCCGCCGGTATTCCCGTTATGCTTTTGCTTTGCGGACTGCTATTCTGGATAACGGTTGCAGGCGCGAATTACCCGAGCGAATGGCTCAGTTACCTGTTCGGAGCCTTTAAAATCAGGCTTGAGGAATGGAGCACGGCGCTGAGCTTGCCGCCGTTTTTATCGGGCTTGCTGATTGACGGAGTGTATTCCACGCTTACGCGGGTAATAGCGGTTATGCTGCCGCCGATGGCTGTTTTCTTTCCGCTGTTTTCTTTGCTTGAAGATTCGGGTTATATGCCGAGGATTGCTTTTAACCTCGACAGGATCTTTTCGCGCTGCGGAGCGCACGGCAAGCAAAGCCTGTGTATGATGATGGGAATCGGCTGCAACGCCTGCGGAGTTACGGGCTGCCGAATAATCGAAAACAAAAAAGAGCGGCTTATCGCTGTTTTGACAAATAATTTTATGCCCTGCAACGGGCGTCTGCCGATTTTGATCGCGCTTATCATGATGTGCTTTTCGGGTGCAGCTTTCGGAATCGGCTCCTCGTTTGTTATCGCTTGTTCTTTGGTTGGAGTGATCGCCTGCAGCGTGATAGTCACGCTGCTTGTTTCAAAGCTGCTTTCCGTGCTGATCAAGGGCAGCGGAGAATCGGGCTTTGTGTTGGAGCTTCCGCCTTACCGCAAGCCTCAGATAATCAAAACCTTAGCGCGATCCTTTTGGGACAGAACATTGATCGTGCTCGGAAGAGCCGTTGTCGTGGCAGCTCCCGCAGGAGCGGTAATCTGGCTTTGCGCGAATATCAACGTGGGTGACGCCTCGATTTTAAAGCACTGCACCGATTTTCTGGATCCGTTCGGGCGCTTTTTAGGCTTGGACGGAGTGATAGTTACGGCGTTTATTCTGGGATTTCCCGCGAACGAAACAGTTATCCCCCTTATAATCATGTCATATTCAGCTACGGGAACGCTGACCGACTTTGAGGGCTATAATCAATTGTTCAGTCTGCTTTCGCAAAACGGCTGGACTGTAACGACGGCTGTCTGCATGATAATAATGACGGTTATGCATTTCCCCTGTTCCACAACCTGCCTCACCGTGAAAAAAGAAACGGGAAGCGTCAGGTGGACGCTGGCTTCAATGGCGGTTTCGACAGTCTGCGGAATCGTGCTCTGCGCTGTTGTTTCGCATATCATGGGATTTTTCGGTTAGCGCCCATTCGTCACAAGATTCGCGCCCGTTCATATTATAAGGTGAGCGGCGCTCAGGAACCGAACGGTTCCCAAGAAAACGAAAAGGAGAATTAAATTGAATATAGTAAAAGCTGCGGAACAGCAATACGGCATTGCCCCGCTCCCCGACGATCCCGTATGCGCCATGGCGTATGTTCCGTTTCAGGGAGAACAGTCAAAAATTTTTTCACCCGATCAGGGGTTCGCGCTCGGCACGATGTATCAGGCTTTGAACAAGCCGTTTTACGGCAGTAAGTGCGGTGATAGCGGTGACTAAACGGGAAGCTCTGCTGAAAAAGCTCTCGACCTATCAGTTCGCGGCGCACGATTTGCAGTTGTTTTTAGATACCCACCCCGGCGACGAGGCGACAATCGAGCAAATGCGCCGTTACCGTAAGCTCGCCGAACCGCTTGCGGAGCAGTACGAGGAGCAATACGGTTCGCTGACAAAAAGAACAGAGGACGGCAACAATTGGAACTGGATCAAGGCTCCGTGGCCGTGGGAAAACGGGGAGGATTGCTGATGTTTGTCTATGAAAAAAAGCTTCAATATCCGATAAATATAAAAACCCCAAACGCAAAGCTCGCAAAAGCGATTATGAGCCAGCTCGGCGGTCCAGACGGAGAGCTCGGTGCGGCATTAAGATACCTTAACCAGCGCTACACCATGCCGATGCCGGAATTAAAGGCGACGCTGACGGATATAGGCACCGAAGAGCTTAATCATATGGAAATGATCGGCACCATATTGTATCAGCTCACAAAAAATCTCACGACCGAGCAGATAAAGGCGGCGGGCTTTGACGCTTATTTTGTAGATCACACGCTCGGCGTTTATCCTCAGTCGGCAGCGGGAGTTCCGTTTACCACGGCATATATCGCCTCAAAAGGCGACGCCATCACCGATTTGCATGAGGATCTCGCGGCGGAGCAGAAAGCTCGAACCACGTATGACAATATACTGCGGCTGGCTGATGATCCCGACGTCAAGGACGCGATTCGCTTTTTACGTGAGCGGGAGGTCGTACACTACCAGCGCTTCGGCGAGAATCTGCGGCTGCTGACCGACAGGCTTGATGAACGCAACTTCTATGCGTTCAATCCGGAATTTGATAAGGCTTGCTTCAAAAAGAAGAAAGGCGCTCAATAGTCTCTCGGAAAGAAAACGATAAAAGAACAGGCAGAAGATGGCGGTTGGTTCCGTTCTTCTTCTGCCTCTTTTAGATTAAGTAACCACTGATTAAATCGCAAAATATAATTCTATATTGGAATAATGAATTATAAACGAAACGATGTATGATATAATTGAGGT
>JBGUPW010000104.1:0-3515 GCA_045130495.1 Ruminococcus sp. | reverse complement strand
ACAGATAAACGGTTTTCGGGGATAGTTTATTATAGTGTTTATTTGTTTTTTCTCCTTACAGTATTGACCACAAATAAAATCAAGTATATAACAACGCCAATGCCGAGCGGGTATAAAATGTGATATGATGAGGAAAATTGATATCCGCTTCCGTTTATCCATGTTTTCCAGATGAAGTCAAGCAGATTCCATACTCCGATACATATAACGACAAACAAAACGCCGCCCAACACTGTTTTAATGATTTTATTCATTTTCGACTCCTTTACTTATCCAAGCTATTCTTTGTCGGAAGATTAAAAACGTCGGATTTATAACCTCTCATAACCCGTTATAACCTATTATTTAAGCCATTTTTGATTTTGTCATTTTACCGTAAGTTATTATAACTTATTATAAATGCTGTTCTGAATGGCGTATGTTTTGGCGTAAGCTGTAAAAAATGCGACAATTAAGCATTGCGCTTCTCAGCAATCAAGCGTCAATCTTACATTACTACATTACTATTCTACCATAAATCCTACATCTGTCAAGAGCCAAAAACTGACTAATTCCGTAGAGGATAAGCCATTTTTGTGTTCAGTTTGTTACATTAGGCGTAAATGGCATAAGTTGCCGAAAA
The DNA here is from genome assembly GCA_045130495.1 of Ruminococcus sp. Lineage (GTDB taxonomy): Bacteria > Bacillota > Clostridia > Oscillospirales > Acutalibacteraceae > Ruminococcoides. The sequence goes on along the minus strand of JBGUPW010000104.1, from coordinate 2,893 downwards.
AGCATAATTATCATTTCCTCCTCGTCATGACGATCCCGACAATTGCCCCAATCAGGACGATCGGCGCTACTCGGACAAATCCCCATTCAAAGGAATGGACAGCAGTTCCGAGAACCGCTGTTTCGGGATCGTTAAAATTCCATCCCAAGTACGGGCTGTTCAGGAAAAATAATACCGCTGTGATGAGTACGATCACAATTGCCAATGAGATAAAAAGCCAATGTGCTGTCTTTCTCCGTGATTGTTGTCTCCGGGAAAGCTGAAGGTTGATCACTTCCAGTTTTTGGGATATTGCTTTCAGATCATCATCTGCCTCCGGTTCCGTAATTGCCTCCCCAAGCAAGGAGCTGACCGGAGTTTCAAGTGCTTCGGACAGCGCAAGCAGCAATTCGGAATCCGGAACAGACAGACCCTGCTCCCATTTTGAAATCGTTTGCCGAACCACATTCAGCTTGACTGCGAGTTCCTGTTGGGTAAGCCCCTTTGCTTTTCGGATTGTTTTAATATTTTCACTTAACATGGCAAAAGCCTCCTTTCGCAGTCATAATACCATCAATAGGTGCGTTGCCGCAAGCAACGCAAATTAACTTTGCCGCAATGCAAGGCAAAACCTCAGTTTATTTATCTGCCATTATATCATTTCAGCCTGATTTTGTCTATCTGTCAAACAAAAAAAGACCTTGATGAAAACTAATCCATTAAGGTCAAATTCTTTAAAATATGCGATTGTTTATTTTATCCTCTCCTTTACCTATATTATATAAGAAACAGCAGAAAAGCGTAGTGTGCGATTCGTTTGATGGCATAAAAAAGCGGTCAAACACATTTATGAGTTTGACCGCAAAAAGTGAGTATATATTAAATCTATTTATTATTGATGTAATTATCTTGCAACCACTATCGTAAGCATAACAAGATCATCATTTCCTGTGTTAATGATATGGATATTTTAGAAGAGATAAATTTTGGCGGTACTACAATATTACTGGTAACACACGACGCAAAGGTAGCGTCAAGAGCCGACAGAATTATTTATCTTGAGGACGGGAAAAACAAGGATGAGTTCAGACAGAAAAAGGGTTCGGAAAGCAACATAAAAGAATGGCTTGCAAAAATGGGATTTAATGGTATTATATTCTTATGGAAAAATGATTTTCTGATGAAAACGCAGTAAATAAGCCAAATGCTACGCAAAGTAGCGAAAAAATATGCCGATGTAAACCGTAATTTCTTGTTTTGTAAAGCAAAATTATCTAAAATTAAGTCAACAAATTAAGGAGGTCATCAATATGACATTTGCAGAAAAATTAAAATCAATGCGTAAGCAGTCGGGTATGTCGCAGGAAAAGCTGGCTGAAAAAATCGGAGTTTCAAGACAGGCTATAACCAAGTGGGAAAATAACACGGGAATCCCCGATATTGAAAATATGCTTGCTTTATCTTCACTTTTCAATGTTTCCGTTGATGAGCTGCTCTCAAACGAAAAGATTGAGAAAAAGCAGACCGACTATTTATATGAAAGCGTAACCGAGTACGATATTGACAACATAAAGCGTTATGATATGAACTTGGGTGGTGCAAATACACTTGTGCTGTCTGGCTATGAAGGCGAAAAAATCCGTGTTCGCCTTGCGTCTAACACGCTTGCAACACTTCAGAGTGATTTTAAGGTGAAGATTGACGACAGCAAAAATCACATTGACATTGACATCAGCCGCAAAAACGGTATGACCGAGGCAAACGCAAAGGAGCAGGTGATGATTTTTGTTCAGCTCCCTAGTCAGTATATCGACAGAATTGAAGCGTCAATAAATGCAGGCGGGGTTGAGGTCAAGAATCTGAACTGCGAGAATCTTGAGCTTGAAACAAAAACACATAATGTTATAATTGACGGCTTTGTCGGTACGCTTGAGATTGACTGCAACCTTGATATGAACATTGTGTGCAACACCTTAAGCGGATCCGTTGAGGTTAATCAGATTTCGGCAACCTCAAGAATCTGTGTTCCCGAAAATGCCGAATTTACCGCTGTTAAAAAGGGTATCGGCACAAGCATTTCATATGAAATGGACGGAAAAAAGGCGGAGGATTTCAGCGTCGCAGACTCAGAAAATGTTATCGAGCTTAACGGAATGAAGAGCGAGCTTGTTATTTGCAGAAATGAATAGAATTAAAAAATGCAAAAAGGAGATGTCAGCTGTGAATCATTATATAGGAAACGGGAGAAAAGCGTAGTTTGCGATTCGTTTTTGGGCACAAAAAAGACCTTGATGAAAACTAATCCATCAAGGTCATAAATCTAAAAATATGCGATTGATTTTGCTCTGCACAACTTTCTGCACAAAATGGTGTAAGTTGGGTGTAAGGGTGTAAATTTTGATGTTTTCAAACTTCAAAAAACCGCATAAATACTGGGCTTTTTGAGGGTTTACTTATCTAAGGATTTCATCGTCGGGATTTCGGAAGCGTTCATTTTATATCCCTCCATAACTTCTTATATCTTACCATTTATCGGCTTATTTTTCAAGCGATTTTTTATATCTTATTATAAGTTATTATAAAAGCTGTTCAAAATGGTGTACGAAATGGTGTACGGGGTGTAATACCCCCAAAAAGAGATGTCTTTCATTGGTCTTTTTTCAAGTACATATCAAGTTCCTTGAATTCTTCTGTTTTTAGTTCCTTTGTAACATCGGCGTAGATATTCATAAAGGGAGATGATGGGGAGATGTTATCTCCCTGAAAAAACAAAAAAGACCTTGATGAAAACAAATCCATCAAGGTCAGGATAAAAAGGTTATTGCTCTAAATCAGAATTTATCTGAATTCTCCTCTCAAACCTCAGTATTTATCAGCTAAATACCGCAGCTCATACTCAAATTATGCTCACTTT
>JBGUPW010000103.1:0-11708 GCA_045130495.1 Ruminococcus sp. | reverse complement strand
CACCTCAATTATATCATACATCGTTTCGTTTATAATTCATTATTTCAATATAGAATTATATTTTGCGATTTAATCAGTGGTTACTTAACCTAAAACGGCCGTGTGTTATCCAAAACACCTGCATTTGCCCATGCGGAACGTCCGCCGCCGGCTTTTTTTATGCTTTTGATAGCGGGCTTTGAATCTGAGGGAAAGCTTGCCGCAACCGCCGCCGCAATGACCGCAACGACCTCGTCGGGTATTCCCTCCTCAACCGTAGGAGGTGTGATATAGGCGGGCTTTTTAATGATATGCGCGCCGCGTTCCTTGCTGACACGCTCCATCACCCTGTCCTTTTTCTTTGAGCGTTTGTCTGCCGCCCGCTGAAAGCCCGCAATCGCGGCGCTGTACGCCTTTATAACGATAATCAGCAAAAAAAGCATACTGAAAACTACCACAAATCCCGTCAAAATGACCTTTGCGGCAGAAATCGACTTGTCATAAAGGCTCATTTCCGCGGCAACGCCCTGAAGCGCGCCGAAGCTCGTTTGCAACATAAAAAGACCTCCCGTAAAAAAGCAATTTGCATACATTAATATTATAATTGATTCACGCGTTTTTTTCAACAATAATTCATTCACTCGTCATTTTTCGTCATTTTCCACAACTTCACACTCGCATATTTGTGGATTATGCCAAATTATCAGGCGCAAAAAATCCTTCCGCATATAATTTAAGAACGGAAGGATTTTGATTATTTTATCCGAAGGATACGTCAAACTCGGCTAAATACATTTGTAAAAGGGTAGCGTCGGCAACGGTCACAACGCCGTCGCCGTCAACGTCGGCGGTCAAGAGCTGATCGCCGTTCAGCATTTCGGTTTCGGCTAATTGACGCTGGATCGCCGTCACGTCGCGGACGTCAATATTTCCGTCGAGGTTGGTGTCACCGATTTCGTATTGTGGCTCTTGATATTCAATAGATACAGAGTCGCAGTAATTACCTATACCTGTAATTTTGGCATAAAGCTTGTTATTCTCAATATATGAAGATATTGTATAATCTGTATCTTCAATCAAAGTATTATCATCTACTGTGACTTTAACAGTCGGTTTCATTATGCCGCTTACATATTTCCAAGATTTAACATTTATCATATATTGATTAAGAACTCGACGCAATTTCCATTTTTGAGCTGTGGATTGGTTTTGGGTGTGTACTGCTACATTCGCACCATCTTCATCTAATGCGTTAGTTAAATCAAGAGCTAATCCGTTAGAACGTGAAACTATATAATAATATCCGTCACCTGATTCTTTAAGCATCCATTCTTGATTATTTCCACCGTTTAAAGGACATTGAGCAACATTTGTATTATTCAAATATGTTCCGCCCCATACATCTAATCCGAATCCGGAATTAGTATTCACAATGTTATAAAAACCGTTATCCAAATACTTTATACGGAATGTTTGTTTTGAATCTGATAAATTAGAATATATTTGGATATTTGCTCCATCCTCTTTTGATGCATCACAAACGTCAAGAGCTTTGTTCTCATTAACAGCAGTTACAATTCGATATTCACCCTCAGAAACATTCTTACCGGTATCTGACTTGATACTATAGTCCATTGATGTTGGATAGCACGCATCATTTCCTGCATAATCATATGCGTGAATATGTATTATATATTTTGAATTCTTTATCGGAGAATAATCTGATCTATTAACATCAACATAATAGGTTCCGTTACCGTCATCTGTTGCATTATGAAGTATCATATCGTTTTGACCGTCTGCCTCAGTCCAAACTACTATTGATACGTTTCTAATTCCCATATTATCTTTGGGAGTTGCATATACTCTAAAAGAGTCATTAGTTACATTAGAGAAGCCCACTTTGTCATATGTGGGGAGTTCTTTGTCTCCATAATCCATTGAAATAGGGTAGCAAGCATCGTTGCCCATATAATCATAAGCGTGAATATGAATTATATATGTTGAATTATTTGTCTGAGCATAGTCAGAACGATTAACATCAATGAAATATGTTCCGTTACCGTCATCTGTAGCATTATGAAGTATCATATCGCTTTGACCGTTTCCGGAAGTCCAAACGACCATTGATACATTTCTAATGCCGGAATTGTCTTTTGGAGTTGCGTACACTCTAAACGAATCATTAGTAACGTTTGAGAAGCCCACTTTGTCATATGTGGGGAGTTCTTTGTCTCCATAATCCATTGAAATAGGGTAGCAAGCATCGTTGCCCAAATAATCATACGCATGAATATGTATAATATATAGAGGATTCTCTATCTGAGAATGATTAGATTTATTAACGTCAATATAATAGGTTCCGTTACCATCATTTTCTGCATTATACTCTATCATATCGTCCTGCCCGTTTGCGGAAGTCCAAACTACTATTGATACGTTTCTAATACCGGACTTGTCTTTTGGAATTGCGCAAACTCTAAAAGAGGTGTCAGTTACATTAGTAAAATAGACTTTATCATATGTCGGGCTTTCTTTATCTCCATAGTCTATTGAAGTTGGATACAATGCATCGTTTCCGGCAAAATCATATGCATGAACATGAATTATATAGAGAGGATTTTCTATCTGAGAATGGTCAGATCTATTAACGTCAATATAATAAGTTCCGTTGCCGTCATTTACTGCATTGTAAAGAATCATATCATCCTGACCATTTGCGGAAGTCCAAACTACTATTGATACATTCCTAATTCCAATATTGTCTTTCGGGACTGCGCAAACTCTAAAAGAGGTATCGGAAATATTAGAGAAATACACTTTGTCATAGGTGGGGCTTTCATAATCTAAAACAACAGGCTCATTATAATTTGGTGAGCAATAGCCGATAATTTGACCGTTATTTAAGGAAAGATAACTTTCACGATAACGCAAATTACCGGAACTATATCCATTTCCACTTGTATTTCCTTCTACAGTATTGATACATCCTCCGGAAATACCTGTCACAATTCCGATATGGTCACCGTCATCCGGATTATAATTCCAATCATAAATCACCAAATCTCCCGCACGTGGTGTATAATTGCCGTCATAATAAGCTGAATAGTGCCACATACCACGATCTTCATACCATCTTTTTATACTGCTGCAACTGTAATTATCAGGTATAATATCACTGTCTATTCCGGCTTGTCTTGCACACCACACAACAAAATACGCGCACCACGACAGACCATTCCAATTGTTATATTTATTACTGCTTCCCAAATAACCACCGTTAGTGTTGGCTTCATTGATGGCAATATTAACAATATCATCTCTTTGTCCCGCACTAACTGTTACCGTTGCAATCGGAATCATCATCGTGGTCATTACGACCGCTAATAAAACCGCTGTCATTCTTCTAAACTTCTTTTTCATGTTAATTCCTCCTCGTAAATAATATAGTAAAAAAGACGCACAACCGAAGTCATGCGCCAAAAAAAAACAGCCCCGATTGTCGCCAAACTAATCTTAAATATATTAACATAGCAAAGGTATGCAAATATAGAGCCTGCATTTTTACAAAGAAAAATACAAACCTTTGCTATTAAAGAAGAAATATTTAAGATGTAGTTTGGCACTTTTATCATATCACACTTGATTCTATAATGCAATCCAAACATTTTGCCGAAATTTTAGCAAAACTGCACAACGCAAAAAGCAAAGAGCGCACGCATGGCACGCTCTCCGCAGTCAGCTATTCAAAATAACTACAAAATTATACAAATCAAACCGTTGCAGCCGTCATTTATTACCCTCTCTATCGTCTGTGCTATTTTCTTTCTTGCGTCGGCGGGCATACGGCTCAGCTTGTTGTGCAGACCCTCGTTTACAAGCTCATGGACGGATTTTCCGAAGATGTTGCTCTCCCAGATTTTTTCGGGGCTTTCCTCAAACTCCCTGAGAAGATATGACACAAGCTCCTCGGACTGCTGCTCGCTGCCGACTATCGGCGTAACCTCGGTTTGGGTCTGCACTCGCATCATGTGGATGGACGGTGCGCTCGCTTTGAGCTTTACCCCGTATTTGCCGCTCTGCTTTATTATCTTCGGCTCATCTAAAGTCAGCTCGTCGATAGCGGGCATAACTATTCCGTAGCCCGTCTCCTGAACCTGACGGTACGCCTGCGCTATTTTGTCAAATTCCCTCTGCTTGCGTGACAGATCGTTTATGCAGTTCATAAGCGCGTATTCGTCGGCGATCTCAAGCCCCGTTTTCTCCGAGAGAACCTTGTAGAACAGATCGGAGCCGACATAAAGCTTTAACTCGGCGCTTCCTCTGCCCAAGTCAAGCCCTGCAAGCTCGGCGCCCGAAAGGTACTCGCAGCCCGTCATCGCCCCTGCCGCCTGCTGTATCTCTCGCGTTTTGCGGATATCCTTCGCGGCGTCGCGGATAGCGCGGTAAACAGCCGATTTTAGCCAGTGGCCGCCCTCAAGCTTCACGACCCATTCGGGGATATCGAGCTTGATTTCCCGAATCGGGAACTCGAACAAAAGCTGCGCGAGTATCCGCTTTATCTCGTTTTCGTTCAGCTCTATGCAGTTGACTGGCATTACGGGAACCTGATAACGCTGCGAAAGCTCCTCCGCAAGCGCCTTCGCCCTGTCCGACTCGGGGCTTGCCGAATTGAGCAGCACGACAAACGGCTTATCTATCGCCTTTAGCTCGTTGATGACCCTCGCTTCCGCGGAGCGGTAATCCTCGCGCGGAATGTCGCTGAAGCTTCCGTCAGCCGTGATGACCAAGCCGACCGAGCTGTGGTCGGTGATCACCTTTTTTGTGCCGATCTCCGCCGCCTCGTCAAAGGGTATCTCCTCGTCAGCCCACGGAGTTTTCACCATTCTCGGTCCGTTCTCCTCGCTGTGACCGAGCGCGCTGTCAACCACATAGCCCACGCAGTCGATCATTCTCACCTTGAACGAAACGTTCTCGTCAAGCTCGACCTCCACGCTTTCCTCGGGAATGAACTTCGGCTCCGTTGTCATTATCGTTTTGCCCGCCGCCGACTGGGGCAGCTCATCAACCGCTCTGCCGTACACATCCTCATCGGTTATGTTGGGCAGCACAAGCGTATCCATGAACCGTTTGATAAAAGTGGATTTGCCCGTTCTGACGGGTCCCACGACGCCGATATACACATCGCCGTCCGTGCGCTGCGATATATCGCGGTACACATTTCTCTCTTCCATCGCGCCGCCTCCTTACAGTTTCGGGATCAACAGCATTTGGTCGCTGTCGAGGATAATTTCATCGAGCGTGTTTTCCGTCCGCAGCAGCTCCATGCCGGTGTTGTGCCGCTTTGCTATGTCCCACAGGCTCTCGCCCTCGGCGGCATAATACAGGGTAAGCGCGCACCTTTCGGGGGTGACGGGGCTGTCCTCGTACACCTCTACCGAGCTTACCGCCCTCACCGCGTCGCTCTTCACCGCTCCGCCGCTTACATTCATTTCAAGGCGCATTTCGATTCCGCCGTCCTCGCCGAGACGGTAGCTTATGCTCGCCACACGCGCGTTTTCAAATATCATTCGGTTGCAGCCGTCGACGTTCAAAATCCGCTCATAATCGAAGGAGCGCTCCGCCATAACCGGAAAGCTTTTGTCGTCGAGCGCCAGAATGCACAGGCTGACCTTGCCCTTTGCGCGAACGGAGTCCTCAGCCGCTTCCGTTTCGAGCGTGACGGAGTCGGCGTAAATATCCAAAATCTTTCCGATTTTGCAGCCGTCCACTCGGGTCGAGGTTTTCTCGATGAACGTCTCGTTAACAGGCTTCACGCCGCCGATGATTTTCAGCTCGGAAAACTGCGGAGCGCAGGAAAATCCGATTGAATACGCGTCGGTGACGATCTCCTCGTCGCCGCTTATATAGCCCTCGGCTGACACGCAGAGCATAGCGTCAAACGCGAGAGCGGGCTTGTCGGAAAGGATATCGTTTTTCAATCTTGTATCAAACGACATAATCTCCGCGCTGAAAATGTTTTCGGTGTTTTCGTCAACTCCGTCGCAGTCGATTATCTGATTAAACGGCAGTAAATAGTGGAGCTTGGCGGTCTCTCCCGTTTCAAGATTCGTGATGTAAAACAGACTTATGCTGATTTCGCCGCTTAGCATGAGCTTGCCGCTGACCGCCTTAGCATCGTTTATCGCCGCCTCAGCCGACGCGTAGAGCACAGCCTCGATCGCGGGCTTGTCGGCAACCGAGATCTCCTCACTGACGGTGAACTGCTCCTGACAGTTCGCGCGCAGATCGCTCAGGCGCGTTTTCTGCCGAAGAACCTCTAAGCTCTCTCGGTCGGGAGAATACAACTCGGTTCGGCGGGCGGTGATCACCTTTGCATAAAGCGAAAAAGCGCCGTGCATAACAAGTCTGCGCGGGCTGAGCGCCCTGCAATTGATGTATTCGGGCTTGGTTTTTGTCAGGATTATGTTGCTGTCGCCCGCGTCCCTCACCGAAAAGCCCTGTGAAAAGTTGACGCTGTGCTCACAGCAGCGTATCGTCTTTTTTTCGCTCTCCACATAGAGAACACTCACCACACAGACTCCGTCTACCTGAAGCTGTCCTCCCGACAGGGTTTTGGACTGAATTTTCGGGATAAGGCTGCATTTCAGAATTTTTTCAATGTCCGGACAGTAATCAGGCAGCGTCAAATCGACGTCGGCAAGCTGTTCGGCAACCGTATCAAGCACAGCGAACGGCGCGCAAAATGAACGGTTATCCTGATGAAACTCCATATTGATCTCTCCTTTGTCTTGTTCTGTGGCAGTATATGATTTTCGGAGAGAAAATATTCGCAGCGGTCGGCTGAGCCGACAATCAAGCCGCCTTGCACCGTCGCGGCAACGAGCGGAGCAAGACCTGCGTTTCATATTAATGCACAGTTTGCTTCCTTAATGAGTCAATGCTTTATAATAAATTAGTTCTATAATAATATTGGGGTAACAAATAGAGCCAACAAAAACAAATGGAAAAAGCGGCTGACCCAAACGGATCAGCCGCAAAGTCAATTATTCACTTTTTAATGTAAAACTGATTTTTACACAAGCAGCATTCTCTGAATAGCTGTTACATCACGAACGTCAACAACGCCTTCGGTCTTGACGTCAGCCGCAAGGAGCTTCTTAACGTTGAGAGTCACATCAAATTCAGCAAGATATCTCTGCAGGAGAGTAGCGTCCTGAATGTCAACAGTGCCGTCGCCGTTTACATCGCCTGTCAATACCTCATATGTAGCCTGAGTTGATGTGTAGGAACTGAATCCGCCCTGACTTGTGATATCCTGAACAACGCCGTTGTCAACAGGATAAGCAATTTTCACGTTGGAGCCGCTTATAACCGCAACGCCGAGAATCATCATGTTGAGGTTAACGGTTGTAACGCCTGTTCCCTTGACCTTGAAAGAAGCAATAAGGAAGTTGTCGGTCGAGAGGAATTTGACCGCCTCAGGATCGGTAAAGTTACCCTTAAGCTTTCCCGCCTGAGTATCATCAAATGTCGTATTGCTTAGCTTGGGCGTTGCGTAGCTGAAAAGCTCAAGCTTGCTTGTGTCGTAGGTGAGCTTCCACTGAGTGTTGATGACCGGCTTTGAGGAATTGAGACGATAAACAACGTTTACTCTGTCTGCGTCCTTGTCAACCGTGATGGTCTGATCGGGGAAGTAATTGGAAGAAGAATTGATCGTGAGGGTGTCAACCGCGACGCTGCCCGATTCAACGGAAGAAGAGCCGCTTACGTTGGCGTCATAGAAGCCTGAAATGCCTGAAATATTTTTTATTACGCCGTCCTCTACGAGCGTAGCGAGAGTCAGTCTGCCGTTGTTCATGTATCCGAGGTTGAGCTCCTCAACGGTAAGGGCTACATTTGCGGTGCCGTTTGCCAAAACCTCAAACTCAGCTTCGAGGAAAGTATTGCCGCCGCTGAAGCTTGCCATGTTCTGGACGTCGGTGAAGTTGCCGTAAACCGGATTGCCGGAATCGTTGATCGTTCCGCCTGTTATTGGGCAGAGATTGTTGCCAGAGGTCTTTAATCTCAGCTTGGTGCTGTCATATGCGAGATTCCACTGAGCGCTCGCTATGGACTTATTTGAAGCAAGGTCATATTTAACTGTTACTGTGTCGCCGATCGCGAGATCGCTGATGGTTGAGCCGCTGAAGAAGTTGGAAGTCGCGTTGATCTTCGCGCTTGCGGTGGGCTCGTCGGGGTCGGTTGCCTGAGTAGGCTGTGTAGGCTGAGTGGGTTGTGTGGGCTGTGTAGGCTGGGTAACAGGTGCGCTGCCCTGTGCGCCGATTCTGGCGAGAGGAACGGTGACGTTATCTGTGTCATCCTTCTCATGAGAGGTACTGGGATCCTGTGCGTAGTCGCCGGTGATATTGTCATGCATTGTGGGGTCGAAAGGAACACAGTCCAAACCGGAAGATCCTCTGGTGCCGACAGCCATAGCGCCGATACCGTTGTTGGCGATATAGTTTGCATCGATTCCGAGAACGGAAAGCGGGATAGCTATCTCAAAGAATGAATCATATGTGGTGTTGTGAGTACCCTTGCTGCCGGTGAAGGTCTTGTAATCGACCCAGTCCGCGCTGTTGCTGTAAATGTCGGTAGGATTCTGAGAATCGTTCAAACCGATGATTTCGCTGCAAACGTTAGTGTCGGCAAGCTTGTAGGTAATACCTACATTTTTAAACAGCTTGCAATAAGGGCTTGTATAGCTTGTGTTGCCCGTGCTGTCAGCAGCAGTAAATATGGCGGGATCGCCCTGTCCGGGCACTGCGCTGAAGTAGAGCAGGTGATCGACATGGGAAGTGAAATTGACCGCGCAATCCCAGATGTTACCTGTAGCAGTCTTACCGGTCATACCGGTTGAAGACGGGTCAACGCTCAAAGCGAGAACGATCGGAACGTTGCCGATTTTTCCGTTGTCCATAAGCGAAGCTTCACCGGAGTTCTGCCATGTATCGGTTGTGTTGACAAACTGCATACCAATGTAAAGATTGGAGCTGTCCCACGCGCCAAACAGAGCATAAGCGTCCACCAAGCAGTTTTCATGGGAGCCCTTCCAGTGGTTGGGACAGTCCCACGCCGCGCTGCGCGCGATCATCATGTCGTTTGACCAGTCGCTCGCGCTTCCGTCAACTGTGATTGTAGCCTGTTTTCCGAAACCATTGTTCGGGTTAGTTGCGTAACAGTTCGCGAGAGTACCTGTCGCGGAAACCGAAACGCTTGCAGCAGCCACGGTTGTGATAAGCAGCATTGCAACAAGCAAAATGCTTATCATTTTTTTTGTGTTCTTCATCGTTAATAAACCTCCTAAACTATTGCGCTGATTAGCAATATAAATTACCAATTCTATTATATAGGAAATCAATAGAAAACTCAACAAAAAAATGAGATGTGCAATTTTTTTGTCACAATGCACATCTCATAGTATAGTCTTTTGTTGAAAATGACCGTTCTTAGTTGACAGGTTTCAGCTTTTTAATACCAAACAGCTTTCTGAGTATTCCCGAAAAGAATTTTGGATTGTCAATAAGTATAACTTTCATAAATTACCTCCGAATACATGATATACTTACGATGATAAGCGCGGCGGAAGCGACCGCAACCGTCCACTCCGTGGGAAGCAGCGTTGCCGCCAGCAGTCCCGCGCCGAACCACACAGCCGATTTGATTTTTTGCCTGCGGCATTTCATTTTACCACCCTTTATCATTGTATACGAAGCGTACTTTTGTGTGCATTGGATTTTCGGTTTTCTCTGCTTGATTTATCTGCATTTTTGTATTATCATTAAGTCGGCGGTGATAATATGAAAACCTTAACTATCGGTAAAAACGACGCGGGGCAGCGGCTTGATAAGTTTTTGCAAAAGCGGTTCAAGACCATGCCGAAATCTATGTTGTATATGTATATACGCAAGAAGTGCATAAAACTCAACGGAAAAAAGTGCGATATATCCGACAGACTCAGCGAGGGCGACGTGCTGACCTTTTTTATTAAGGACGAGTTTTTTGAGGCTCCGCAGCAGAAAAGCTACGAGTTTTTGAAGGCTCCCGCAAAGCTCAACATCGTCTATGAGGACGAAAATATATTATTGCTCGACAAGAAGCCCGGAGTTATCGTTCATCCCGACAAGTCATATCATTTTGACTCGCTTGTGGCAAGGGTGCTTCACTACCTTTATGACAAGGGAGAATATGACCCCGACGAGGACAAGGCGTTCACCCCCGCGCTTGTCAACCGTATCGACCGCAACACGGGCGGAATCGTCATCGCAGCAAAAAACGCCGAAAGCCTGCGGATACTCAATCAAAAAATGAAAACGCGCGAGCTTGAAAAGTTTTATCTGTGCCTGCTTTGCGGCAAACCTCGCCGCAGCGAGGGCGAACTTCACGCCTACATGACAAAGGACGAAAACAAAAACCGCGTCACGGTGTTCAGCCGACCCGTTGAGGGCGGCAGAGAGATGATAACAAGATACCGCGTGCTCGGCTTTGACGGAAAATACAGCCTTGCCGAGGTAGATCTGCTCACGGGAAGAACCCACCAGATCCGCGCGCACATGGCGTATATCGGAAATCCGCTGGCAGGCGATATAAAATACGGACGCAAAAAAGCGCCCGAAGGTTTTCCTTATCAGGCGCTCTACAGCTATAAGCTGCGTTTTAATTTTACCTCCGACGCAGGGATCCTGAATTACCTCAACGGCAGAGAGTTCGAGGTCAGCCGAAAAAACATCTGGTTCCTCAAGCAAGCCTCGTCATAAAAGCCGACATCGTTCCGCGCCGTCCTTTTGTTGCGCGGTGGCTCCACAGCAAATCGCTGTTGCAGCAGGTGCAGACATCCGAAACCGAAATATTCTCCTCGGGAACTCCCGCCGAAACAAGTATCTGGCGGTTCGCTTCAAGCAGATCTACCATAAATTTTCCGCCGCCCTTCGGAAAGACGAATTTCGAGTTGTCCAAACCATCGAGAGCGAGGAAACACGCCGCGCACGGCTCGTCAACCTCATAACAGCAAACGGAAATAGCGGGACCGACGGCGGCGAAAATATCCCTCGGGTCGGTTCCGTAAAGCTCCGTCATCTTTTGAACTACCTTTTTCCCAATTTCGCCGACCGTTCCGCGCCAACCTGCGTGCGCAAGCCCGACGGCGTGAGTTTTTGAGTCCGCGAAAAACAGCGGCGTGCAGTCTGCGTAATAGGTCACGAGAGTGACACCCTTTTCGTCTGTAATAAGCGCGTCCACGCTTTCCATGTCGCGAGGCTTGTAAATGCCCGTTCCCCTGTCGGCTGAGGTCACGGCGCGCACATAGGTGTGGTGATCCTGCGCCGAGGCGACAAGGCTCTCAAAGTCAAAGCCCGCGCTCAGGCAAAAGCGTTTGTAGTTTTCGGTGACTCTGTCGGGGTCATCCCCGCGGTTGAACGCCGTATTCATAGAGGTGAACTCGCCCTCGCTGACTCCTCCCAATCTGGTGGAAAAAGCGTGTCGAATAAATTTAAGTTCCGATAAGGAATTATAAGTCAGAAAAGGCACTGTATCGGCATTGTTAAGAGTCATTGTTTCGGATTTGAATTTCATATAACCTCCGCTAAAGCTATTGAAAGATTTTTTTTGATGTGTTATAGTAGTATTATACGAGGTGATCACATGAAATACAAGCTTTTCGGAAAAAATATTACGCCCGACTGCCGCTA
>JBGUPW010000102.1:0-15654 GCA_045130495.1 Ruminococcus sp. | reverse complement strand
GGTTTTCGGTTTTTCGATTTCTTTGATTTCGTCCTGATTACCGCAGGCTGACAGACCGCACACAATAACAGTCGCCAAAAATACGGAAACTAATGCCATGAATCTTTTCATTCCATATATCTCCTTTATTAAGGAACTGTGCAGAAAACACAATTGATTGATAAACAGTTCCTAATGTTTTTCAACGGCAACATTCCGGGGAATGCTGCCGTTAAATTTTACTTACTAATTTTTATACTTACTCATTTTCTTCTTCCGTCAGTTCCGGTTCATCAGCCTGAGCGTTTTCATCGGCTTCATCGGTTTCATCGGTGATTTCGTCATCCTCATCATCCTCCGGCTCCTCGACCAACTGATCGACCGCTTCCTCCTCGTGCGGAGAACGCGCCACGGTAACGACCTTGTCGCCCTCGCCAACCTTCATAACGGTGACGCCCTTTGACGGACGCGAGCAGACTCGAATAGATTCGGCGGCTATGCGGATGATGATTCCGTCCTGAGAAATGATTATAACATCGTCGTCGAGGTCAACGACCTTGATAACCGCTACCTTGCCGAATTTATTGACGTGGTAATTGATAAGACCCTTGCCGCCGCGCGACTGGATGCGGTAATCGTCCGCCGAAGACAATCTTCCGTAGCCCGTTTCGCTGACGGTGAGCACAAGACCGTTTTCGCGAACTACGCTCATTCCTACGACCTCGTCGCCCTCTTTAAGCGTAATTGCCTTAACTCCGCGCGCCTGTCTGCCCATGGGACGGACGTCGGTTTCTTTAAAGCGAATCGCCGTTCCCATTCTTGTGGCTACGATAACATTCGCAGTTCCGTCGGTCATGCGCACCCACGCAAGCTCGTCGCCCTCGTTCAGTTCAAGAGCGATCAAGCCTCCCTTGCGGGCGGTGTTGTAGGCGTTTAGCTCAATGCGCTTAATTATACCCTTGCGCGTTACCATTACAAGGTACTTGTTCTCGTCGAACTCGGGAACCCTTATCATCGAGGTGACTTTTTCCTCGGGAGAAATGGGCAGCAGGTTAGCTATATTAATGCCCTTAGCCTGCCTTGTGCCCTCCGGAACCTCATAGCATTTGAGGCGGTAAACCCTGCCCTTATCGGTGAAGAACAGAACGTAGTCGTGAGAGTTGATAATAAACATCTCGGTGGCAACGTCCTCCTCGCGGCGGGACATTCCCAAAACTCCTCTGCCGCCTCTGCGCTGGATCTTATATGTGTCTGCGGCAAGGCGCTTTACATAACCAAAGCGGGTGAGGGTGAGCACACATTCCTCGTCCGGAATCAGATCCTCGATATCGACCTCACCGCTTATCGAACAGATCTCGGTGCGGCGCGGGTCGCCGAATTTATTTCTGATAGCCGTGATTTCTTCCTTGACGATTTCAAGCTTTTTGGTGTCGCTTGCGAGGATTTCATTGTACTCCGCGATTTTAGCCCTGAGCGCGGCAATTTCTTCCTCGATTTTTGCGCGTTCCATATTTGTGAGCTGACCGAGACGCATCTGAACGATCGCATTCGCCTGGATCTCGTCAAGCCCGAAGCGCTCCATAAGAGCGGCTCTCGCAGTGGGCAAGTCTTTGCTGCGGCGGATTATCGCGATAACCTCGTCGATAAAGTCTATCGCTATTTTCAAGCCCTCTAAAATGTGCGCCCTGCTCATGGCTTTTTTCAGGTTGAATTCTGTTCTGCGGTGGATGACCTCTTCCTGAAAATCTATGTAGCAGCGCAGCATTTCCTTCAACGTGAGGATCTTCGGCTGACCGTCCACAATAGCCAGCAAAATCGCGCCGAAGGTGACTTGAAGCTGAGTATATGAGAAAAGCTGATTAAGGACGATCTGAGGCGAAGCCTCGCGCTTTACGTCGATTTCGATGTGCATTCCCTGACGGTCGGAGTGATCCTCGATGTTTGAAATGCCCTCGATGCGCTTGTCCTTTACTAAATTTGCTATATTTTCAATGAGCCTTGCCTTGTTCACCTTATAAGGCAGCTCACTGACAATTATTTTGAATCTGCCGTTCTTCGCTTCTATGATCTCTGTTTTGGCGCGAACGGTGATTTTTCCCCTGCCTGTGGCGTAGGCGGCTCTTATTCCGCTTCTGCCCATTATAATGCCGCCGGTGGGAAAGTCGGGTCCGGGCAGACATTCCATGATCTCGGCAAGCTCGGCGTCGGGATTATCTATAAGAGCGCAGACCGCGTCGATCGTCTCTCCCAAATTGTGCGGAGGGATCTCCGTAGCCATACCTACCGCGATTCCGCTTGAACCGTTTACGAGCAGATTGGGAAAACGGCTGGGAAGCACTGTCGGTTCTTTCAGTCTGTCGTCGTAGTTAGGTGCGAAATCGACAGTTTCTTTTTCGATATCGGTGAGCATTTCAAGCGAGATTTTGCTCATTCTCGCCTCGGTATATCTGTAAGCCGCGGGCGGGTCGCCGTCCACCGAACCGAAGTTGCCGTGACCGTCAACGAGCATATAGCGCATTGAAAAGTCCTGCGCAAGACGAACCATGGCGTCGTAAACAGAGGCGTCGCCGTGGGGGTGATACGCACCGAGCACGGAGCCGACGGTGTCGGCGCATTTGTGATACGGCTTTGACGGCTCAAGACCCTTTTCATACATGGTGTATAAAATTCTTCTGTGAACAGGCTTTAAGCCGTCGCGCACATCGGGAAGCGCACGCGACACAATTACGCTCATCGAATAGTCGAGAAAGCTTTTGCGCATCTCATTTTTTAAATCTACGTCTATTATTCTTTTATCCTTGATCTGTTCGTTTTGTCCGTCCATTATATTACCTCATACTGCAAGTGCGCAAAAGATTTTTAAAATGCCTTTATATTTCCGTTCATTCTTTTATACAGCTCGGGAAGCCGCTTTTTTATGTTGCAGGGGCGGAAGGTTTTCGCGTCAACGACCGCGTGCTCCGTTGTGCCGTAGCCGAGCTCTTCCTCCGTGCCGTTGTCGAGCACCCTCTTTACCGAATAAGAGAACTCCATTCTCGCCGCCGACATATGGATGCACCATGTACGCACAATAAGCCTGTCCTCGTAAAAAGCGGGTTTTCCGAAATGACAATTCAGATTGAGCACGGGAAGCATTATTCCGAGCTTTTCCATTTCGGTATAGGTCATATCAAACATCTTTACAAAGTCTGTTCTGCCTATTTCATACCAGACGGGATAATTGGAGTGATGAGCTATTCCCATTTGATCGGTTTCGGCGTATCTTACGGTTATATAAGATTTTGAATGCATACAAACACCCTCTATACATCAAGATTTTGAACGTACTTGGCGTTCTTCTCTATGAACTCGCGGCGCGGTTCGACCTTGTCGCCCATGAGAATCGTGAATGTCTCGTCGGCTGCCTCGGCATCGGCAAGATCTACTCGCAGCATTATGCGCGTTTCGGGATTCATTGTCGTTTCCCAAAGCTGATCCTTGTCCATTTCACCGAGACCTTTGTAGCGCTGTATCTCGGTTTTGCCCTCTATTCCCGCTAAAATCTGGTCGCGCTCCATGTCGGAATAGGCATATTTGTGTTCCTTGCCCTTTGTAATGCGGTAGAGCGGAGGCTGTGCAATATAAACGTGGCCGCTCTCAACAAGAGGGCGCATATAACGGAAGAAGAATGTGAGGAGAAGTGTGCGGATGTGGGAACCGTCAACATCGGCATCAGCCATGATGATTACTTTATCATAGCGGAGCTTTTCAAGGTCGAATTCGTCGCCTATTCCCGTTCCCAAGGCTGTGATAACGGGCATGAGCTTGTCGTTGCCGTAGACCCTGTCGATCCTCGCCTTTTCAACGTTTAGCATTTTTCCCCAAAGCGGGAGAATAGCCTGTATCCTTCTGTCGCGACCGTTCTTGGCGGAGCCGCCCGCCGAATCTCCCTCAACTATAAATATTTCGGTTTCGCTGCTGTCGCGCGACTGACAGTCGGCAAGCTTGCCCGGGAGTCTTGCGGAGTCAAGAGCTGATTTTCTTCTCACGCTCTCACGCGCCTTGCGCGCCGCCTCTCTCGCTCTCGCGGAAGCTAATGCCTTATCAAATATCGCCTTTGCCACGGCGGGATTTTCTTCAAGATATATTTTTAACTTTTCGCGCAGAAGCTTGTCTACCATTGTGCGAACCTCGGTGTTGCCGAGCTTTGCCTTTGTCTGACCCTCAAACTGCGCTTCCTTAAGCTTTACGCTGATAATCGCTGTCAAGCCCTCGCGGACGTCCTCGCCGCTGAGGTTTTTGTCGTTTTCTTTTAATTTTCCGAATCTTCTGGCGTAATCGTTCATAACGCTTGTAAGGGCGCGCTTGAAGCCCTCCTCGTGCGTTCCGCCGTCGGTGGTGTGGATATTATTTGCGAAGGTCAAAAGATTTTCGTTGTAGCTGTCGTTGTACTGCATGGCGATCTCAACAGCCACGCTGTCCTCCTCGTTTTTGGAGGCAAAATATATTACATCGGGATGGATAACTTCAAGAGAGCGTTTTTTGTGGATATACTCTACAAAGCTCTTTATACCGCCCTCATAACGGAAATTGTTCTTCAATATTTCGTCGCCGCGCTCGTCGCGAAGCTCGATGTGTATGCCCGCGTTGAGAAAAGCCTGCTCGCGCAAACGGCGTTCGAGAATTGAATAATCGTATTCGGTTGTTTCCTGAAAGATAAGCGGATCGGCTTTAAAGCGAACCTCGGTGCCCTTTACTTCGGACTGACCGATAATTTCAAGGTCGTTTATGATTTTGCCGCGCTCGAAACGCTGGAAATAAACGTTCTCGCCGTCGCAGACCTTGACCTCCAGCCATTCGGACAGCGCGTTAACGACCGACGCGCCTACGCCGTGGAGACCGCCCGACACCTTGTATCCGCCGCCGCCGAACTTTCCGCCGGCGTGAAGAACAGTGAAAACAACGGTCACAGCGGGGATTCCCGTTTTGCTGTTGATTCCTACCGGGATACCTCTGCCGTCGTCCGACACGCGGATTATATCTCCCTTTTCAATCACAACGTCTATTTTGGAGCAATAGCCCGCAAGCGCCTCGTCGATCGAGTTGTCTACGATTTCATACACTAAATGATGAAGACCGCGCGGACCCGTTGAGCCGATGTACATTCCCGGACGCTTTCTTACCGCTTCAAGACCTTCAAGCACCTGAATTTCGTCCGCGCCGTACTCCTGCTCAACTTTTGTTATTTCTATACCGTTTTCGGTTGCTTCCATGCTTTCGTTATTTTCAATGTGTTCAAGATTCTCCAAAATAAAAACCTCCGTTATTCGCTTGATTTCTTTTGTTCACCTATTTATCTGTTCGTATTATCTCACTGTACGTTTATTTTTCAGAATGTCATTCCAAGCAGTAATTAAAGGACAGAACGCGGAGCGTTCGACCGAAGAAATCCTTGCGTCAGAGCGCACTTTCGGCGGCAGCTCAGGATGACAATTGATTATAATTTCACTTTTTATTTTACTATTTATTTATGCTTTTTACTTTTTACTTTTTTTCCCTTATCCTTGTCGCCTGTAAGAGAAATGTAAAGCGGCGCAAGAATGATCGCGACTGTCACGGGAATAATATTCATAATAAACAGCCCTATCAGGTTAAGCCCCTTTATCGCGCCGATCGCCGCGATATCCAGCAGCGCATAAACCGCGGCTGTTTCAAGTGCCAAAATCAACAGACCCGATTTTGAAACGTTGAAGCTTTTGCCGCAGTGATAGCAAACGGCTGATTTTTTAAACATTATCTTTTTTATGTCGGAATATCTGTAAACGGTTCCGCAGTGCGGACAAACCGACTGCTTGGGATAGAACTTCATGATTTTTTACTCTCCGACGAAAAATCAGACCTTACATACTCTTTAACGTCGTAGTCATCGGTTATATCCGCTTCAACCGCATTATCAAGCTCAAGATCGGTCGCATAGTGCGCAGCCTGACGACTGCTCCTTGAACGCTCGGAGCGAAGCTTTTTGAGCGGATAGGATGTTGTTCCGCCGTGCTCTTCTCTTACATCGTCAATGATCGGAACATAGCTTTCCTTTTCGAGGGTTCCCGAATCGGATACAAGCTCGTTTGTATCAACCTGACCTCTCGGAGTGCTTCTTTGGGACTTTATCTGATTGAAGATATCGGAGTTGATTTTAAATTGACCGCTGTTTTCGATAGAGGTCGGTGCATCCTCAAAATCAAGAGCCGTGAGATTGTCGGAATATTCGATTCCCGCCTTCTTTGCCTCCATTGATTTGCGGTATTTTTTAAGAGGCTCAAGCTGAACGAATTTCGGAGTAAGTAACTGGAAAATAACCAGCGGAGCCGCAACAAGAAAAATACCCAAGGGATTGCTCAGCAGCTTGAAGAACCACCACAGACCCATAATAGCTAAGGATATGACCGCCGCTATTATAAAAATGGGTATGATTATTTTTGAAATTACCACTCTGCTCTCTTTTCCGCAGCGATCGCAAACATATTCAGCCTTTCTTCTGCTGAAATAGGCTGAAAAATATGACATACGCTTTCCGCAATAAGGACATCTTTGTTTTTTTCGATTCATAATTAAAATTCTCCCGTATCTGAAAAATTATATTGCCGCCTGTACAGCGTCTTTGTTGACAACTGAGAAATATAAACCCTGTTTTTTCCGTTTTCGCTGCATACCACAAACGACCTCGGCAATTCGTAGGAAACGTTTATCACTTCGCCGTTTTTTTGGGCGGCAGCGAGAAATTCTCTTGTTTTTTTTGAAACCGTGCTCGCGTCTATGTCAAACATAGCCACGATATGCTCGGTACGAATTACGGTATCCTGTCCCAAATGCAAATACACGGCTATCTCTCCTTAATTCAAGCACTGATAAAAACCAAAAAGCCGTTCACGCGTTTTTTTGCAGAAGTTGTCATAATATTTTTAAACAGCAATCGCCGATGTTTATTTAAGACATTTCGGAAATCGTTCCTCCGATTACTTCAAAAACCGTTCCTTTTTTTAGCTGCTCTTTATTTGACTTTTCACAACAGGTTATGAAAACCTGACAGTCCTTCAGCTCGTTGAGCAAAAAGTCCTGTCTGCCGCCGTCAAGCTCGGAAAGCACATCGTCGAGCAAAATCACCGGCTCTTCGCCCATCCGCTCTTTTAAAACCGCAGCCTCGGCAAGCTTTAGTGAGAGCACTGCGCTCCGCTGCTGCCCCTGAGAAGCGAATGATTTGGCGTTTTTACCGTTTATCAAAATTTCTATATCGTCACGGTGAGGACCCGAAAGGGTTATCCCCGTGTGAATGTCGTTTTTTCTGTTCGCGGCGCATTTCTCCGCGAAGCGTTTCTTTATCTCCTCCGCCGTATTCTCAACGCTTATATTCTCGGTAGAGATATATCTGACGGTGAGCTTCTCTTTTCCGCCCGATATCCCGCTGTGGAATTCGGCGGCTTTTTCCGCGAGATTTTTTATGTATTCGAGCCGCTTTTGAATAAGCATGGCTCCGTAGCCGACAAGCTGGGCGTCCCAGATGTCAAGCGTATCCTCAAGCGCGGGTCTGCGGGCAATATCCTTTAGCAGCGTATTTCGCTGGTTGAGCATACGGTTGTATTTTGAAAGAATTACCGCGTTTTGCAGCTTTTCACGGCAAATTGCGCTGTCGATGAACCTGCGCCTCTCGCCCGGACCTCTTTTTATGAGATTCAAATGCTCCGGAGAGAATACGACCGCGCAGAACTTTTCAATAAGCGATGAAGCCGAATTTTTTTCAATGCCGTTTATGCTCACGGTTTTCTTGCCCGCCTTAAATTTTAGCACAGCAGTCTGGTCGCGGTTCTGACCGAAAAAATCCATGTCGAGCCGCGCAAACGGAGCGTCCCATTTTATGACCTCGCTGTCCCGGTTGGTGCGGAACGAGTGACCGCCGCAAAAAAGCCACACAGCTTCAAGCATATTTGTCTTGCCCTGGGCGTTGTCGCCGTAAATCACGTTGACGCCGTCGCAGGGAAAAATATCGCAGTCCTTTAAATTCCGGAATTGTTTGAATCCGATTCTTTTAACTCTCAATTTATTTTACTTTTTACTTATTCTACTTCAATCAAATAGCCTTCGTATTGCGCCGTATCGCCCTGACGCAGCTTTTTGCCGCGCATAAGGCAGACCCCGCCGTTTACAAGAACTTCGCCGTTCTGAATAACTATTTTTGCCATGCCGCCCGTGGCGCACAAGCCGCTGAGCTTTAACAGATCCTGCAAACGGATAAAATCACTGTCGATTTTTACTTTCTCAGCCTTCATTTGCGAGCCTCACGGGTACGACTATGCTTAAAAAGCTGTCGCCTTTTACGGGTTTTATCACTATCGGAGAAACAGAGCTGTTGAGCACAAGCTTGACCTCGTCTGTGTCGGTGTTTTTAAGCGCCTCCAGCATATATCTGTTGTTGAATCCAATCTCAACACTTTCGCCGATGATCGGAACCGAGATAACATCGTTCGCCCTTCCCACAGAGGAAGCGCATGACAGGCGGATCTCATCCTCGGCAAACCTGCATCTTACGGGGCTTTGGATCTTCTCGCTGTTGAGAAGAGACATTCTCTCGACCGACTCTATCATAAGACGGGTTTTGATCACCAGGGTGGTTTTCTCGCTTGCGGGAACCGTAGCCTTGTAATCGAGGAAGTTGCCCTCTATAAGCCGCGAGATCACGCTGTAGGTTTTTATTTTGAATGTGATGTGTCGCTGACCGACTATAATATCCACATTTGAATCATCATCGGTTAAAAGCTTCAGCACCTCAAGCTGGGTTTTGCCGGGAACGACAAACGAGGTCTCGCTTTCGCTTTCAACGCTTTCGCTGCGGATCGCCATGCGGAAGCCGTCGATAGCTATTATTTTAAGCACGCCGCCCGAAATCTCATAAAGCGAACCGGTATAGATCGGCTTGGCGGCGTTGTCGCTGACCGCGTAAACGGTCTGGCGGATCATGTCGCGTATCACCTTTGAGTTTACGCTGATTCCGTCAGTCTGCTGAAAGGTGGGCAGGTCGGGATATTCGACCGACGGCATTCCCACAATCTGATAATCAGCCTTGCCGCAGGTTATGTAAGTCACCATTCTGTCATCGGTTTCTATGTTGACTATCTCTTCGGGGAGCCTGCGAACGATATCGAGCAGAAGCCTCGCGCCGAGAACGATCTCGCCTTCCTTAACGACTCTCGCCTCGATATCCGTAGTTATTCCGATTTCAAGGTTGTAGCCCGAAATATTCAGGTTGTCATTGTATGCCTTTATCAAAACACCTTCCAAAGCGGGAATCGTAGCTTTGGTGGAAACGGCTCTCGACACATTTGAAACCGCTGCCGCCAAATCTGTTCGTAAACATGAAAATTTCAAGGTGTAACGCTCTCCTGTCTTTCTCTTTATTATATATTTATTAGTTATAGTAGGGGGTGTGGAAATATTTAAAATGCCTGTTTTTGGCTTATTTGACGCGTTTTTTAATCAACACAGCCCTATGGATTATTTCTTAATGATTGTTGAGGCGATCATTAACATTTTTCCTTGTTTTAACAGGCGTATAAACATATTTTATAATTCTCTCAATATCTTTCATTTTGTTATAAATTCATTCTATGTTGAGAGTTGTTAAAATTTGGAATATTTTTAAGGCTTTCGATCTGCAAAACAGAGCCTTTTCATCGGGATCCGCCGTGTTTTGACCGCGCCGTTTATGAACGTAAAACAATAAACAAGCGTTGTTGAAGGCGGTTCGGGTGCAGCACTATACTACATATTAGCAGTCGGAATATGATATGAAACCGCAATGTTATGACTCCGCCATTGATGAACGTAAAACAGTAAGCAAGCGTTGTGAATGGCGGTTCGGGTACAGCACCATACTTCAAAGTGTCATACAAAATACTATATAAAACCGCAATGTTATGACCCCGCCGTTGATGAACGTAAAACAAAAACCAAACGTTTAAAAAGGCGGACCGGGTGCAGCGTCACGCTGCCTATCTGTCTCTGATGTTTTTGATGATGTCGTCGATAAGCTCTTTTACTTTTTGATCGGTCGCGATCTGCTTTTGAACCTTTTGCAGAGAGTAGATTATCGTGGAGTAATGTCTTCCGCCGAACTCCTCGCCGATGCTGACCATTGAAAGAGCTGTGATCTCTCTCGTTATGTAAATAGCTATGCGGCGGGCGTTGCTGATATTTGCGCTCTTGTTCTTTTGAGAGCGGATCTCCTCAGCCGATACGCCGAAGGTTCGCGCCACCTCGTCGATCACTCTTTCAACTGTCACTTCGGGTGGGACATCGTTGTTGAGTATGTCGGCTATAACCTCCTGAGCGGTCGAAATGGTGATCCTTTCATGGTTGAGAAGATATTTTGCCTTGAGTTTTTTTACCGTGCCTTCAAGCTGACGGATATTTGATTTGAGCTTTGAAGCAATGTACTCGCAAACCTCGTTTGAAAGCTCGACGTCGAGTATTTCAGCCTTGCGCTTGATGATAGCTATACGGGTTTCGATGTCGGGCGGCTGAATATCTGCTATAAGATCCTGCTCAAAACGTGAACGCAGACGGTCGGCGAGAGTTTTTATCTCCTTGGGAGGACGGTCGGAGGTCAGCACGATTTGCTTGTGCGCGTCGTACAGCGCGTTGAAGGTGTGGAAGAACTCCTCCTGCATTCCTTCCTTGCCGCCTAAAAACTGAACGTCGTCCACAAGAAGCACGTCTACCTGACGGTACTTCTGACGGAACTCGATCATCGTTTTCATTTTAAGCGACTCGACCAGCTCGTTGATAAAGCTGTCTATTTTGATGTAGCAGATGTTTTTTTCGGGATAGTTCTTTTTTATTTCATTTTGGATAGCAAACAGCAAATGCGTTTTGCCTAAACCTGAGTTGCCGTATAGGAACAGAGGATTGTACGCATTTGACGGATTTGTTGCAACAGCCATGCAGGCGGCGTGAGCGAAGTTGTTTGAGGGGCCTACGATAAAAGTATCAAATGTATACTCGTAGTTATTGATTTTTTCCTCCTCGGGCTTCGGCTTTTCGGGAATGCTTTGCTCCACCTCTTCGGGAATTTTGAGTGCGATTTTAAACTTATTGTCAAAAATAGCCTCAAAAGCCTCGTTGAGCAGGGGAATATAACAGCGTGTTATGGTTTGACGGTGGAAATCGTTGGGTACGATAAGATATGCGGTGTTGGCGTCAAAATCCAGCTCCATCGGCTTAATGCGGACAATCCATGTGTTGTACGCGACGTCGGTTATTTTTGTTTTACAATAGGAGCACACCAACTCCCAAGCGTCGCCGAATGAATTCATAGCTTTTCCTTCCTCTTTTCCTCATTATTTCATTTTTCTGAATGTGAAAGCTCTCTGCTTCGCCGTTGATTAACGTAAATAACTTATAGATAGCTCTTATAAGCAGGATCTTGCAGCGTCACGCGGGTTAGTTAATTAAAAAGCAGCCATGTTTTGACCCCGCCGTTGATGAACGTAAATAACTATGGAAAGTTTTTTAGGCGGGCATGGGTGCAGCGTCACGCGTGTTAGTTATTTAAGAAACAGCCATGTTTTGACCCCGCCGTTGATGAACGTAAAAAACTATGGAAAGTTTTATATAGGCGGGAATGGGTGCAGCGTCACGCGTGTTAGTTATTTAAGAAACAGCCATGTTTTGACCCCGCCGTTGATGAACGTAAAATAACTATGGAAAGTTTTTATAGGCGGGCATGGGTGCAGCGTCACGCTGCGGCGGGAATGGATGCAGCGTCACGCTGCATTTTGCAGAGATTTTCAGGCTTTTTCAGTAATTTCGCAAATGAACCCACAATAAATTTTATACTATTAAATTATAGCAAATGATGTGGAAAAAATCAAGTGATTTATTGTTTTCATTATTAATGTAATATTTTCGGTATTTGAAGTAATACTTTCGTTATCGAAATAAACGCGTCGGGAGTTTGACAGCAAAATCAAAGAAAATCATTCAAAAACCGAATCACTACCGGATTTTTGAAAAAATACAAGATTGTTCACTTATGAAATCATTAGACAGCGTCACATTACACCCATATTTTGAGATGAAATACTTGGAAAATTATTTGTGAAATGAGTGTGATATGATTTATTATAAATAACAGGCAGCGTACTACATTCCAAAAATAATATTGAGAGCAAAAAATCGCATAGGTATGCGGCTTTTTGGCTCTCGTGTTTTTGATGTCAAATATGGGAGAATGATAAATTATGCGGAAAAAATCAGTTGTTGATCAAGTAATTTATTGTTTTCATTATTAATATAATATTAATCTGCGGTTTCCCGTTTATTTATCTCTTGATTTTGCAGCAATAGCGGCGCAGAACGAGAAAAATACAGCCGCGCCTATTCCTGCGGCGGCGATTTTTATTCCGCCCGTCAAAATGCCCAAAGCTCCGTCCTCTTTCAGAGAGTCGCGCACTCCCTGTGCCATAAGATTTCCAAAGCCCGAGATAGGCACAGCCGCGCCCTCCTGAGCAAAGCTTACAAGCGGCTGATACAGCCCCAGCGCTCCCAAAACGACTCCCGCGACCACAAATGCGGTCAGGATCCTCGCAGGCGTAAGAGCGGTTTTATCAATTAAAATCTGCCCTGCCGTGCAAATTAGTCCTCCGATTAGAAAAGCCCGTAAAAGTTCCATTTTGATTCCTCCTATGAAATTATTTTCCCAAATAAAGTCAAAATAATACATTGACATGAACAAAATTTCAATGTATGATTATATTGTGAACCTCTAAAAATTCCCTTATGTGATATTTTACGCGATAATTATTTTCAGGGGGTGCGTAATGTCATATTCAATAGTCGGTTTTCTTTCGTTACTCGTGCATATAATAATCAATAAGGATTCGATTTGTTATAAAAATCAAGTGGTCGATATACCTGCAAAAAGGGAGCGTCATTTGTTTTTTGCGTCGGTGATGACGTTTTTCGCGACGGATGTAATGTGGGGAGTTTTTTATGAGCTTCACCTTATAACGGCGCTATATGTGACCACCGAGATATTTTTTGCCGTTATGATGGTTTCGATTTTTACGTGGTCGCGGTTTGTTGCGGCATACTTAAAAAGCGACAACAAATTTGCAAATCCGCTTATTTATACGGGGATCGTTTTGTTGACGTTTGAGCTTATCGCTCTTTCGGTCAATCTGTTTTATCCGATCCTGTTTTGGATCGATGACGGCGGAGGCTACCATGCAGGAAGCGCGAGGTATATCACCTATATAACCCAGATCGTACTTTTCACGCTAACGTCGATCTATTCGCTGTTTATAACGTCAAAAACCTACGGTACCGTCAGGCGCAGACACATAGCGATAAGCTTTTTTGGTATAGTGATGATCGTGTTTATAAACATTCAGGTGTTTTTTCCGCTTCTTCCGATGTATTCGGCGGGTTATCTGCTCGGGATATGTCTGATTCATTCATTTGTAGTTGAGGATGAAAAAGAGGAATATCACAACGCTCTTGAGGATCTTCTGAAAATTGAATTGCGCCAACAGCAGGAGCTTGGAACGGCAAAGCAAAAAATCTACACCGATCCGCTGTCGGGAGCAAAAAGCAAGCAGGCGTATCTTGATGATGAAAATGAAATCAACCGTAAGATCAAAGAAGGCAGGGTTCACGATTTAGGTGTTATTGTGTTTGACTTAAATGATTTAAAACAAACAAACGACACCAGGGGACACGAAATGGGCGATATTTGCATTTACGAAGCCTGCATGATGATAAGAGAGTTTTTCACTAAGAGTCCCGTTTATCGAATAGGCGGCGACGAATTTGTTATTATTCTCCAAGGTGAGGATTTTGAGAACCGGCGCGCTCTGCTGACCGCGTTTGACCGCAAATCCGGCGAAAATCTGCGATCGGGCAAGATAGTTGTGGCGTCGGGCATGGCGGAATACAGACCTGGTCCGGATAAGTGCCTGAAAGATGTGTTTGAACGTGCCGACCAAACGATGTATGTGCGCAAGCGCAGGCTGAAAAAGCTCAGCGAAAAGATTTTTTACGGCTTTTACAGATAAAAGCAAAAGGAGCTGCGGGAAACGAAGTGTTAAGCTTCGTGTTCTCACAGCTCCTTTTAATGCTGAAAGTTTTTTGGATTAAGCAAAATCAATCTCGCTGTCATATTTGTTTTTGAAGATTTCAAACAGAGTTTCCAAAAGATTTTCGTCTTCAATGCTGGTGTATTCCTCGGTCTCGTCGTCAATGGCGTTGATTTTAAGGATAACTACTTCGTCGGCTTCCTCGTCGTTTTCGATGAGAACAATGTATTCCTCGCCCTCATATTCAACAACGTCAAGAAACTCAAAATCAACCGCGTTGCCCTCTTCGTCTTCCAGCGTGATAAGAGTACCCTCGTTATCCATTTCTTCCATTAATTCTTCTGTAGCCATAATAACAGTCTCCTTTCCGAAAGCCGCAGCTTTCTGAATCTGCCTATACAGTATAACATAAATGCAAGAAAAGTCAAGTGTTCATAAATCTTTTTTCCAAGCGCAAAAACATATAATGATACAGTAATTTTATACTGTTATTTTGCGGTTGAATAAAAATCGCCTGCGGCGGGTACGCTCGCCTTCAAGTCCGGTCGCCACGCTGAGGTAGAATGAAAAAAAGGCACCCTAAGGGAGGCACTTCGTAAGGAAGTTGCCTCCCTTTGGCTTTTGTAAAACAGTCGGATAGTTGGATTTGTAGGATATAATCTAAACTTACGGAGGTTTTACAAATGAAGAACACAAAATATCACGTCTACATAAACAGCGAAGAAAGGCGACTGTTGATTAGCAGCCTGAATGATTTGAGAAACAAGTTGATTGATGAGGGCAGATATACTGACCTTGTTGATGAGGTATTAATTAATGTTGCCAACGCAAAAATCAAAAAAATCAAGGTGGTCAGCAAATGCCCGTAAACAGTATTTTTGTGGTTTTTGAAAGTGGTAATGATAATACCTTAATCCCCTCTAACCCGCTATTGCAAAGCCGCATAAACACTGATTTTTCAACTATCACTTTTTCGACTATTATGGAGGACAAAGATTATGACAAATAAGATTACATATACAAAACAAGGCGATTACCTTTTACCCGACCTGAAATTACCCGAACAGCCTAAGGTTAAAATTGGTATTTGGGGTAAGCGACATTTGAAATATATCAAACATCGCCGCCCAATCTTATATACAAACCTGCTGACAAGCTGTAAGCTGACCGCTTACCTTGCTGACATAAACGAGCAGGCAGAGGAACTATTCTTTCGGTTAGTAAAACAACTCGCCGATAAGGAAGGCGTAACCGAACAGCTCAAAGCAGACAATCAAATGCTGTGGGTTCAGCGAATGAACAATATTCGCAACCGTGCTACAGAGATTGTAAACGCAGAGCTGATTTATACCTAATAAGCACAGCCGTCAAGTGGGATGATACCTGCTTGGCGGTATTTTTGTTTTTTTCTCTTGACACAAAGAGGATGGAGTGTTATAATAGGCAACAAATTATGGAGGGACACAACAATGATGTATTTTGTTTTTAACAAAATGAATCAGCAGCAAGCCATTGTCGAATCAGGCAACCGGCTTAGTTTGTTGTGCGCATAATTTTTATTCTGTCAGCA
>JBGUPW010000101.1:0-3844 GCA_045130495.1 Ruminococcus sp. | reverse complement strand
GGCTCCGCGATCTTCCTGCATTGCCTCGGCGACAGAAAGCCGCGCACGGGCGGCTGCGTCGCGGTACCCGAGGAGCAGATGTATTACATTATGCAGCACGTTGATCCCGAGTGTGTAGTTGTGATAGATTCTATGGAGAATCTCGGCGCCGAGTTTTAAGTAAAGAGGTAAAAAGCTCTGAATACAAATAAAAACGGAGGCTAATTGCTATGTACATGAAAAGGAATACGATTATTTGTGCGCTTCTTTGCCTGTGCCTTGCGGCAACCGCTGTTTTAGCCGGCTGCGGCAGCAGTTCAAATGATGAAACAACAGCGGCAACAACAGCGTCAACAGTTGATTCGGCAAAGACCGACAGCATCGACTACATGGCGCTTGTAAACAAGGCCCACGCTCTTCCCGATGATTGGGAGGATAAGCTCGAAATCGTACACATGACAAACTCCGTCGGCGACGATGTCGAGGTTGAGAAAAAAGCCTATGACGCTTATCTCGAACTCAAGGCAGAGCTTGAAAAAGAGGGCGTTTATGTCGACCTCGACTCCGCGCGCAGAAGCGTTGCCGAGCAGCAGCGTATCATGGACGATTTCACCGAGAAATACGGCGCGGATTACGCGGCAAAGACCGTCGCAAAGCCCGGGTATTCCGAGCACCACACGGGTCTTGCACTCGACCTTTACCTCATTATCGACGGCAAGGACGTTGTTGAGAACGAGGATATGATACAGTATCCCGAGATCTGGTCGAAGATCCACGCGAAGCTCGCCGACTACGGCTTTATCCTCCGCTATCTCGACGGCAGCGAGCACATCACGGGTTACGGCTACGAGCCGTGGCACATCCGCTATCTCGACAACGTTGACACCGCCAAGGAGATCACCTCGAAGGGCGTTACCTTTGAGAAATACCTCGGCGCCTACACCGGCGGTCCCGTCAGCATTGATTACGGTACCTCCGAAATCTATACCGAGGACGAGCTGAAGGACGCCGTTATCCAGATCAAGTGTAAATTCGC
This sequence comes from Ruminococcus sp., assembly GCA_045130495.1. Taxonomy (GTDB): domain Bacteria; phylum Bacillota; class Clostridia; order Oscillospirales; family Acutalibacteraceae; genus Ruminococcoides. The sequence continues at coordinate 2,829 of JBGUPW010000101.1, read as the reverse complement.
GTTCTGGGGCGATGTCGATCTCAAGAGCATCCGCTATGCGGGCGACGAAAAAGCGACAGATGAAATGCTCGCGAAAATGAACGAGATCAATCCCGACGGCAAATACACACAGGTCGCGGAGTTCCTGATGGATTTCCACACGCCGAAGGAAATCGGAGAGCTGACCTTTAATCCTGATGCCGATTATACTGATTATCAGTGGTGGCTTGCCCGCACCGCAGACGGCGGCTGGGAGATCGTTACCTTCGGATACGGATACTGAAACCGTAAAAAATCGTAAGATTTTTAGAACTAAGCCGGAAAGGTGTTGCTGTATTAATGAACACCTTCCGGCTTTTTTACAATTTATCCCCGATCTGTAAATTAGGCTACACTTCACCGTTCAAGTGTAAATTTGGCTACAGATCGGGGCGTTTTGCATATATGCAGGGGCGATTTTTTCTGTTATTATAATGTTGTAATCAAGAGAGAACAAAACGAAGTTCTCCGAAACGCAGGGAGGGATATCAATGACAAATTACATTTTAACCACTGAAAGCCTTACCAAAACCTACGGAAGGAAGGACGCGGCGAAGGATATCAATATCCATATCCGCGAAGGCGAGATATACGGTCTGATCGGCCGCAACGGCGCGGGTAAAACCACCGTCATGCGCGTCATCAGCGGGCTCTCCAAAGCAACGAGCGGCACTTACCGGCTGCACGGCGACAACAAATTCGGCGTGGGCGTTCTGATCGAAAGCCCCGGCATTTATCCGAATATGTCGGCGGAAGAAAACATCCGGCTGAAATGTATCGCGATGGGCTGCAACAGCAAACCGTATATCGACGATCTTCTGAAAACCGTCGGACTCGAAAACACGGGCAAAAAGAACGCGGGTTCCTTCTCACTCGGTATGCGCCAGCGGCTCGGCATCGCGCTTGCGCTGGTCGGCAACCCGAGGATGATCGTGCTGGACGAGCCGATCAACGGCCTTGACCCGCAGGGCATCGTAGAGGTCAGGCAAACGCTGGAAAAGCTCAGAGATGAAAAGGGGATCACGATCATGATCTCAAGCCACATCCTCGACGAGCTGGGAAAGCTCGCGAACGCCTACGGTATCATCCACGAGGGCAGGCTGATCGATGAATTCACGACCGATGAGCTCAACGAACGCTGCGGCAGATACGTCAAGATCCAAACCGACGACAACAGCTGTGCGCTTGTTTTGATCGGGCGAATGGGCTTTGACGCGTCGATCGACAGCGAAGGCTTTATCCGCGTGGAAAACGCCACGGAGGACACGATCGAGATCAACAAAGCGTTGGTCAACGCCAATATAGGCGTCAGGGAACTGACGATCAAAAATATCTCGCTGGAGGACTACTACCTCAGCGTTACGGGAGGTGCTCATAATGGCTAACCTGATCAAAATGGATCTGCGGCGGTTGTTCCGCTCACCGATGTTTCTCATCACCCTGTCTGTCGCAGCGGTGTTCAACATCCTGCTGACGGTCGGCATGGCAATGCTGACGAAAATGTTCGCTTCCGCTCAGGCAGTTACGCCGACCATCCTTTCCGATGTCGTGTCAAATCCCTTTGTGCTGCCGATTTTCAGTATTTTGATGTTCACCTCGCTGATCAGCTTTTCCTATGCGGATATCGCGGGCGGCTATATCAAAAACCTCGCGGGACAGCTTCCGCACAAAAGCAGTCTGATTGATTCCAAGTTTATGGTGATCGGCATCCACAACTTCATCTTTCTTGCCGTCGGCTCCCTTACCAATGCCTTGGGCAACCTGGCAATGTCCGCGACCGGTATGCTCCAGCTGACAGATGACGGCAAGATCGGGGCGGCGATCATGACGATCCTGCTCAAATGGCTGCTCAGCATGGCGATCGCTGCGATCCTGTTGTTTGTCACCAACGGCGTCAAAAACAAGGTCCTCGCCACCGTGATCGGTGTGATCCTCGGCACAGGCACCATGAGCCTGGCGTATATGGGTCTGAACACCGCGATCTCCAACATTTTCCACACTCAGAGCTTTGACCTGGGCATGTATATGCCCGATGCGCTGTTCAACAGCGTCAATGTCGGCGCGAACGTCGCGGTCATCAACGCGATCGTCGTATCACTGGTCTTCATCGTTCTCTTCATGGCATTGACCGTAAAGGTCTTCAAGAGCCGTGACGTAAAATAATCGATCATAAAGGAGGAACTCAAAATGAAAAAGAATGTCAAAGGTTTCATCGGTTTATTCGCGGGTATCGCCGCGTTCGTCTTGATCGGCATCGCGCTCTTCGCGCTCACCAATCCCATCAGCGGCACCACTCTTGCGCTTCACGGCGGCTTTAATGTGATCATCGCGCTGGTTGGTGCAGTGCTCGGGATCGTCGCTATCGTGTTCGGCGTCATGAGCAGAAAGGACGCCGATAAAAAGGGACCGCGCAAAGCGGGCGTCATCGTCGGCGTGTTTGCGATCATTATCGCGCTGATGTCCGCCGGCGTCTGCACGCTGACAAAGACCATCGCAGATTACGCCAACAATGTTCCCGGCAACGCGCTCTCGCAGATGGATAACGGAAATCGCGCCGAGATGGATAAAATGATCGAGCACCTCCGTCTGCAGTATCCCGCTGAAAAATGATCGGTACTCACACCCAAAGCGTAAACCGTGATATTCTTAACGGAAAATTTTGAAGGCAGGGATACCCTGAAGGTTTTAAGTGCCTTCAGGGTATTTTTCTGTTTAGTTTTTGTCTAACTGGAATGTGTACTGGATGACGATGGTGTTGCCGCAGGTGCGAGAGTATCTGACTTCCTTTTCGTAGACGTCGATTCGCTTGAT
>JBGUPW010000100.1:0-3822 GCA_045130495.1 Ruminococcus sp. | reverse complement strand
GGGCAAAACGATTATTCCGTTCAACACGCATATGGGTTCATCCGACGGCGGTACTTATCTCACGATCGCAGAGCTCGAACCGTACGCGACGATTCTCAAAGGCTTGCCGATCGAGATGTCCGAAGCCGAACGCGGTTGTGCGGATAAGGTAGGAAAATGGCTCAACAGTCTGAAAGTAAAGGAGAGAAGCGCATGAATAACTTTACCTACAGCTATCCCGTGAAGGTAAATTTCGGCGATGGCGTTGCCAAAGACAGCCTCAAAGAGGAGCTGCAGAAATACGGAAAGAATATCCTGTTTGCCTACGGCGGTGGAGCGATCAAACGGGTCGGCATTTATGACGAGATCATCGCCGTTCTGAATGAGTGCGGAAAGAGTGTTACTGAGTTCTCGGGCATTATGAGCAACCCAACCTACACAAAGGTGCAGGAGGGCGCAAGGCTCGCTAAAGAAAACAAGGTTGATTTTATCCTCGCTGTCGGCGGTGGTTCGGTCATTGACTGCTGTAAGATCGTATCGGCGCAGGCAAAGCTCGATCAGGATATTTGGGATTTTGAATACCAACAACACGGCTCGCCGACTGAATTTATCCCCATGGGAGCGGTCGTGAGTGCCTTTGGCACAGGCGCTGAGATGAACAACGGCGCAGTCATCACAAATGAAGTCTTGAAGCAAAAATCTCCCTTATGGGGCGCGTTTTATGACTTCGCTATCCTCGACGTCGGCTACACTATGACCATGCCGATGAAGCAGGTCATCTCCGGCTCGTTCGACACCCTCAGCCATTGCATGGAAACCTACTTCGGCTCGCCGAGAGAAACAAACCTCAGCGATGAGATCAACGAGGCGGTTATGCGCAACGTCATTAAGAATATGCGTGCAACGCTCAAAAATCCCGATGAGAAATTCGTCCGCTCCGAACTGATTTGGGCGGCGGCGATGGGGGAGAACGGTATTCTAAAGCTCGGCAAGGTCACAGATTTCCAGTGCCATATGCTGGAGCATCAGCTCGGCGCGTACACCGACTGCAATCACGGCTTCGGTTTGGCGGTTATTCACCCCGTACTCTACAGACATATCTACAAAAGCGCAGTCAGCCAATTCGCTAAGTTCGCTGTCAATGTTTGGGGCGTAAAACCCGACGGCAAAACGGAAGATGATGTCGCTTTGGAGGGAATCAAGGCTCTCGCCGATTTTATCAAGGAAATGGGCTTGCCTACCACATTCAGCGAAATGGGTATTACCGATACCGACCTGAAAGCAATCGCCGATTCCACCATCATCACCGGCGGCTGCTGCAAGAAGCTCAATAAAGAAGAATTATTAGATATTCTAATTGAATGTAAATAGAAAAGGAGAATGATTATGAATTACATTACACTTAACAACGGAACAAAAATGCCCCTTGAAGGCTTCGGCGTTTTTCAGATTCCCGACGCGGCGCAGTGCGAGGAAGTCGTATACAACGCGATTAAAACAGGCTACCGTCTGCTCGATACCGCCGCAGCGTATATGAATGAAGAAGCGCTCGGCAAAGCTGTTACGCGCGCAATCGCCGACGGAATCACCACCCGCGACGAGTTGTTCATCACCACCAAGGTTTGGGTGCAAGACCAAAAAAACGAGGAAACCGCCTATAAAGCGGTCAAAACCTCTCTCGCAAACCTGAATCTGCCCTATGTCGATTTGGTACTTCTTCACCAGCCGATGAACGACTACTTTGCAGCATATCGCGGCATTACCAAAGCCTATAAGGAGGGCTTGACAAAGGCAATCGGCGTGGCGAATTTCTATCCCGCAATTCTCGCCAACTTCTGTGAGAACGTCGAGGTGATCCCCGCCGTCAATCAGGTTGAACTGCACCCGTTCTTTGTACAGGCTAACGCGCTTGAAACGATGAAGGAATACGGCGTTGCGCCGCAGGCTTGGGGACCGCTCGCAGAGGGTAAGCACGGTATCTTTACCGACCCCGAAATCAAGGCAATCGGCGACAAATACGGCAAGTCGAACGCACAGATTGTGCTCCGCTGGAACGCACAGCGCGGCGTGTCGATTATACCGAAGTCCGTCAAGGTCGAGCGTATGGAGCAAAACATTGACATTTGGGATTTTGAACTGACCGAAGAAGAGATGGCGGCAGTCGCCGCAAAAGACCTCGGTCACAGTGAGATTGTCAATCATGATGATCCGCAGTTTGTCAAATTTGTGCTCGGATTGAAAATTCATGAATAAGGAATAGCTATCGTGCCGATACCGGGCACCAGAAAGTTCAGTCGCTTGCAGGAAAACGCAGGCGCGGCTGATGTGATTCTGACAGCAGACGAGGTCAAAGCAATTGACGATGCACTTAATCATATGGAGATGTCCGAGGTGTACGGCGGAACGAGGGTGCTCAAATGAACCGTCCGAATGTGATCTGTCATATATTAAGCTCCCTTGACGGCAGGATAGACGGCGACTTTTTCACGCTCCCCGAAACAATGGCACTCGGCTGCAAGTACGGACAAATCAGAAAAGAGTATAACCCCGACGCGATCCTAAACGGCGCTATAACCTGTGCCGAGATTTTTGCGGATGGTTATATTGACTTGCTCCCTTCATTAGAGATCCATTATGAACGCTCTGATTTCATAGCTGCAAGAGCCAAAAAATACGCTGTCTGTATCGACACCAATGGCACGCTTAAATGGAACGACAATACCGTCACAAGAGGCGGCGAAAGCTATCATGTTATTCAGGTGCTGACGGAAAGTGTAGGCGATAATTATATCGCACACTTGCGTGAGAATCGTATTTCTTATATTTTCGCAGGCAAAGCCGCACTGGATATTCCGCTTGCTCTGAAAAAGCTGAAAGACTTGTTTTCGATCAATACCGTCATGCTCTCGGGCGGCGGTGCGATAAACTGGTCATTCTTACAGGCAGGCTGTATTGATGAACTCAGCCTTTTGATTGCTCCTTCAACAGACGGTCTGCGAGATACCGCGACCACCTTCGACCGATCCTCTTTTATGCCGGACGGTGTTCCGGTCGGATTCATTTTGAAAGAAGCAAAACGTGTCCGGTCTAATGGCGTATGGCTGATATACGAACCGAATAACATCAAAAGATAAATCGGAGGTAATGATAATGAAAAAAAAAAACTATTGGCATCGTACTGGTATTCGTACTCCTGTTCTCACTCGCAGCTTGCGCGAATACATCCGATCAAACACAGACTTCTTCACAGAGCGCAACAACAGCATCCAATGAAAATCCGGCAACTGCTGAGGGAAATACCGCAAGTGGCAAAAAAGCGATCGTCGTCTATTTTTCAGGCTCGGGCAACACAAAGCGCGTCGCAGAGCTGGTCGCCAATGAAACCGACGCAGCCCTCTTTGAGATTGTTCCGAAGAACCCCTATACAGAGGATGATTTGAACTGGCGTGACGAAAACAGCAGAGTTCAAAAAGAGCACAACGACACTTCGCTTCAAAACATTGAGCTCAATTCAATTTCTGTTCCCGATTGGGACAGCTATGACACCCTCCTGTTCGGCTATCCTCTCTGGTGGCGCGAGGCGGCGTGGCCTGTCAACAGCTTTGTCAAAGGCAACGACTTTTCCGGCAAAACGGTCATACCGTTCTGCACCTCCACCAGCGACGGTATCGGCGACAGCGGCAGCAAGCTTGCGCAGATGGCTGGAACCGGCACATGGCAGGAAGGTATGCGCTTTTCCGAGCGTGAGGAAGAAAGTGCTGTTAAGGAGTGGGCACAGGGTATAGGGCTTAAATAACTATTATCTTGACATACCTTTGTTGACTATGCTATACTACTTCCAAT
>JBGUPW010000099.1:0-5969 GCA_045130495.1 Ruminococcus sp. | reverse complement strand
AACCTGAGAAGGATTGAGAAGCTGAGGGCGGAGATATTGTTGCTCTTTGCCCGTAGTTTGAAATTTGGGTTTGTTCAGTAGATATTTTTTAAGGGTGAAGTGCATATTGGTTCTGAGGTCGTAGATCCAGATTTCCTTTGTCTGCTTTTCGGCGCTCGCGGGGCGTTTGTCAAAAAAGATCACATTCGCCTTAACGCCCGGTTTATAGAAAATTCCCGTCGGCAGTCGAAGGATCGTATGCAGATCCGTTGTCGCGAGCAGCTTTTCGCGGACGATTTTGCCTGCGCCGTCTTCAAACAGCACATTATCCGGCACAACGACAGCCGCTTTTCCGGTCGCCTTGAGAATGGTGTTGATATGCTGAACAAAATTCAACTGCTTGTTGGAGCTTTTCGTCCAGAAATCATTACGGCTGTAGACCAGATCCTCTTCTTCCTGCTCGCCTTCCTCGTTGGTGAAGGTGATAGATGATTTTTTACCGAACGGCGGATTGGTGAGCACATAGTCCACGCGATATCCGGGGTCAGTCAAAAGCGCGTCACCGAGCGTGATCGGCACCTCACCGTAAATATCGCCGATATTATGCAGATATAGATTCATCAACGCGGTTTTGTATGTGGCAGGAACGATCTCGTTACCGTAGAAGGTGCTGTTTTTGAGGAACTCCTTTTGCTCACGGTCGAGGGTCGCATTTTCGGCAATAAAGCTGTGCGCCGCGAGGAAAAATCCGCCGCTGCCGCAGCAGGGATCGGCGATGGTCTTCATCGGCTCGGGACGGATACAGCGCACCATAGCGCGAATCAGCGGACGCGGTGTAAAATACTGTCCGGCGCCGCTTTTGGTATCCTCGGCGTTCTTTTGCAGGAGTCCCTCGTAGATAACACCCTTGACGTCGGAGGACATAGAAACCCACTTTTCTTTGTCGATCATCTGCACAACACGGTAGAGGATAGCGGGATTGTTGATTTTGTTGGTTGCGCCCTGAAAGATTTTGGTGAGGATACCGCCCTGCTCGCCGAGCGTTTCAAGGATAGCTTTATACTTTTCCTCCAGCTCCACGCCTTTGAGCGTATTCATATCCGCCCAAGTGCAGCCCTCGGGAATACCGACGTTGCGCTTATACGGCGGTTTGGAGTATTCGTAGGACATTTTTATGAAAATCAGGTAGGTGAGCTGTTCCAGATAGTCGCCGTAGGACAACCCGTCGTCCCTGAGCGGATTGCACAGCCCCCATACTTTTGAAATGATGGTTGATGTTTGGTCAGGCATTTTGGTTATCCCCTTTGCCCCATTAATATTTTTGTCATAAGGCACAAATTTTTGAAAAAAATTGTGCACAGCTAATTTCTTTCGTTTTCCACTGGTAGTGTAGATTGCTCTTCTTGTTTTTCTCTCTTAAAATTTTTTAGCTCTATTTCTCCTATTTTAATTTCTCTAAAAAAAGGTATCAGTACTGCAACACTTAAACCTCCCATAAGAAACAGATATTCTGTCTTAAGTGTAAAACACGAAAAAATATCAAGCAAAATAATAGCGACTCCAATTATTGGGAAAACAATCCAACATATTACTTTTAGCCCATTAATGTATCTCTTTTTTCTTTTTTTCTGAGCAATTATTTGAGTGCTTTTTATTTCATCTTTCAGATTAAAATAATATGGGATTTCAGTGACTATAAAATCCTGTAAAGAAAGATTATGATTATCAAGAATTGCTGTAATATTATAATAGTCTGGTTCTGTATTTGAATTAGCCAACACCAACCACACTTGTATTGTATTATCATCATTTATTGATTTAATAATTCTATCAAAAGTGCGTTTGATATTCTCTTTTGACTTGATGTCACTTTTACATTCAATTAACATCAAAGGCAAAGAGGTATCTGTATCTAAAACAGCAATATCAAAAAAACAACCATTAATACGATAATTCAAGACAATGGATTTTTGTGGATATCCATGAAGCCTTAATTCTTCTGTCACTTGATTCAAAATTTTCATTTCATTTATCATAGTTAACTATCCTCAAACGCTTGTTTTAAAATACTTTGCCGTAATGCTTCGGCTTGTTGCAATGATTGATTAATTGTATCTATAATAATGTCACATATACACAACCTGTTATCTATTTCATCTGCTATTCTTTGTTGTTCTTCAATATTGGGTAATGGTATTTCTATTTCCCTGCAAATCTCTAAAGTTAGATTGAACTGTCCTGCTGTAGCCTTACTCTTTGATTTCAACTTTTTGATCGTATCAGAAAATCCAAGATAATAAGCAAGGAATTTATTGTTGAGTTTCTCCCCGCACCTAAATCGAGCTATCGCTTGATTGATGTTCCATTCTGGATAATCATGGGGAACTATTGACACCTTTCCCATTGGCGGACCGACGATATTCATCAAAACATCACCAGGGTAAGTAATTGATCTTTTCAAAAAACCTTTATGAGTTGCATTACTAACAAAAGTAGGATCAATAGAAAAATCAAGTTTATTTGAAAATGTCAAGTTATATACTTTGACAAAAGGAATCTCTCCATGTCCGCTGAATAGTTCTTTTTTAGCAGGAGTTGTTCCTTTTGTAATAAAAAAACAAAGTTCTTTTAGTTTACGAGTTTCATAACCACAATCAAAACACTTCCGTAAAACCGCCTGACGGTAGACTTCTAACTGCTGTTTTGTCTGATTCAGCGTTTCAACCGCGCTGTCAAGCTGAGAGAGGGATTCTTCGATTTGTTTGATAATTTGTTCTTGTTTAGGAATAGTCGGAATAGATATTTTTATTTTTGAATACTGTTGAATCCAATACCGCTTATGTGTACTGTGATCAATGCTAATTGTCTGTAATTTGTAAAAAATATATTTTGGCAAGACAAGATCTTGATTAATATGCAGGATTTTCATTGCCGAAGACTTTACCTTAAACTTAAAATCTACATATTTAGTAGCTGTAGTAAAATCATCAAAGATTATTACCGGCAAATCATCAAATACATTATCTGACTCATTTGTATAGCCAAGTATAAACGATTTACCGGCAGTCAAAACAGGAATAGGATAGCTATCATCATAGTCAGTTGAATTAACTATATATTTCGAGGGTTGTTCATATGAAAAAAGCTCTCTAAGTTCATATACTTTCATGCTTTACTCCATCATCTTATTGTCTATTCCGTCTATCTCTGAAATTTCAACTTTCATAGTTACTTCGTCGGATTTTTCACTTTCATTAATTAATGTTTCTCCGTAATTCTCGAAATAATCATCTGTTTCTTGACAATAGCTTTCAAGTTCCTCTAATTTCACAAAAAGTAATTCCATCAAATAATATTTTAGTCTTTCTTGACTCTCAGAAGATATTTTATAGATATCATCTATTAAAGCAAACAATTCATGAATGTCATCTAATAAATATTTATATGAATCTATTGTTTCAACAGAACCATACCGCTGTTTTAATTCATCCTCGCATTGGGTTACCATCTTCTTTGTTGCATTATTTCCCCAATCGCGCATTTTTACATCTGTTAATGCCTTTTCTTTGGAGTAATGGAGCATATTGAAAATGTCAGCCATTTTTCTGTCTTTGTGTTTTTCAATGTACTCTTTAAACTCATTGTCCAAATCTTCAACCGCTTTCTCTAATATATCATTAATACATTTAGCGTTTTCATCAATAGCTTGCTTAACATTTACATCAACAATACAATCTTTATTACTATCTTTGTTGTCATCTTTACAATAATAAAATGAGTATTTACTAAGTGATGCTTGCACAATACGTATAGTTTTATTGTTGCTTCTATTGGTTGGGTGACCAATAGTGTCATTACGTAGTTCTCTTACGCTAAAAGCATTAGGATAATCTGTTTCCCACTCTATTTTTTTCGAAAACAGTGTAAGACTGATACTCCTTGCTGAATTTTGTTGAAGAAATAATGCTTGAAACAATCCATAAACAAAAAGATATTTTCCTCTAAAATCAGTAGGATATTCAGATTCGATATAGAATTGTACAACCCATGAAGAATCTTCAAGAGTATCTAAAGAAGTAGTCAAATTATTCCATTTTTTCCTATTAGGAAGTAACTTGACCTGTTTTTCAGATCGGTTAATATGTGCTCGTATTTTTTTTATTAATTCAAAATTGACTGTTTCTATATTATCCACTTTTACGCCACCAATTCAATATTCATCTCATGCAAGATTTCTTCGTAACTATCCCCGAACACCTCATAAAATCTGCCCAAACCGCCTTTGCGGTCGAAGGGATTCAGCTCCAGATCGTCCGGCTCTATGCTGAGGGACGAAATGATGTGGTCTTTGATCAGGCGCAGCCATTCCATTTGCTCGTCGGTGAAATGCACCGCACCGGCGTTGCGGCGCAGCGTCCACTGCATAAAGTTGTAATTCACCCTGTCGGCAAACGGCGCGAGGTTGTCCGTGCAGCCCATTTCAAAGCGTACCATCGCCACCAGATCGGTGAGCTGCGCCATGGCGCCGCGCTTTACCTTTTCAGGCTTTTTGATCGCGTAGCAATCCCAAAGGCGTTCCACGGTGACGCCCTTGGCTTTCAGCTTTTCATACAGCTTTTTCAAGCCGTCGATCAGCATGGGACGGTCTTTGTACTGCTCGTTATAAATCACGCGCAGGGCAATGATCTCGTCTTTGTTTTCTTCTATAAACTCGCGGAAGGTTTTGAGCACTCTGTCCGCGTTTTCTTCCCGTTGGGTATCGAAGCCGGCAAACAGCACCGTATCTATATTGACATTATCAATGATCTGGTCGTGACTGCGGCGCACGTTCTCGATAAACTCACGCGCTTCGGGATTTTGGAACGGCGCAACTGCCTGTGCGATCAGCTCCGTTTTTGCCTGCTGTCGCTGTTCGTCAGTGGGGATATCCACCTTGTTATCCGACTGCGCTTTTGCGCGTATGACATCCTCATCAAAGGCGTTCAACAGATTTTCGGCGATTTGTCCCGCGTTGGCGCCGACTGTTTGGGCAAACCGGCGGCGTTCGGCGTTGGTCATCTGACTGTTCAGACGGATGACGCGGTTGGCAAGTGAGGTCAGCGTGTCCTCGTCCTTTCTGCCGCAGGCGACATTGAACATCAGCTCGCGCATCGAAACAGAGGGCTTGCGCTCCAAGGTGCGTGTTTCCGACTTCTTCGATTTGGTAACGCCCACGGCGTCTACGATCACAAAATGATCTTTATTTTCTGTTGCAGACGGGCTGACCTTTTGCAGGTCGTCCTTTGACAAAGTGCGTGTGCCACGCCCTTTCATCTGCTCATAGTAATTCTTGCTTCGCACGTCGCGCATAAATATCAGACACTCGATCGGCTTGACGTCCGTTCCCGTGGCGATCATATCCACTGTGACGGCAATGCGCGGATTGTAGTCGTTGCGGAACTTGCTGAGAACCGACTCGGGGTTCTCGGCGTTATAGGTGATCTTCTTGCAAAAGTCGTTGCCCTCGCCGAATTCCTCACGCACGATTTGAATAATATCGTCCGCGTGACTGTCGGTTTTGGCAAAAATCAAGGTCTTGGGAACCTCTTTTCTGCGTGGGAAAAGAACCGTGAACAAGCTTTCTTTGAAGGTACGGATCACGGTGCGGATCTGGCTCGGGTTGACGATATCGCGGTCAAGCTGCGGCGCTTTGTAATCCAGATCCTCATCGAGCTGCTCCCAACGCTGCTCGCGTGAAAGGCGGTTGCGCTTTTCGATCATTTGTCTCATGATGTGTGCGCCGTTCTTGGTGACCTCGGTATCGATCAGGAAAATATCTTCACCGACATTAACTCCGTCCACGATCGCCTGCTCGCGCGAGTATTCGCTGACAACATTCTGGTTAAAATAAGCAAAGGTGCGTTTGTCGGGCGTAGCGGTCAGACCGATAATGAAGGAATCAAAGTAGGAAAGCACTTGGCTCCATACGTTATAAATGGAACGGTGGCACT
>JBGUPW010000098.1:0-9859 GCA_045130495.1 Ruminococcus sp. | reverse complement strand
TCAAAATGCCGTACTGGTGGTTCAACGCGTCAATCAAGTTTGTTGCTCCCGTGCTTCTTTTAGGGCTGTTTGTGTGGAATATGATCGCGCTGTTCGGCGAAAAGGGCGGCAGCTACGGCGATTATCCCATTTGGGCGCAGATAGTCGCGGGCTGGGTCGTTTCGGTTCTCGTATTCGCAAGCGGCTTTATAGCAAAGATCTTCGTCAATCAGCGCAAGAAGAAGGGCTATACAGAGGATGAAGTCGTCTGGGAAGAGAATTAATTCCTTTTTAGAATAATAATTTCATATTTACAGAAAACGCTTCCGGTTTTTTCAGCCGGAAGCGTTTTCAAATGCTGCGTTATACGGCGCTTTCCTTGTTCACGCAGGAACAGTTCTTGCGGCTGTCAAATCATTTTCTGCAAATCTGCAAAAAAACGCGTGAATATGACCTTTATTAAAATACAACGGCAAAAAAACGCGGATCGCCATACCGTGGCAACGGTTATTCTCTGCTGTAATAAAGCAGGCACATGAACGTAACGCCTGCAAAGCAGCCGATGAAAGTACCAATGATGATTCCCGCTAACATAATATTACCTCCCTCGCCAAACTGATTTTGACAATTATTCTTCGCACAATGTGCAATAATAAAACGGGGTGAATGAATTGCGCACTGTGTATGTAGATGTTTTGGTCGTTGTAAATATGCTGATCGATTTGATTCTCCTGCTCTGCGCGGGTCAGCTTCTTCATCTGCGGACAAAGCCCGTTCGGCTGCTGATATCCTCGGGGCTTGGAGGATTTTTCGGTCTTGCCGCTCTTCTGCCCGAGATACCGTTTCCGCTGAACATCGCTGTTGACTCCGCGACCGCCGCTCTGCTGGTTCTCGCCGCCTTCGGCAAAACAGACCTGAAAAGTTTTTTAACGCGGACGCTCGTGCTGTTTTCGGTGTCGTTTTCGTTCAGCGGAATTATGCTGTTCGTCTGCACCGCCTTTCGCCCGAAGGGGGTCGAGGTCTACAACGACGTAGTATACTTTAACATCTCTCCCCCGTTATTAATTATACTGACTCTGCTGTGTTATTATACGCTGAGATTGCTCAAAAGGTTCACGGGCGGAGCCGTCGGAAAACGCGTGTGCACCGTAACCCTGCGCTGCTCGGGAAAGGAGGTCAGCTTCAGAGCGCTGGTGGATACGGGCTGTCAGGTCAGAGAACCCTTTTCGGGTGAATTTGTAATAATCACCGAAAGAAGCTGTCTGCCCGATTTCTGCTTTTTAAATTTCTCAAAAAGAATTATACCGTTCAGCAGTCTCGGCGGAACGGGGATTCTTGAGGGCGTGAGAGCGGAAGATGTTCTGATTGACGGCAACGAGATATCCGACAGCGTTTACATCGGCATATGCGACGGCGTTTTGCGCGGAGAGGTCAGGGCAATCGTTCCCTTTGAGATAATAAAAAATCTGAATGTGAGGTAATGAAATGAACGGAATACTTTTGAAAATCAGGCTGTTTTTCACAACAGACAACACGGTTTTCTACATCAACGGGAGCGACGCGCTGCCGCCGCCGATGAGCAAGGCGGAGGAACGCGCCGTGCTCGAAAGAATCAAATCGGGCGACGAGCGCGCCCGCGAGCCGCTTATCGTGCATAATCTCCGTTTGGTGGTATACATCGCCAAAAAATTCGAGTCGCCCGGAGCGGGAGCTGAGGATCTTATTTCCATTGGCACCATTGGACTTATAAAGGCGGTCAACACTTTTTCGCCCGACAAAAACATAAAGCTTGCCACCTACGCCAGCCGGTGCATAGAAAATGAGATTCTGATGTTTCTGCGCAAGTCCTCTCAGCTTAAAAACGAGGTGTCTATCGACGAGCCGCTGAACACCGACCGCGACGGAAACGAGCTGCTTCTCTGCGATATTTTAGGCAGCGACGCCGATGAGATCAACCAAAACCTTGAGCACGAGATGGAACGGCGGCTTGTGCTAAAAGAGGTGTCAAGGCTGAGCGAACGCGAAAGCCGCATGATGGAGCTGCGCTTCGGACTCAACGGCAACAAAGAGCACACCCAAAAGCAGGTTGCGGATATGCTCGGCATTTCGCAGTCTTATATTTCAAGGCTTGAGAAAAAAATCATCCGTCACCTGAAAGAAAGACTCGAAGCAGTCGGCTGAGCCGACAATCAATCCGCGCTTCAAACGTTTGACATAAACTTTACCGCCATTCCCGCGTTCAAACGCAGCGTTAACGTAAGTGTTTCTTTAACCAATACTATCCAAAGCCGCCGAAAGCGCCCACCGGCGCACCCCCTGCCCCGTCGTGGCAACGACTAAACTATATTTCACTATCAAAGGTCGCTGTTGTAGCCGTCATCTGCACTTGTGCTTTCCGTATCGTCTGTCATATCGGTGTCGGTTCCGTCAGCCGTTGTGTCCTCGGTGTCCTCGGTATTATCGGTCTGCTCGTTGCCGATCACTCCGTCGCCGTCGGACACCTGACCGTTGTCGTACATTTTTTCAGCCTCGTCAACGACAGCCGAAACAGCCTTTGTAACTCCTTCGCCTATATTGTCGGCAATGCTCTCGGCGTTTGAAGCAACGTCTGACGCGATAGATTCACGCTTTGACACATCGCTCTCGCTTCCGCCGCAGCCCGCAGTCACACTTGAAATCAAAGCCGCCGCGAACAGCACACAAAATAATTTTTTCATCTAAAATCATCCTTATATACAAAAATAGCGCCGTTGAATAACGACGCTGTTAGTATGTACTGATTTTGTTTAATTATTCGTGTTTATGTTTTCGGCTTCTGTGGCTTCGCCCAACAATTGCAAATGCGGATACGGAATGGTTATGCCGTTTTCATCAAAGGCGTTTTTCACATCCTCTTCCATTCCGAAAAGCACGGGATAATAATTTTCCTGCTTTGTCCAGACAAAAACGGTGACTTCAACGCCGCTGTCAAGGTGCTTTGAGATGTAAACCTTTGATTCGGGTTCTTCGATCACAAGCTCGTTTTTGGAGATCACATCGTAAATAACGCTCTTGACCTTTGTGAGGTTGTCCTCGTAGCTAACCGAGAACTTCAAATCCACCCTGCGCGTTCCCGCCTCGGAGCAGTTTACAATGCTGTTCATGGTGAGCTTTGAGTTTGGGATTTGAACGATGCGGTTGTCAAAGGTGTGGATTTTCGTGTAAAAAAGCCGTATGCTGTCCACATAGCCCTCATAGCCGTCCAACTGGATAAGATCGCCCGCGGTGATCGGCTTGTTGAAAAGCACGATTATACCGCTGACAAAATTTCTGAGCGTGTCCTGAAACGCAAGTCCCGCTGTCAGTCCCAAAGCGCCGAGCGCCGTTATCACCGAGTTGAGCTGCACTCCCGCAGTAGAAAGCGCGGTGATTACCACGGCGGTATACAGTGAAAAGCGTGTCATTGAAAACAGGAAGGTTTTTATGGTATGATCGAGCTTGGTTTTAAGCAGCGCTTTTTTTATCGGGATCAGCAGCAGCTTTACCAAAACGATGCCTATTACGAGCGCGATCGCAAAAAACAAAAATCCCTCGGAAAAAATCAAAAAATCATTTTTCAGTTTATCCCAATCCATTTTATTCTCCTAATCGGAAATTATTTTTTCGGAAACCTGTTCTCCGTCCTTCCACATGCGGACGATTATATTTCCGTCCTCGTCAAATGAAACGCTTTTGCCGTTTCGCTTGCCGTCGATATAGGTGCAAACATCAAGAAAGTTTCCGTCGCTGTCAAAGCGCGCGCCGAAGCCGTCGGGCTTGTTATCAGCCCATTTGCCGGCGTGCATCGTGCCGTCGCTCAGCCGGAAGCCCACTCCCCTGCCGCTTCTGCTGCCGGATTTCCAGTCACCGGCATAGTTCGGGCTGCCCTCTTTATAATAGCAGATACCGAAGCCGTCGCGCTTGTCGCAGGCATAGCCGCCGTCATAAGCCGTCAGTCCGTCGGGAGTTACGGTTCTTCCCCTGCCGCTTCTGCGGTTGTTTTCATCAAGACCGCCGTAATAGGCGTAGCTGCCGTTTTTGGTGCCGATTAACGAATCGGGCTCAGTCTCTTTAAGAGCAGAGGTGCTTACAGGCTCCGAAGCTTCGGGCTGCGGCGCTCTCAGAACCTCCTCCATTTCGTCGGCTCCGCGTTGTCCCACCGCTTCGATCAGCTCGGCAACAGCGTCATCAAGCTGCTCTGTCTCAGGCTCATTGAGCTTTGTATCGACAGCCTTGGGCTTTTCGGGCTTTTTGGGCTTTTCTGCGGGCTTTTCCTCACGGTACTTGTTAAGCTCGCCGAAAAGGTTTCCGTTTGTTTTGTGCGCTTCAATCAAAATCTGTTCAATTTTATCATAAGCTGAATAACCTTTGTTCTGCGGCTGTTCTTTTTCCGTGACGGCTTCAGTCACCGCTTCCGTTACTGTTTTATGTTCGGGCTTGCTTTCGTGCCCGTAGGAATAATCCGCCGCGCTCAGATACGGCGCGTTTTTTAAATTGAGCAAATCGGAAGCCTTGGCAGAACTGAAAGCTTCCTTTGAAAAGCGGAAGCCGCCCTCTTTCCGGTCAACATTCTCCGTCAGTCCCTCGGGCTTGAATGAAGCGTCGTACCAAAGCATACCCGCGTTTGAGTAAATCAGCGCCGCGCAGCGTTTGCCTGAGGAGCTTGCGGACGGGTACAAATCGGAATAGATGATTCCCGAGGTCGTAAACCTTTGAAAGCTCAGCGCGAATATACCGCCGGTAAGCTTGGGATAAACAACGGCAGCGATTTGGTTTTCCCTTTCGCGGCTGTAATATTCGGTTCTCAGCCAAAAATGTCCGCCGTCAAAAAACTGTCTTTTATAAACAATGCCGTTGCCGCCGTAGGAAATTACTGAATAGCTTCCGTCGGCGGCGCGTTTTACGGTCTGCACAGGCTGATTGTTAAAAGTGATCTTCCACGCGAGAGGAGCGCCGTTTTTCATTATATATGAAAGGCTGTAGGTCTTGCCGTCAATTTGTATCTCTGTTTTTTCGGCTTGATCGGAGCAGCCGCAGTTGAAAAAATTTGCCCTGACGCCTGCCAAAGCGTCGTTTCTGAAATCGGGCTTTTCAAAGTCGCAAAGCACCGCGGAATAGACTATCAAATCCTCCGCGGCTGTATTTTTATTTGAAAGCATAGTGATTATACCTCTTTAAGGAGACTCGTGATCCCCGTCGAAAGTGCCGGAGATCATTAAAGCCTCAGTTTTTATCCGGAGTAAAAAGAGCCGTTTGACGCTCTCGCCCGCCCTTAAAACGGCGGGAGTAATATGATGAAGCTTTATAAATGGCGCCTCAAAATTAAAATTGCGGGCGAACACTGTCCGCCCGCAGCTTTTTGATATAAATAAGCGATTTTTCGGCGTTTGTATCAGATAGAAACAGACATCGCGACCTTGTAGAGCTTGCTGTCGAACACGCGCTCCATCTCCAAAGCCTCGTTGATGTCAAGGTTGGTGATTTTGCCGTCGCGCATAACAACAACGCGGTTTCCGATTCCTCTGTCAAGAAGCGAAACAGCCTCGTAACCCATCTGGCTTGCGACAACTCTGTCGCGGACGGTCGGAGAGCCTCCGCGCTGAACATGGCCGAGGATAGTAGCTCTCGCCTCGATGCCGAGACGCTGTTCTATGTACTTAGCGAGGTCGCGCACGCCGCCGACGCCCTCGGCAACTACGATGACAAAATGCTTTTTGCCTGTTTTCTGGGTGTTGATAATACGCTCGATGACGTCGCGCTCGATATTGTACTTGATTTCGGGAACGAGAATAGCGGTTGCGCCCGTTGCGATACCCGTCTGCAAAGCGATGTCGCCGCAGCGTCTTCCCATGACCTCAACGATAGAGCAGCGGTCGTGTGACTGGGCGGTGTCGCGGATGCGGTCAACCATTTCGAGCGCGGTGTTCATAGCGGTGTCAAAGCCCACAGTATATTCGGAGCAGGCGATATCGTTGTCGATCGTTCCGGGAACGCCGATACAGTTTATGCCCGCATCGGTGAGCGCTCTCGCTCCGCGGAAGGAACCGTCGCCGCCGATCACAACAACGCCGCTTATTCCCTGACTGCGGCAGAACTCGGCAGCGCGAAGCTGAGCCTCTTTCTTCTTAAACTCCTCGCTTCTTGCGGTATAAAGCATGGTGCCGCCGTTTCCGATGATGTCGGAAACCGAGCGAAGATTCATCTCTTTGATTTCTCCGTTCAGCAAACCGTTATATCCGCGATAAATGCCGAACACTCTCATTCCTCTGTTGATACCCGAACGAACAACAGCTCTGACAGCCGCGTTCATACCGGGCGCGTCGCCGCCGCTGGTTAATACAGCAATTGTTTTTTCTGACATATTTCCAACCTCCATAAAAGTTGCCGGCAGCCGATTATTCCCGCGTCGCTGACGCTGTTTGACAGCAATCGGCAGCTGACCTCTGGATATACAATTATACGGTTCAATTATAATACAAATCGAGTTTGTTTACAAGACATTTTTATAAATTTTTACATAAAATATACAAAAATATTCCGAAACCTTTTGATTTTTCTTTATTGGAAATTTACCTGTTCCAAAGTTTATAAACGCAGCAAAAAACGAACGCCTGCAGTCCTCAGACCGTAATCGAGGGGTATTAATCTCACTTGACATTTTTCGTTTTTCGTATTATGATAATGTAGAATAATTATAACAGAGGGACAAATATGACAAAGCTATATCTTGCAATTCCATGCTACAACGAAGAAGAGGTTCTCTGGGACTCGGCTGAAAAGCTTCTCGACAAATATTATGATTTGATGAACGAGAGAAAAATCACCGAGGACAGCAAAATCGTTTTTATAGATGACGGCTCAACGGATCTTACCTGGAATATAATCCGCGAGCTGCACAGGCAGAATCCCATTTTTCAGGGAATCAAGCTCACGCGCAACAGAGGTCACCAAAACGCCCTGCTCTGCGGTCTTATGACTCTGCGCAGCAAAGCCGACGCGGTTATTTCGATCGACGCGGATCTACAGGACGATATTAACGTATTCGACGAAATGCTTGAACAATATGAAGCGGGCTGCGACGTTGTTTACGGCGTTCGCTCAAAAAGAGCCACCGACACATTTTTCAAACGCTTTACCGCCGAATCTTTTTATAAGATCCTCAACAAAATGGGCGCAAAGGTCATTTTTAACCACGCCGATTTCCGCCTTATGAGCAGGCGCGCGCTTGAAGCGTTCTCGCTCTACCGCGAAACGAACATCTTTTTGCGCGGAATGGTTCCGCTTGTGGGTTATAAGTCCTCGATTGTAAAATACGAGCGCGCCGAGCGCCTCGCAGGAGAGAGCAAATATCCGCTTAAAAAAATGCTTTCTCTCGCATGGGAGGGAATTACATCTCTGAGTATTCAGCCGATAAGAATGATAACCTGGCTCGGACTTATTATTTTCATTATCAGCCTGGTTATGATCATTTATTCACTCGTCAGCTTCTTTATTGGCTCGGCGGTCAGCGGCTGGGCGAGCACACTCTGCTCGATTTGGGCCCTCGGAGGCTTGCAGCTCCTTGCAATCGGAATCATAGGAGAATACATCGGCAAAATCTACATGGAAACAAAACGCCGCCCGCGCTTTATAGTCGAAACCTACCTTGGCGACGAAAAGGAATAAAAAGAAAAAATAAACTTCAAAAGGATGGATACCGCAAAAAGATATCCATCCTTGTTTTTTAAAAGCTGTCAAACATAAAATCAGCCCAGTAATATTGGCTCATATACTCGCACTGATACGCATTTACCGCGCCCGCGTCAAGCTCCTTAAAGCGGTAATAGTCGCAGTCTAGAACGTCGGGATTTACCGCGAGAGCGTTATAGCTGCGAACAACGGCGTCCTCCGCTCCGACTTTTTTCAGGCTCTTAATCATGGCGTATATATAGGTTTGCAAAAGGTTTTGAAGCTTTTTCTCATAAGGCTCATCCTCAAAAATCGCGGCAAAGATCTCCCTTGTGGTGCAGGAGCTTCCCTGACGGTGTACCAAATAGGCAAAAACCTCCTTTGCCTTGCTGCGCTCAAAGCGAACGTGCTCGCCGTCGGGGGTGAAAACATCGAAGTTGCCGAAGCACTGAACACGTAGCTTAGCATTTTTCTTAGGAACGATAGGAAACCGCAGATCCTCAAGCTCCCGCGCAACCTCTTCCTTGGTGACGGGCTTCATAATATAGCCCGACGCTTTCATATCCATAGCGTCGCCCTTGTACTCTGAAAAGCCTGTAACAAAAATGATGTTCATTTTGCGGTTGATGTCCTTCAACCGTTTCGCGACCTCAACTCCGTTCATACCGCGCATATGAATGTCAAGAAAGGCGACGTCACAGCCGTTTTTCTCAGCCTCTTCGAGCAAATCGTCCTGATCCTCAAAAGCGATGACCTCAGCGTCGGGCTTCACCTTTTTCACGGAAATTTCAAGCATTTTAAGAGCCAGAGGCTCGTCGTCAAGACAAAGAATTTTCATTTAGCGAACCCTCCTCAGAGTTAGTTACGGCAGCGGCGATCCTCTCCCCTGCCTATAAGATTATAACGCATTATTGAAAAAAATAAAAGCCCTATTCGTAAATTTTTATTTATCTTGACTTGACTTTTTGGAATTTATGCGATATAATTAACAAGTCAAATTCATTGGCGAGCAAAAAAGCCGCGATGAACTTGCTTGGTCCGGGTGTATCTGCTCTGAGCAAATCACAGCCGAAAACGGTATGACCGTATTTATATGATTTCGGGGTGTAGCGCAGTTGGTAGCGCGCCTGCTTTGGGAGCAGGATGTCGGGGGTTCAAGTCCCTTCACTCCGACCAATATTTCCTTTATTTCTTCGGAGTGAATATTTTACACGCTTCACTCCTACAAAACTTTCGGAGGTTGCATAAAACACAACTCCGACAAAAAACGGGGGCTTAGCCCAGCTGGTTAGAGCGCTTGCTTGACATGCAAGAGGTCACTGGTTCGAGTCCAGCAGTCCCCACCACGGCGAAGTCCGCAGGATTTTTCTTGCGGACTTCGTAAAAATTTAATCGGAGGCTTAGCTCAGCTGGTTAGAGCGCCTGCTTCACACGCAGGAGGTCACTGGTTCGAGTCCAGCAGTCTCCACCAAGGAAACAACGGATAGTCATACGTACTGTCCGTTGTTTCAATTAATTTTGCTTGACATAACCCATGAGTTAACGTATAATAATAGTGATGATAAGATATTTCTTATCGACGTATTGAAGCGTAAGCTTCTGTAAACAGTGGTGAGTCCTACCGTATAAGTGGAATTTTTAAGAGTATAAGAGGGCTGGATTCAGTCCTCTTTTATACATATCGGAGTGAATTTTATGAATCCAGCCGCGTTTGAGATTATATACGGTTGATATGAAGTATGTCAGAAATCTTGCAAAATTCGCTATCCCGAAAGTAACAGAAATCTTGTAAAACGATGCTGTGATTTCAAAAAGTCGGAAAGGGTGTTGGAAAAGTATCTTGCAAAACTCGGCAAATAAGATTTTGCAAGTTCAAATCTGTGCGTTTTTTTGAGAAAATATCCTTTTGTTTGGGTTGATAAGACTTGTTATCGTTTTCATTTTCATTCCTCCGAAAAAATATTATCTTTAAGGAGCACGAAAAAAACGCCCATCGTCAGACGGGCGCTGATAACAAATCTTCACCCATCATTCAAGCATTACCACCTTGCCGCCGGGCAGGTTGGTGTGCGGTCAACGAGCTTGTCTCTCGCGCACTCTTTATAGGTTAGGTAACCACTGATTAAATCGCAAAATATAATTCTATATTGAAATAATGAATTATAAACGAAACGATATATGATATAATTGAGGT
>JBGUPW010000097.1:0-24553 GCA_045130495.1 Ruminococcus sp. | reverse complement strand
GCCGCACCGCCTAAAGGAGCCTGACAAACGGCAAGTTCAACACCGTTATGAATCGTTTTATAAACATTAAATACTTTTGTGACCGTGTTGAATTGACCGATGATCTCGCAATCATTTTCCAACGCATAATGATCCACTTCTGTATCCATAAACAGCATAACCGCTCTTTCAGGAAAGTGAAAATCAGTACTGTGTCCGGGCATAATTATCGCTTTGCTTTCTGTATCATATTCTAAAATAGGGTAGTCATTTTTAATTAAGCTCATAGTGATTATTTCCTTTTTGTTTTATAAAATTTTATCATAAAAATGTTGATATAGCAATAGCCGCCAAGCAGGAGATTATCCCGCTTGACGGCTGTGTTGGTTAGTTGTAAATCAACTCTGCATTTACAATCTCTTCCGCACGGTTACGGATATTGTTCATACGCTGCACCCACAGCATTTGGTTTTCCGCTTTGAGCTGTTCGGTTACACCTTCCCTTTCGGCAAGTTGGTTTACCAACCGAAAGAACATCTCCTCTGCCTGCTCGTCGATGTCGGCGAGGTAGGCGGTAAGCTTGCAGCTTGTGAGCAGAGTGGTATAGCGGATTTTGTGGTACTGCTTGATGTAGCGCAAATGCCGCTTACCCCAAATGCCGATTTTCACCTTTGGCTGCTCGGGTAATCTAAGATCAGGCAACAGATAATTGCCCTGTTGTGTATAGCTGATTTCAAAATTATGTTTCATTATAGAATCCTCCAAAAATATATTCGCACATATATCACAGCTCCCCGATTGCCACATTTTGTTATAACTTATTATCATTTTTTCTTTCCCTCAACTTTGCCCTTACGAGCCGTCGGGAACGATATAATAAAATGTGAAATCGTATGTTCGCATAAGGTGAGCAAACTGCGATAAATCCACTGTTTATCAGGCTTTTGGAGGACTTTACTAACAACCTATGATATGCTATAATAACCATGGATTATTTTAAATTCAAATCGGGATTTATCTAACAAAATATGTGAAAGTCCGGTAGTCAAATGATATATAGATTTCGTGCGGACATATATACTGAGGGTTGTCGCGTATTTATCAAAATACCATTTAATGTGTGGGAAGAGACAGGCATAAAGGGGAATATTCCATGCAGGGTGTCTATCCGTGACATCTCTTTTGAATGTAAACTGATTCCTAAAGGGAATGGTAACTATTTCATCCCTATCACAAAGAAAACGCTGTCGGCACTTGAGCCTGAAGAAGAATACGAAATTGAAATGGAACCCATTGAAACGCTGTCGCGAATCAATCATAACAGCTCATATTCCAAGGAACATCCCATACGGAAAATAGATGGTATTGAACCAATCCCCAATCAAGCGGGATTGTGTGGTCATTGCTGCATTGCAATGCTTGCCGGTGTGCCCCTTTCCGATGTGGTCGCGCTGATGGGAAAAGGCCACGCATCATGGTCAAAAATATTGGAAGCATTGGACTATTATGGAATATCCTATGCGTCGAAGGCTGTTTATACCAAAGGTGGCTCATGCCTGTTACCGCTTTGCTGCATCATAAATAACGACAATAGCTTTATTCTTTGGTATAAAGGTTCCTTCTACGGTGTGACAGATGTTGACTCAAAGAAAACAATAAGCTATATTGAAATATTTGTCGTTTGACAATGAAAGCGAACATTTTGATTTATCGCTCTTCACAACGCCGCGCCATTTACTATTATTGCAATCGCAGAAGCCTTTTTCGAGGTTGTCTATTTAGTTATGCAGTTGAATTGATAGACAAATCGGAGTTACTGTGATATAATTTTAGCAGTAGAAATTTTAATTTATCGGAATTTATCGGAGAAAAACTTATGAAATACGAGATTATTGATTTACCTAAAATCGCAATTATCGGTAAGGAAGGCTTATGCACGAAAGAAAAGAATGTGGTTGAGAATCTGTGGCAACAAGTTAATTCCAATTTTAGCGATATTGCAGATATTGGAATGAAAAACGCTGATGGTTCATTTGTAGGCTTCTGGGGAGCGATGAGCGACGAGACAATGTCTTTTATGCCATGGACGGACAATTTTTCGAGAGGATTGTATCTGGCAGGCATTGAAGTGTATAAGGATACGGAAGTTCCAAGCGGATGGGTAAAGTGGGTTATGCCGGCAAGAAAATACCTTGTGACAGAGGTTGATCCGCAAAACTACAGAGAAACATTTGAGAATGTGATTAGCAGTCTTATTCCGGAGCTTGGAATGAAACTTGCGGGCGCTGTATGCGATTTTACAGAACCGTCAACAGGACAGAATAAACTGTTCTTTCCTGTCGAGTAAAAAACAAACTTTAGTTTATAGCTCTTGACAGGTGCGGGTTTTATTGTAAAATAGAATCGTGTTATTATCTCACCTTATGCCATTTACGCCCTTCCCCCACCTACGCCAATCGTCGCCCAAAGTTGTGCAGGGCGAAACAATCGTATAGTAAAGAATGTTAACCGGAGGAAAAATGACTGCTGTTGAAATAGTTTTAGCTATTGTGTTTTTTGTAATTGCGGGATTATTACTGTTTTTGGGTATCAGAAGTTTTATGGAGCGCGGCTTTTTACTCAATAATGCCTACATCTATGCAACAAAAGAAGAACGCAAAACAATGGATAAAAAGCCGTATTACCGGCAATCAGCTATTGTTTTTTGTCTTTTGAGTATTGCATTTGTGATCATCGGTTTATCTGTTCTTTTTCGGAACGGTACGATCGGATTACTCGTAATACCCCTTGCAGTTGCTGCTATCATATTTGCAGTAGTGTCTTCTGTTCGGAATAATAAACATACAAAGTGATATGATCATAAACAGCATAAATCGGATTTAAGGCAATACCGCATAATTACGGTGTGCGGATTACAAAGAAAGATTTTTTAGACAGTCTGACGGAACAAGATTCAAGCAAGGCGTGCACCGCGAATTGTGCGGTGTTGCCATAATAGCATCAATCAAAATTGATTACTTAAAAGGAGTTAAATTCGGAAATGGAATACAATATCAGAAAACTTGAAAGCATTGAAACGGAGTCCGCATTGGATTTGGTAAAAAAAGTGTTTATGGAATTTGAAGCCCCCGACTATTCCGAAGAAGGCGTTGAAGAGTTTAATAAAACCATGCAAGATAAGGAATATTTATCTAAGCTTTGTATGTATGGCGCTTTCACATCGGAAAAGTTGATCGGTGTAATTGCAACGAGAAGCGAGGGAACGCATATTGCTTTGTTTTTTGTTGACAGCAACTTTCAGGAAAAAGGCGTCGGAAGAAGTCTGTTCCAAACAGTATCGGCTGATTGTAATTCAAACCACATTACAGTTAATTCATCTCCTTATGCCGTTCCGATTTATAAAAAACTTGGCTTTATAAAAACGGATACCGAAAAAACTGTTAATG
This sequence comes from Ruminococcus sp., assembly GCA_045130495.1. Taxonomy (GTDB): domain Bacteria; phylum Bacillota; class Clostridia; order Oscillospirales; family Acutalibacteraceae; genus Ruminococcoides. Next base: position 21,128 of record JBGUPW010000097.1, on the reverse strand, counting down.
GTTTAAGATTTACTCCTATGGAATATAAATTTTAATCAATCGCATTTAGTGTTTTAAAAATCGCAGGCTGCCATTTACAAGGTTGCCTGCATTTTTTGTAACACAGGCAAATCATTATACTTTACGCCGGTTACGACAAAATTTTCGCCAAAACTTACGCCAAACGGAACAGCACTTATAAATATAAGAGCTTATAGGAAGCTTCACCGTCGAAGATAGCGATTAATAAGCGGATGTCAAAAAACAACAAAAAAAGTAACAAAAAGATAAATTTTTCATCTTGAATGACACTGGATCGTATGATATAATATTTCCATGAGGGATGTCGGGATGTGACGTGACTAAGTATCCCGTTATCCGGTCAAAAAATATATTACAGAAAGAAGTGTTAGAATGAAAAAGTTGTCAGTAATGTTAGCCTGTATCATGATCGTTTTACAGGTCGCTGCCGTAATTCCTTCCTCCGCGCTGACCGCAAACGCGGAAGATCGCGACGATATCGTTGTGCTTTATACCAACGATGTACACTGCGGCATCAGTGACGTAATCGGTTATGACGGTCTGGCGCTGTACAAGAAAGAAATGGAAAAAATGCACGATCAAGTGTTTTTGGTAGACGCAGGCGACGCGATCCAAGGCGACGTGATCGGCGCTATGACGGGCGGCGAGGATATCGTTTCCCTGATGAACGACGTCGGATATGACGTCGCAACATTGGGAAACCATGAGTTTGACTACAGTGTGGATAGGCTCTTAGAGCTTTCTCCAAAGCTCAACTGCGGCTATGTGTGCTGTAATTTCGTGGATCAAAACGACGAGCCTGTTTTTGAACCCTACCGTATACTCAACGCAGGAGAAAAGAAGATCGCTTTTGTCGGAGCAGTCACACCGGATACCTTAACCTCATCCACCCCTGCTTTTTTCAAGGACATAGACGGTAACTATATCTACAGCTTCTGTCAGGAAGAGGGAAAGCTGTATTGGGAGATCCAACAGAACGCTGATAAAGCGAGACAGGAAGGCGCTGACGTTGTTATCCTGCTCGGACACCTCGGTGAGGAGGACGAGACCCATCACGGTTGGACTGCGCAGGAGGTTGTACAGAATACCGATAATATCGACGCGGTGATTGACGCTCACTCCCATACCGTGACGGAAAATCTTACGGTCAAGAATAAGGACGGTAAGGACGTCACCATTACGCAGACCGGCACCAAGCTGAATAACATCGGCAAAATGACGATCTCTGAGGATAATATCATTAAAACGGAGCTGATCAACAATGTGCCTGCTCCGAGCTCTGACATGGGGATCTCCTCTGACGAGTGGCGCAGTATTCCCGAGAGAGATAACAGAAACGTCGATGCCGCAGTCAACGATACCGTCAAATCCTTGCTTAACAAAGTGGCGGAAAGCTTCAACACCGTTATCGGACATTCAAACTATGATCTGATTTTCAGAGATCCCGAAACAGGAAAGAGAGCGGTACGCCTCGGCGAAACCAATCTCGGAGATCTGTGTGCGGACTTTATCAAAAGTGCCTGCGATGCCGATATCGCTGTCCTCAACGGCGGCAACATACGTGATATGATCCCTGCGGGAGATATCACCATCGAAACGCTGTTTAAGGTGATGCCATATATGAACCAGCTCGCCTCGGCGAAGGTGACAGGTCAGCAGATCATTGACTATCTGGAGTTGGGAGCGTCGTCTTATCCGGAAGAATCAGGCTCCTTTGTACAGGTATCGGGACTGAGCTATGAAATAGACAGCCGTATCAAGAGCACCGTACAGATCGATGAAAATACGAATGAATTTCTCGGCGTGACGGGCGAATACCGCGTGAAAAACGTTTGTCTTTCAGACGGAAGCCCGATCGATCCGGAAGAGGTCTATTTGCTCGGCAGCTCGGATTATTTGTTCCTCAAGGGTGGCGACTTCGGTATTTTCAGCCATACCTACTCCGACGTCGTTGTTCAAAATTCGGTTGATTATATGCAGTTCGTCATATTTGTCCTCGATGATTTGAAAGGTGAGATTCCCGAAATATACAGCAATCCGAAAGGACAGGGCAGGATCAAGATAATAGACACACAAAAGGGGTATCTGATCGGCGACGCAAACGACGACGGTTATGTAACGATCGTTGACGTGACAGCGATCCAAAGAATGCTCGCGCAGTTCCCAACGGTGGATTTCAACGAACAGGCGGCTGACATTAACGGCAACGGACTTGACATCGACGATGCGACTGCAATCCAAAGATATTTAGCTGAGTTTGAAGATACGTACCATATCGGCGAATTTGTAAGCGACGTGCCGGATATGAGCCCGGATGAATATGAACTAATCGTTGTTCCAAATTAAAAAAAGGAACCTCTGATAATAAGTAATAATCACTTATAAAAGTTGTTCCCGAAATGCCCCGAAAATCCCGTTGTTTATGCGATTTTCGAGAGTTATGATATTTCGTATCTACGCAGGCAGCCTATAAGGTTGCCTGCTTTTTTTGTTTTATGTATAGACAAAAAGGCGATAAAATGATATAATATAAAAGCAAAAAAAAATAAAAGGAGGCACACAATGAAGTATTATGTATTGATCGGAAATATGATCAAAAAACCGGCTGAGATCCCAAATTTCAAAGGAATTTTGAACGAGCATCACGCCTATCTGAAAGCCTACAAGGACAAAGGTGATGTCTTGCTCTCAGGACCGAAGAAAGAAGGTTGGGGCGGAATAATTCTGGTAAGAATGGAAAACGAGTCCATTCAGAGCTTCATAGAGAATGATCCTTTTATCAAAGCAGGCATACAGGAATATGAGGTTACAGAGTTTACCATTTTTGACCGTCAGGATTACACTAACGAATGGTAAATACATATATCAATTCCGATTTGCAGTAATAATCAAATCAATCGCAGGCGGCCTTTTACGAGGTTGCCTGCTTTTCTGATTGTATAAGCGATAGACAAATAAAAGCCGATGTGATATAATCGTAAACAACATAAATCTGTATTTACAGGAGGATTCAAATGACACACGAAGATAAAGCATTATCGTATTTTAAAGAAAAATTTCATTGCTCGCAATCTGTTCTCGCTGCATACGCTGATGATCTTGGACTGAGTGAAGAACAAGCTTTAAAAATTGCTTACTGCTTTAACGCAGGTTTGAGAAAAGGCGAAGTATGCGGGGCGTGTTCAGGAGCTTTAATGGTTCTTGGTATGATATACGGTCAATCTGATAAAAATGATCTTGACAGTCGAAACCGTGCAAATCAGATGACAGATCGTTTTCTAAATCGCTTCAAGGAACTAAACGGATCATACATTTGTAATGATATTCTCGGTTGTGACATTACCACGCAGGAAGGAATAGCGTACGCAAAAAAGCACGAATTGTTCTCCACAACCTGTAGTGATATGGTAGCGTTAGCTGTTAAAGTTCTTGAAGAAATCATTAATTAAATAGTCTTAAATCTGATTTACATCATTTACTGTTAAATCTTAAAAAGCATAAATTGGAATTTAGGAGATCATAAAAATGAAACTTGAATACAGAAAAGCAACTATTGATGATCTGGATCTGTTGATCAAAACCCGAATTCAAGTGTTAAGAGCGGCAAATAATCTTGACGATAATATTGATATGTCCGGGGTAGAAACAGAGTCTCGTGTTTATTATGAGAGCGCTTTAACAAATGATCTCCATACAGCATATCTGATTTTTGACAGAGATACTTTTATTGGTGCCGGTGGAATAAGCTACTATACAGTTATGCCAACATTTCATAATCCAACTGGTAAAAAAGCATATATTATGAATATGTATACCAGACCTGATTATAGAAGAATGGGTATTGCCACAAGGACGCTCGATCTACTTATTCAAGACGCAAAAAAGCATGGAATTACATCTATCAGCCTTGAGGCAACAGATATGGGAAGAAAACTGTATGAGAGATATGGATTTGTTTCTATGACTTCTGAAATGGAATTGCCATCCGTATAAATCCTGATTTACAGCATTAAAACTTCGGAGTTGAAACGGACAAAGATTTAGTTCAGAAAAGAATAAGAATAACGTTCTTTCATCGGCACGTCAGAACGCGGGAATATGAGTTAGGTTGTAATATTACGACTAAAGCGAGAACCGGGTAGTGATACCCGGTTCGTTTGCAAAATCCTCAGCTTAGCCGCTGAATTTTATTTTATTACAGTTTATTTTGTTCTTCCGATATCGGTGCGGCAATGAGCGCCCTCAAAGCTGATTTTTTTTACAGCTGAGTACGCCTTTTCAAGAGCCTCGTCGAGCGTGGGCGCCTTGGCTGTAACGCCGAGCACTCTGCCGCCGCTCGTGTAGAATTTGCCGTTCTCGTATTTTGTTCCGGCGTGATAAACCACCGCGCCGTCAGCCTGTCCGTTTTCGTCAAGCCCGGAGATCTCAATACCTTTCTTATAGGCTACGGGATAGCCGCCGCTCGCCATTACAACGCAAGCCGCCGCACCGTCGTACCACTCGATATCAAGCTCGGAGAGCTTACCGTCGATAACAGCCTCGCAGATGTCCACCAAATCGGTTTTGAGTCTGGGGAGCACTACCTGAGCCTCGGGATCTCCGAAACGGGCATTATACTCTATGACCTTCGGTCCCTTCGGGGTCATCATCAAGCCGAAATACAGACAGCCCTTGAAGGGTCTGCCCTCTTTGTTCATCGCTTCTATCGTCGGCAAAAAGATAGTGCGCATACACTCGTCGGCAAGCTCGTCGGTGTAGTAGGGGTTGGGGCTAACGGTGCCCATGCCGCCAGTGTTGAGACCCTCGTCGTTGTCATAGGCGCGCTTGTGATCCTTGGAGCTAACCATAGGCTTCACGCATTTTCCGTCGGTAAACGCCAAAACGGACACCTCTGGACCCGTCAAGAATTCCTCGATAACGATATTGTTTCCCGAATCGCCGAACTGCTTATCCTCCATTATGGACTTTATAGCCGAAACAGCGTCGTCTATCGTCTGAGCGATAATAACGCCCTTTCCGAGCGCGAGACCGTCAGCCTTTACAACTACGGGAGTCGTGTTCTCCGCTTTTACATAAGCGATCGCCTTTTCGGGGTCGTCAAATACCTCGTATTTTGCGGTGGGGATACCGTATTTTTTCATCATGTTCTTTGAGAACACCTTTGACGCCTCGATGATCGCGGCGGCGGCGTTGGGACCGAAGGCGCGGATCCCCGCAGCCTCAAGAGCGTCAACCATGCCTGCAGCGAGCGGGTCGTCGGGAGCTACAAAAACCAGATCTATTTCATTGTCGAGCGCGAACTTAACCATGCCATCCTTGTCCATAACACCGATGTTTACAAGCTCGGCGTCGCGTGAGATTCCGCCGTTGCCGGGGGCGCAGTAAAGCTTTTCGCATTTGGGGCTTTCAAGCAGCTTCTTAATAAGAGCGTGCTCTCTGCCGCCCGAACCAATCATTAATATTTTCATTGTATAACCTCTTTTAATTTAGTGTGGAGTATGAAGTTTAAAAATATTGGGCGCAAAGCGCCGAGTAATAATGCTTCGGATTGTGCCGGTTGCCTTTGGATGCCCGGCTCCACACTCCACACTTTAATATTTAGTGGTGGAACAAACGAATACCTGTGAAGCACATTGTCATGCCGTACTTGTCGCAGGTGTCGATTACGTTGTCGTCGCGGATCGATCCGCCGGGCTGAGCCACGAACTCAACGCCCGAACGCTTGGCACGCTCTATATTGTCGCCGAACGGGAAGAAAGCGTCGGAGCCGAGAGAAACGCCCTTTAATGTGGCGAGCCACTCCTTTTTCTCCTCCTTGGTGAGAGGCTCGGGCTTTGTCTTGAAGAAAAGCTCCCATGTGCCGTCGGCTAAAACATCCTCGTAATCGTCGGAGATATAAACGTCGATCGTGTTGTCGCGGTCGGGACGGCGGATATTGTCAACAAACGGGAGGTTCATTACCTTCGGATGCTGGCGGATATACCAGATATCTGCCTTGTTGCCCGCGAGACGGGTGCAGTGGATTCTCGACTGCTGACCCGCGCCAACGCCGATAGCCTGTCCACCCTTGGCGTAGCATACGGAGTTAGACTGGGTGTATTTGAGCGTGATGAGGGCAATGAGCAGATCGCGCTTGCCTTCCTCTGTGAGCTCCTTGTTCTTGGTGACGATGTTCTGCATGAGCATTTCCTCGTCAATTTTAAGCTCGTTTCTGCCCTGCTCAAATGTAATGCCGAAAACGTCCTTGTGCTCGATAGGAGCGGGAACGTAATCGGGATCGATTTTAACAACGTTGTAGTTGCCCTTTCTCTTGGTCTTTAAAACCTCAAGAGCCTCGGGGGTGTAGCCGGGCGCGATAATGCCGTCGGAAACCTCTCTTTGGAGAAGCTTTGCGGTCTGAACGTCGCAGACGTCGGAGAGAGCTACCCAGTCGCCGTAGGAGGACATTCTGTCGGCGCCGCGCGCCATCGCATAGGCTGAGGCTATCGGAGAAAGCTCCAAATCGTCAACAAAGTAAATCTTTTTAAGCGTGTCGGAAAGCTCGGTGGCAACTGCCGCACCTGCCGGGCTTACGTGCTTGAAGGAAGCCGCTGCGGGAAGACCCGTCGCAGCCTTAAGCTCGCGCACTAACTGCCATGAGTTAAAAGCGTCGAGAAAATTGATATAACCGGGCTTGCCGTTCAGAACCTCAACGGGAAGCTCCTTTCCGTCCTGCATGAAAATTTTGGAAGGCTTCTGATTGGGGTTGCAGCCGTATTTGAGTTGCAGTTCATTCATGGGTTTTCGTCCCTTTCTATGTCTATTTTCTATTGTCTATTTATTCTTATTTATTCTTATTGATTATCCTTGATTCCGCCTTACCTGTTTCAACGTCGATATAACGCACAAACAGCGAAACCTTATTGTCGTCGTCAAGCGCGTTCCATACGCTTTCGGCAAACGCGTCTATGTCTTCATTGCCGATCTCAACCAAGGTCGGCTCGCCTTCAAAGCTCGGAAGAGGATTGCCGTCGCCGACATAGGTGTGGATATATCTGCCGAAGCCCGCCAAAGGAGCGTCGTATGAGAAGGTGTATCTCTCACAGGAGTCGGGATTGCCGTTCGCGCTCTTGAGGATAGACATGGCGTAATTCATTTTGCCGTCGGAGCATTTCACTATACCCGAAATTCTCGGGGTGTAGTTGGGAGCGTCGGGCTCAAACTCTCTTGTGCGAAGAGCCTGCTCAAATGTGAGCTGCTGATTCATAAGATCATAAACGGTGTCGGTCTGGTCGCCGTTGGTGACGATCGTTTTATTGCCGAGCACGCGGACAGGAGCGTAAATGATAAGCGAGGGGTCGGTGAGCTTCGAGGGGTCAAAAGCCTCGGTTTTAATGCCGTCAGCCGTCTCGACAAACACGCGGTTGCGGCTGTTTTCGCTTCTGCCCATGATGAAATAGGCGATGACCGCCTTTGTGCCGTCGGCTGATCTGCCGAGTACGATTCCTCTTCCGGGATATGATGTTGATGAAATTTCTTTTGTAAGTGATACCGCTTTCATAATTTCCTCCTATTTGAGAATTACGGTTTTATTATCTGTAACTTTTATTTTATCTTCGCAGAAAAGAGCGACTGCCTTCGGGAGAATCTTCCACTCCGCCTGCTCCATTACCCTTCTCTGTAAAACCTCCGGTGTGTCGCCGTCGAGCACTTCAACCGCTTTTTGAAGAATGATAGGACCGCCGTCGCAGATCTCGTTCACGAAATGCGCCGTCGCGCCCGTCACCTTTACGCCCTTTTTCAGAGCCTCCTCGTGTACTCGCAGACCGTAATAGCCCTCGCCACAGAAGGACGGGATAAGCGCGGGGTGAATGTTGATTATGCTGTTTTCAAACTCATTTATAACCTGCTTGCCGAGGATAGTCATAAAGCCTGCCAAAACGATCAAATCGGCGTTTTTCTCTTTTAGAAGAGCCGTGAGCGCGGAGTCGTATTCGTCAAACGCGGCAAAGTCCCTGCGCCTTATGACGTCGGTTTCAATGCCGTTTTTCGCGGCACGTTCAAGAGCGTAAGCGTTCGGGTTGGAGGATATCACGCAGGTGATTTTTCCGCCGTTTATCTCTCCCCTGTTCTGCGCGTCAATCAAAGCCTGTAAATTTGTGCCGCCTCCCGACACTAAAACGACGATATTTTTCATTACGCGAAAACAACTCCTTCGCTTCCCTCGATGACCTCACCCAGCACAACAGCGTCTTCCCCGTTTGCGGCAAGCACCTCAAGGGCTTTGTCAGCATCTTCTGCAGCCACGGCGATAACCATTCCGACGCCCATGTTAAAGGTGTTGAACATATCGTGCTCGCTTATGTTTCCGACGCGCTGCATAAGCCGGAATATCGGGAGCACCGGGATAGCCGACTTGGTTATCTTCGCGGAAAGCCCGTCGGTGAGCATTCTCGGGATATTCTCGTAGAAGCCGCCGCCCGTGATGTGCGAAACAGCCTTGACCTCAACCTGCTCCATGAGCGCAAGAACGGGCTTTACATAGATTTTTGTCGGGGTCAGCAGAGCCTCGCCCAAAGGCTTGTCGAGCTCGGGATATGTGTTGTTAATTGTGGTTTCGTTAATGTCAAAAATCTTTCTGACGAGCGAAAAACCGTTGGAATGAACGCCCGATGAGCGCAAGCCTATCAAAATATCGCCGACCTTTAGCTTTGAGCCGTCGATCATCTTGGGCTTGTCGGCAATACCTACGCAGAAGCCTGCAACGTCGTATTCGTCCTCGGGCATCAGTCCCGGGTGCTCGGCGGTTTCTCCCCCGATAAGAGCGCAGCCCGACTGAACGCAGCCCTCTGCTATACCCTCTACGATCGAGGCGACTTTTTCGGGAATATTCTTTCCAATGGCAATATAGTCGAGGAAGAACAACGGCTTTGCGCCGCAGCATACAACGTCGTTGACGCACATCGCCACAGAGTCGATACCTATTGTGTTGTGCTTATCAAGCAGAAACGCCAACTTGATTTTTGTGCCGACGCCGTCGGTGCCGCTGATAAGCACGGGTTCTTCCATGCCCTTAAAGTCGGGAGCGAAAAGTCCGCCGAAGCCGCCGATTCCCGAAACAACGCCGGAAATATTTGTGCGCGCAACGTGCTTTTTCATAAGCTCCACGCTTTTGTAGCCGGCGGTGATATCAACGCCTGCCGCCTTGTAACTTTCAGAAAAGCTTTCCATTAAGAACCTCCGTAATAAATTCACTATTTACATCTTAAGAGAAGTATTCAAACAAGTCGTAGGGGCGAACCAATGTGTTCGCCCGGGCGCACACACGGGTGCGCCCCTACAATATCAGGGTGATGTTAACTGTCAATCTCACCTAATGCAAACAAAACCAAAAATTCAAAGCATTTCTCTTAAGTTGCTGATATTGGTTATTTATTGTGTATGTGTATTTTATTAGCGTACTTATCCACAAAGAAGGTGGTGGGAACCTCGGCGCTGAACTGCTTTGTAAAGCAGCCGTCGCACAGCTTGATATTCGCGCCCTCGGCGGTTTTGCGTAGGCTTTCAATGCTGAGGTAGCCCAAAGTATCGGCGCCGATCTCACGGCGTATTTCCTCGATACTCATTCTGTTCGCTATCAGGCTCTCCCTGTCGCTTATGTCGATGCCGAAATAACACGGCTCAACAAACGGCGGAGAGCTGATAAGCATATGTATTTCTTTCGCGCCCGCGCCGCGCAGCAGGTTTACAATGTGCTGCGAGGTCTGACCGCGCACTATTGAATCGTCGATAACGACTATCCGCTTGCCCGCAACGTTCGCTTTCAGCGCGGTAAGCTTAGTGTGCAACAGGCGCTTTTTCTTATTCATGCCTGTCCCGGCGTTTCTGCCGAGAAATTTATTTTTCATAAAGCCCATTCCATAGGGAATGCCCGACGCTCGGGCGTAGCCCTCGGCTGCTATGATTCCCGAATCGGGAACGCCGCAGACCATATCGGCTTTAATGGGGTATTCTTTAAAGAGCAGCTCGCCCGCCTTGCTGCGGGCAGAATAGACGCTTACGCCGTCGATAACGCTGTCGGGGCGCGCCACGTAAACATACTCAAAAACACAGAGCGAGGTTTTTGTCGCCTTTTGGTCGAGCATATAGCTGTGAAAGCCGTCCTCGTCCACAACGACCATCTCACCCGGAGCGACATCGCGGATAAGCTCGCCGCCCAGAGTGTCAATAACGCAGCTTTCCGAGGTAATGATATAGCTGTCGCGGAGCTTGCCGACGCAGAGCGGACGGAAGCCGTAAATATCGCGGAAGCCTATAAGACGGGTAGGGGCGCAGATAACAGTTGAATACGCTCCCTTCAGCCGCTTCATCGCTCTGAGCACCGCATCCTCAAGATTCTGAGTGTAGATCCGCTCGGTCGCTATGACATATGCCATAAGCTCGGCGTTTGAGTTGGACTGGAAAATCGAACCGCCGCGCTCAAGCTCTCTGCGGATCTCGGGGAAATTCGTGATCGAGCCGTTGCTCGCGATAGCAATGGAGCCCTCCTTGTAGCGCAGCACAAGCGGCTGATTAGCGGCACGGTCAAGGGTTGCGTTCAAGGTGTAGCGCACATGACCGACGGCAATTTTGCCCTCGGGAAGCTTTTCGAGCGCCTTGTCCGGGAACACCTCGGACACCATTCCGAGCTCCTTAACAGTAACAAAGTTGCGGTTGTCGTTGACGGTGATACCCGCGCTGACGTGTCCCCTGTGCTGCAGGCTGTAAAGCGCGTCGCGGGTGATGCCCGCTATTTTCAGGTCGTCGTTGAAAAGGTAAACCCCGAACACTCCGCATTCGTCCATTGCCTTGTCCTCGTCGAAGCCGATGTTGTAATCATTTATCATAAAAGCTCTGCCACCTTAGCTTGCATTGCCTCGTCCTTCTTGGCGACGCCGTTCTCCATGTCTGCTTTCATATTTTCAAGCTTTTCGGCAAGCTTATCGTCGGAAAGCGCGAGAATCTCAGCGGCAAGAATAGCCGCGTTTGCGGCGCCGTCGATCGCAACCGTAGCAACGGGTATTCCTGTGGGCATCATAACAGTTGCAAGCAGAGCATCCATGCCGTCAAGCTGGGAAGACCTGCACGGAATTCCGATAACGGGCAGAGTAGTCTTTGCCGCGAGTACGCCTGCCAAATGAGCCGCCATGCCTGCGGCGGCAATGATAACGCCGAAGCCGTTTTTGCGCGCGTCAGCGGCGAATTTGGCTGCCGCGTCGGGAGTGCGGTGGGCGCTCATAACGTGGACCTCATAGGGAATGCCGAATTCCTTCAGCTTGATGACCGCCTTTGAAACAACGGGGAAATCACTGTCGGAACCCATGATAACAGCTGCTTTTTTCATTGTTACTCAACTACCTTTTAAATATATTTTAACTCATATATTATACAGAAAAAGCTTAAGGTTTTCAATATCTTAAAAGAATTATTTTGTTTTATTTTATTTTGGAGCGTGAAACGCTTAGTTTGGATTGTACACGTAAGGACAGGATAACCTACATTTCACGCAGCATAATCGGTGGAGGTCGGCTGAATCGACTGTCATTCCGAACTAAAACACCCCTTCCTCATCAACCGGCGTAAGCCGTTCAAGCAGAGGAAGGGGTTATTATATTTAAGTATAAGACATAATCAAAACAGAGTTTTCCTGAATTGTCTGCCGAAAAGCGTCACGTGCTCTATCGGGTGGTCGGGGATATTTTTCGTCAGGTAGCAGGAGGTATATCCTAAAATCAGCCAGAAGAAAAGCACCGTGAACATTATGTTGAATAAGAGCGTAACTTCTACAAATGAATACACCGCGTAAGCGCAAAGGAACGAATACATACACGGGAACTCGCTGTTTTGAAGCCGTTCGTCGCGAAGGACGTGTTTTGTGGTGCTTGAAAATATTCGTATCGCGAAAATCATAAACAGCGTGAATCCGACTATTCCCGAACAAACAAGTATAGATAGATATCCGTTGTGAAAGTCGATTCGCCATGCCGCGAGGTCGCCGTACTGGTCGGCAAACTTTATGCCGTTTTCAAATGTTCTTTCGCCGTATTCCGCGATATTTCCCTTGCCGATTCCCATTAGAAAGTTATTTAGGAACAACTGAGCGCCCTGTTGCCAAAGCACAAATCTGCCGGAATCCACGTTGGCGTTTTCGTGCTCAAACGTGATCGGCTCAGGGAAAGAGTCATCTTCCTTTTTATCGGTTTGCGACGTGATCGACTGCTTTGTCTTGATAAGCTCCGAGAAACCGAGCTGGCAAACGGTTCTCAGCAAAAACATCGACGAAACAATAACCAATCCGGCCAAAAGGCAGGCGAGTGACTTTACAATGATTTGCTTAACGCTGAACTTGCTTTCTCTGCCGAACATCAAGTAAACCACAAAGAAAACCGCGTAGCCTACCAAAAGCACCATAGCGCCGTTTGAGTCGCAAAGCAAAAGTGAAATGCTGTTCACCGCCGCGCAGCAGCCGATCCATATGCGGCTCATTCGGCGGCAGCCCGACTGTTCCACAAAGTCGCGCTTTAACATCATATGACAGCAGAAGAGCGCCACGACTGCGGCAAATCCGAGCTGATTCGGATTTGTAAACAAGCCCGTGAAGCGGTTTTCGTAAATGATAAACTTAACCGTAAGGAACTCAAAGTTGACGCCCATAACCATGCAAGCCAAGCCGACTATTCCCATAACCGTTGTGACATAGATAATCACGCGGCTTATGTTGAACAGCTCGCGTTTGGGGTTGAGCTGCTTTTCCGTGTGAACCGAGTAAAACACAAAGAAGCATATGGCTAAGTGCAAAATGAACACGAAGTTGATGAAAAGGTTATCCAACAAATGGATAAGCATTGTCACCACGTTCGACACAAGAAAGGCGATAAGCCAAAAGCCGAAGCGGGTCTTCAGCGAGGTTCTTATTTTGATCTCATGGTAAACGGCTAAAAAAGCTCCCCAAATCACCATAAAGCACAGCACGACATACGCTGCAAAATGCAGATATGATATGTTGCAGGCAAAAAGGCAGATGATATAGCACTGCCTGTAAAGCGACTTGCTGAGCAGCGTTTTTTTCAGTTTTGTCATACCTATCCCCATTCAAAAAGACAGTCTGATTTTTCTTTTCCTTGTTTAGATTTATTATACAACAATCTGCTTTTGTGTTCAATACCCAAACACTGTAAGAAACGGGGTAATAAGGTTTCAATTTTGTTATTTGTTATTTATTATTCCTTATCCGAATTATTAATTATCGCGCGGATCTCTTCCTCAGCCTGCCTTACCTCCTCCAAAAACGACGCGGAAGGCACGCGCAGAGCGCCGTTGCCGAGAATAATAAGCTGTTCAAGCCCGTCGGAGGTAACGACCCTAACTTTATGGTTCTTCGCAAGCTTGTGAGAGGTCTTTTCTATGTACATATCGGCGGTTTCGGCTTCCTTTGTGTATACGACGCTTATGCCGTTCACACGCTCTATCTCGCCCTTGCCGCCTTTGACCTTATACGCGTCAAAAACCAAAATCACTTCGCATTTTTTATAGCCCTGAAAGTTGCAAAGTATATTTACAAGCTTCTCTCTCGACCCGTCAAAGCCCAGTTTTCTCAGGTGCTCCCACGCAAAAATAACATTGTAGCCGTCAACAAGCAGATACTCTGTTCCGTCGTAATTGGGAGCCTTAGCAGCTTTCTTTCCGGCGGACTTTTCGGGAGCCTTGAAAACCCGTTTTTCAGGTGGTTTAGCCCTCTTTTTTACGGGACCGTAGGTCTGCTCGAATATTCTCATAAGCTCCTTGTCGGCGGCGAAAATATCCGTCTGACCCCGCCTTGCGGCAAAATAGCCCGTACCGGAACCGGATGAAGGCTCTTCCTCCTTGCGCAGAGCGGAAGAAAGGTGCATATGATTTGTTACCTCGTCCCATTTTACGGTGTGACCTGCGCCGTGAGAACAGAATATCGAGTCGCATGGATTCAGCAGATCGGCGTCCGGGTCGTAGCCTATACGCTTGATTACCTCCTCCGAATCATGGCACGGCTGATAGCCGCCGAGAGTCAGCGAAATTTTTCCGACTCCGCGCGTGTATCTAATAAGCTCAGCGGAGTAGTCCTGCATTTCGGACACGGGAGCCGTTCCGCTGAGGAAACAGACGTCGCCGTTCTGAACAGGCTGGGAGAAGCTTCCGCTCATGCGCTGAACGTCGTTCATAGCTCTGCCCAGACATTCGGCGGGAAGCTCGATCGTGAAGTCGTAAACGGGTTCAAGCAATACGCTTTTTGCGCAGCGCAGGCCATGCCTGACGGCGCGGTAGGTAGCCTGCCTGAAATCTCCGCCCTCGGTGTGCTTGGGGTGCGCCTTGCCCGAAACGAGCGTGATTTCCATATCGGTTATCGGGGAACCCGTCAGCACCCCAAGATGTGTTTTCTCGTACAAGTGAGTGAGAATCAGCCTTTGCCAGTTCTTTTCGGGAAGATTTTCCTTGCAGGCGGTGTTGAAAACAAGTCCGCTGTCTCGCTTTGCGGGCTTTAACAGGAGATGAACTTCGGCGTAATGGCGCAGCGGCTCAAAATGCCCCACGCCCTCAACGGTGCTCTCAATCGTTTCCTTGTAGATTATATCGCCCCTGCCGAATCCAACCTCAAAGCCGAAACGCTCCGAAATAACTCCGCGCAGCACTTCAAGCTGGATCTCGCCCATCAGTCTGAGTTGGATTCCGCCGTGCCGCTCGTCCCATGCGACGTTGAGCATTGGATCCTCCGCTTCGAGGATACGCATTTTTTCAAGCGCCGTTCTCGCGCTTACTCCGTCGGGCAGCTCAACGCGGTAAGTCAGAACAGGCTCCAGCACAGGTGAGAGCGAGCCCGATTCCGCGCCGAGACCGTCGCCGCACCGCGTAAAGGTCACGCCCGTAACGGCGCATACCGTTCCCGCCGATGCTTCGGTTACAGAGGTGAATTTTTCTCCCGAATATATCCTGATTTGATTTACTTTTTCGCCGTCCGTGTTTTTCGGGCTCGGAAGAACGTCCCTTACCCTCAGGACTCCTCCGGTGATCTTTATAAATGAAAGCCTGCTTCCCTGCGCGTCCTCCGAGATTTTATAAACTCTCCCGCCGAATTCGTCGCCGTAAACAGGCATAACGGTCAAGCGGTCGAGCGCGTCCAAAAACTCCTTAACTCCGTTTAATTTTAAAGCGGAGCCGAAAAAGCAAGGGAAGAGCTTTCTGTCGGCAACAGCCTTTGAAATATCCGAATCGCTTATTTCGCCGTTCTCATAAGCAGAGAGCAGCTCGTCACTGCAAAGTGCGACGTTCTCAAAAAACTCGTCGCAGCCCTCGTCGGAAAAGTCAACGCAGCAATCGCTCAGCGTTCCCCTCAGCTCATTAATAACTCGCGAGGAATCAACGCCGGGTAAATCGGTTTTGTTTACAAATATAAAAACGGGAACGCCGTACTTTTGCAAAAGCCTCCAAAGCGTTTTGGTATGGCTCTGAACGCCGTCTGTTCCGCTTATGACCAAAACAGCGTAATCCAGCACCTGCAGGGTGCGCTCCGTTTCCGCTGAAAAATCGGCGTGTCCCGGCGTGTCTAACAGATAATACTCCGACTCGCCGAGCCTGAGCAGGGCTTGCTTTGAAAAGATAGTAATGCCCCTCTCCCTTTCAAGCGAGAAGGTGTCTAAAAAGGAGTCCCGATGATCGACCCTGCCAAGCTTGCCGATGTTGCCCGAGCAGTACATCAAAGCTTCAGAGAGCGTTGTCTTGCCCGAATCGACATGAGCCAAAATGCCGACGGCTGTTTTTTTCATTCGTCCACCTCCTGCGGTTTATGGATAGTATTATATCATAAATAAGTTGAATTCACAACACCGAACAAGGATGAATTTGCCATAAGGGGTTAAATAACAAATTCCGAAAAAAGCACCGCCCTCACGAATTGCCGGAGCGGCTTCTATCTTAAGAAAACACTTTGCATCAACAAGGACGTTGAGGATTTCCTAAGAAAATGCATCGGTACATAAAAAAATGATGTCGTTTGAATCGAGCAACAATAAGCTGATTGCAACGAAATAAGGTCACCGACACCACGTTTTGCTTACACAAAGCCTTCTTTTTCGTACGAGTTTTTGTTTCATAACAGTAGTCAGCAACAAACCAGTTAGAGAGCGAGTTACTCATTCGGCTTTTCTTTTAATCTGCATTTGTCCACAATTTGACATATTTTTTATATTTTAGGCTAAGA
Source organism: Ruminococcus sp. (assembly GCA_045130495.1). Classification (GTDB taxonomy): domain Bacteria; phylum Bacillota; class Clostridia; order Oscillospirales; family Acutalibacteraceae; genus Ruminococcoides. The sequence goes on along the minus strand of JBGUPW010000097.1, from coordinate 4,861 downwards.
AATTTATTTATTTTTTAAAATCTAATTCTTGACAACTAAACAATGTTTTGTTATAATACACACATTGCAGTTAATGTACATATACTATATTATCTGCAAAATTTATAAGCTGTTGCCAAACCTGTGGAAACGCAGGGACGGAAAGCTCAGGAGTCTAATACATTTCATAATGTAATGACAGTCCGGCTGCAAATCAATTTGATTTTGCACGGACTGTATTTTTATGTCCGTGGAAACGGAGGAAAAATTATGAAAAAAGCATTAGCATTTATTCTCGCAGCGATGATGGTCGCTGCGGCGATCCCCGCTGTATCGGCAACTACCGAAGAAGCCGCTGAGATCTCCTATACGGATCATCTCATCGAAAACAACGACGTTGGTTATGATTATGACATTACCGGCGCTTCGATCGCATGGGTAAAGCAGGCGAACGGCGCGTTGATCTGGGTTGCTGCCGACGATAACCGCACTGACGATGAGATCATCGCTCAAGCCAAGGCTGCTGACGGTTCGCTTGCAGGCTCCGTAAGTGAATTTGCGATCCTGAAGGGTCTCGGCACCGCAGAAACACCTAACAAAAACGGAAGCAATGCTGCCGTTACCGTTTCCGTAATCGACGGAAAGACAATTTTGAGCATCGAAGGTAGATACAGCCACTTTGTATCGGGCACCGCTGCAAGCACAGAGCCTGTTGAGCCCGCGACCGAAACTCCTACCGAGGCTCCTGCTACCGAAGCTCCCGCCACCGAAGCTCCCGAAGAAGCAGAGGGTGAAAAGGTCAGCATCAGGATCGACGCTCCCTTAAAAATGGCTGTCGAATTCAGTGACGGCACGATCTATTACGGCGGCGAGATGAAGGAAGTCGTATACGGCAAGGAATACACCTTCCGTATGTGCTCGGTCAACTGGGAAAACGGTCTGTGTGACAATGAGAACGGTATTCACGGCACTGTTGTTTACAGAATGGAAGTTGTTCACCGTGATGAGTTCCTCACACTTGCAAAATCCGCTGCCGAAGATCCCGACAGATACACCGTTAAGGGCATGGATATCATCGACAACGTTGAGAAGAAGATAATCATTAACGGCAACGCCTCTGACGCTCATCTGGAGACAGACGTCCGCAACTTCTTTGTCGCTTACAGATTCCACTTCACAAGCTCCGAATATCAGAAAAAGACAGGTATCGAGAATGTTATCAACAACCCTGTTGAGAGTCTTTCGGTTAACCTTCCCGTCGGTTCCACTATCACCTGCAACGCTTATAAAGGCGATACATTACTCGGCAGCGAGAATATTTTCATCACCGGCAACAACGGTGAAGGTATCTACGAAAGCGAGTATCTCACCAGCGTTAACGACTACACCTGGACTTATTGATAAGAAATCTGATAAAAAAGCTGCGGCTTTTCGAGACAGTAGTATAACATCTGAAAAATTTATAAACCAACCCCACACAACGGACTGTCACTCCGATGTGTGGGGTCTTTTACTGATTTATTTTGCTTTACTTCTCCCCCGTCTCCCCCTTTTAACGGCTGTCAAATCAAAGCTCATGTCAAGCAGGCTTTTGATTTTTTCGCTGTCCGCGGAGCCGTCGAGGGCTGCGGTTATCCACTTTTCCTTGTTCATGTGGGCTGAATTATTTTCTCTTTTTCGGTTCGTGAAGCTCTTTAGCAATTGCGGTCACGAGCTTTTCCAGAAACTCCCTGTCATCGGTGTTTTCAACCAAAAGCATTTCTTTCGCGCCTTCATACGGCAACTCTCGCGGAGCCGAGGGCATTAACGCAGTCGCCGAGTTGACGGGCTTTACGAGGAAACGGTTGTCGTATATTCCGCCGAACACCTTTCCGTCGCAGTAAAGAATGTACTCCCCCATCATTTTTCTCGAAGAAATCCCATCCAAGCCGCTGAGCTGCTCTAAAATATAGTCGGCGTATTCTTTTGTTGAAGCCATCTCAGTTCCTTTCTTTTAAATAGTTCAGGATATAGCTGACAGCCTGCTCATAGTCGTCGCCGTTGAAGCCGTGGTCAGCTCCGTCGATTATATGAAGCTCGCAGTTTTTAAGCGTCGCCTCAGCCTTTTCGGAATAAGAGACGTTGACAATTGAATCACTGTTTCCGTGGATGATCAGAACGTCGCCGTCGTAGCTTGCAAGCTTTTCGTAAATGTCCAGATCCCAAACGTCAGCGGCGTAAATCTTGCCGACGTCGATCCAACCGAAAATATCGTATTCCTCGGGAACATCGTCAAGGCTCGCATAAGCGGCGCGCACATCATCGGGAATGTTAAAAGCAGGATAGAGCAGCATTAAGCCGGCGATATCGTCGGGAGCGTCGCAGGCGGCAACTGTCGAAACGATTCCTCCCTGACTCTCTCCGAACAGAAAGATTTTATCTGCATCTGCGAAATCCCAGCTCTTCGCGGCAGCGATAACAGACTTGAGCGCCTGAGCCTCGGTCATAACCGACATCTTCCTGCTGTCGGAACCGCTTTTGTTTTCAAGCCCGGTGCTGCTTCCGTTCGGGAAATCAAACACATACGCCGAATAGCCGTTTTCCTGAAGCCTTTTCGCGTATGACTCGCAGCTGTGATGATTGGCTCCGAGACCGTGCGACAGAATCACAAGCGGCGTCTTTTTGCCGACGTCGGCTATATAGGCAACGCCGTAAATTTTTTCGCCGCCGTTGTCGCAGTAAATTTCACGCACCGATGAACCGCCGCTTTCGGCTGTCGTTTCAGTGCTTTCGTTCGTCTTTGTTTCCTCTGCTTTTTCCGACGTCACTTTTGAATCGTCCTTTTTCGCAGCGCAGCCGAAAAGCACGATCAATGCCGTGGCTGCAATTAAAATCGGAATTATCTTTTTCATATTACTACACTTCCGTTTTATTTATATCTGATACTATTACCTAATAATAAGTATAAAGCGGCAGCGCTTTATTAAACACTGCCGCCTAATTTATTTTGTATGAATCTTTAAAGCTTAAATGCCCTTTGCTCTTTCAACATAGGAGGTATGGAGCAGCTCGTGAGCGAGATGTGAACCGGGCTCGCCGAGATATTCCTCATAGATAGCCTTGATTTCGGGGTTATCGTGGGACTTTCTGTAGGGCAGGTTTACATCGTCCTCATAGAGAGCCTTTGCTCTGAGCGCCTTGAGGTCAACGAAGTTTCTAACATGACCGGGCTGAATGGGCTGACCGCCGCCGTTTACGCAGCCGCCGGGGCAGCACATGATTTCAACAAACTGATAATCTGCTTCGCCTGCGCGGATCTTGTCAAGGATAACAGCCGCGTTCTTAAGACCGGAAGCAACGGCAACCTTAACGTTCATGCCGGCAACCTCATAAGTGGCTTCCTTGATGCCTTCGGTGCCGCGAACCTCGTTGTAATCGATCTGCTTGAGGTCTTCGCCGGTGAGCTTATCGGCAACTGTTCTGAGAGCAGCTTCCATAACGCCGCCGGTTGCTCCGAAGATCGTGCCCGCACCGGAGCCAATAGCCATGATCGGATCGAACTCGGCGTCTTCAAGCTCGGTAAACTGAATACCGGCTCTCTTGATCATCTTGGCAAGCTCACGGGTGGTGATGGAGATGTCGTTATCCTGCATTCCGTCTCTGCCCTGATCGTCGCGCTTGATCTCAAACTTCTTGGCTACGCAAGGCATTACCGATACAACAACGATATCCTTGGGATCGATGCCCGCTTTCTTAGCGTAGTAGGATTTGATCATAGCGCCCTGCATCTGCTGGGGTGATTTGCAGGTTGAGAGGTGCGGAATGAGGTCGGGATAATAATGCTCGCAGAACTTGACCCAACCGGGTGAGCATGATGTGATCATGGGCAGTACGCCGCCGTTCTGAACGCGCTGGATAAACTCGGTTCCCTCTTCCATGATGGTGAGGTCGGCGCCGAAGTTGGTGTCGAATACCTTGTCAAAGCCGAGCATTTTGAGAGCCGCTGCCATTTTGCCGGTTACGTTGGTGCCGATGGGCATATCGAAGCACTCGCCGAGGGTGGCGCGGATAGAAGGAGCTGTGTGAACAACAACGTGCTTTGTGGGATCGGCGATAGCAGCGAACACCTTGTCGGTGTCGTCGCGCTCAACAAGCGCGCCTGTGGGACAAACAACGGTACACTGACCGCAGCTTACGCACGATACGTTGTTGAGATCCTGATCGAAAGCGCAGCCGATAGCGGTGTCGAAGCCGCGGTTGTTGGCGCCGATTACCGATACATACTGATTCTTACAGGCAGCTACGCAGCGGCGGCAGAGGATGCACTTGTTGTTGTTGCGAACGAGGTGCAGAGTGGAGTGATCTTCCTCGTAATGAGTCTCTTCACCGTCAAATACATTCTCGTCAACGCCGTATTCAAGGCAGAGCTGCTGCAGCTCGCAGTTGTTGCTTCTGGGGCAGGACAAACATTTTTTGTCGTGGTTTGAAAGAAGAAGCTCAAGGTTCATCTTTCTGTATTTTTGGATTTGGGGAGTATTTGTGAAGATTTCGGTACCCTCTCTGTCGATGGGGTATACGCAGGCAGCTACGAGGCTGCGTGCGCCCTTGACTTCGCAGAGGCACATACGGCAAGCGCCGATCTCGTTGATTTCTTTCAGAAAGCATAAGGTCGGGATTTTAATGCCGAATTTGTGGCAGGCTTCCAGGATCGTGGTGTTTTTCTCAACCTGATAATCCTTGCCGTTGATTTTAATATTCAACATTTCCATTCTATTTTCTCCTTTCCTTAAGCCTTATAAATAGCTTTAAACTTACAGGTTTCCATGCAGGCGCCGCACTTGATGCACTTCTTGGCGTCGATTTCGAGAGCGGGACGTCTTCTTCCGGGAGCGGTGTAGTCGGT